>CAZKZS010000437.1:0-3907 GCA_964557285.1 uncultured Anaerolineae bacterium | reverse complement strand
CCAGACATCGTAATGCACCAGCACCAGTTTATGAGCGCCCGCCTCCATTGCAATCTCGCCCGCCTGTGCCGCGCTGGAATGTCCCATGCCCGCGCCCGCTGCCTCATGCAAAAATAAATCCGCGTTCCGGCCAATTTCTACCGAATTGGGAATCGGTTCGGTATCGCAGGAGTAGCCCACCACTTTGCCCGATGATTTGACTTCAATTCGTAAGCCGATGGTCGGCAGAAAATGTTTGACAGGCCAGGAGGTGATGCGGAAGTCCTCATTGTCTAAAACCAGCGCGTTGGGGCGTTCTGGCACGCGGTAGAAGGCAATCGGGAAGAATCGCGGCCAGGTATCCCATGAAAATGCCAGCATCATATCTTCAGTGCGTTCCAGACAGTGATTCAGTCCGTACACCCGCAGCGGATTTTCGCGTCCCAGCAGCCACATGTGCATCAGCAAAATCGGGACACCATATACATGGTCGGGGTGAAAATGGGTCAAAATCATATCCGTCAGGCGGGTGTAATGAATCCCAAACCGCTTGAGTTTTACGACCGGATTTGAACCGCAGTCGATGAGAACGACGCTGTTTTCGCCTTCTAAAAGCAGATGCGTGTTATCGTGATATTCGTCGGAGACTGCTGCCGCAGACCCCAGAACGATGAGTCGTGCCATATTTTACCTTCAGTGTGTAAGAACCCATTCCACCACACGGGGGGTAAGCTGCACTTCCAGTATGGCCGCAAAAATTAGTAAGGGCAAGATAACTGCGATAAACAGCTTAATGGCATCTGCCAGCATCCGAATCCACGCTTCCATGACCGTTGTTTCTTTGGGCGGACGGGTGACAACCGCGCCCAACTGTAAGGCCACTGCCCCCGCGATAATAATAGCGGGAATTTCCGCGATTCCATGCGGCACAATCGCCATGATAAACGGCAGGGGGTTGATTCCGGCTTTGGCGACATTACCCATCACATAGCCAAAAATCCCAAAGGGCAAAATGGTAAAAAACAGTCCCATGACGCCGAAGGTAAAAATGCCGATCAACATCGCCAGCACAATGACCCGTACATTCTGAGTAAAAGCGAACATCACAAAACGCGGGTCTTGCCCCAAATCAAAAATTTCCCGCATATTATCCAGCACAGTTTCATCGCTGAGAGACTGGTCATCAAGGGGCAGCGTATAACGGTCACTGAGCAGCCAGCCACCCATAAAGCTAAAAAATGCACAGAGGATAAAAACCAGCATCGGACGGCGCAGATTTATCAGCGCGGGAAAAACACTCCGCCGATACCATTGAAGGGGAGAAAAATCCTCTACCCCGCCGCGCCACTGTTCCTGAAATATCTGCCACGCCCATCGAAAGTTAAGGTGGTCAATAGAACGCCCCAGCAGTTCTTCACGGTTAAAAATCCGTGTCCCCGTCCGCAGCAGCAGCACAATCACAACGACCAGCCCCAGCATAATCCACCACAGCGTATGGCGGGCAGAGGGTTTGATCATGATGAGGCTTTCCACCATCACCAACAGCGACATCGGGATAATCACAAAACTTGCCAGCAGATTCGCGGCGCGGGTAGAGGTCGTCTGGCTGGAAATAACCACTGCGCCCGTGACCATAACCACTGCCTGCACCAGAGTCAGCAGAAGAATTTGCACGATCAGCATAAGGTCTGGCCGCCACTGCTGAGTACCAAAAATCAACCCGATCAGGTAGATGCTGATTCCCAGATATCCGGCGGCCAGAGGCGGCAAAATCGCTGCCAGGACTTTACCAATGTACAATTCCGTGTTGGTCAAGGGCGTGGAAAGCAGCGGCTCAAGACTCAGCCGTTCTTTTTCCCCGACAAAGGTTTCCAGCGCGATGACCAGTGAAATCGAAATGGGGAAAAAGCCGACGAGCATAGGCATAAGGGGCAAAAAGGCTTCCGCTATGCCTTCTGTGTCCGCCTCTCCGTAACGTTCAAACAATCCCATAAATACCGAACTGGCGATATTTGCCAGAAAAGGAAATACCAGCGTCAGTAAAAATATCGGCACGACAATGCGCCAGTCCCGGAAGCTGTCACGGACTTCACGGCGGGTCACAATCAGGGCATTAGAAAGGGTCGTTCGCCAGCTATCACGCGGCGGGGAACTTACAGTTTCGGCAAGGGGGCGTTTCAGGGTCACTTCGGCCATTACTTATTCCGTCCCTTTTTCTCATCTTCCTCGACGATTTTTAAATAGACATCTTCCAGCGTGCGGGAAGCCTGGCTTAACATTAGCACGTTGCCCCCTTTATCCATCACCCGTCGTAACACCATCGGGTTAATCACTTTGGGCTGTGGGGCCACATATTCCAGCCAGTCCTCGCCAATGGCTTTAAGTTCAACCACCTCGCGTAAATCATCAGCGATGCCATTTAAATAACCGGTCATTTGCAGCCGCATGATAGGCGGGCCAACAACCACCTGGGCAAGTTCCTCAAACGTGCCGTAGGCGATAATCCGCCCGTTGCGAATGATGCCAATTTGGTCTGCCAGTTGGGAGGCTTCCAGCAGGTTATGGGTGGTGAGGACAATAGTACGTTTTTCATGGCGGAGTTCAAGAATAGAATCGCGCACCAGTTTTGCACTCTGCGGGTCCATCGCGCTGGTCGGTTCATCCAGCAGCAGCACCAGCGGATCATGCAGCATGGCACGTACCAGCGCTAATTTTTGTTTCATACCTTTGGAATATTGCCCCAGCCGTTTGTCAAGTGCCTGTCCCAGCCCAAACCGTTCCATCAGTTCCAGCGAACGCTGTCGCCGCACCTGCTCAGGCAGATGATACACCTGCCCGAAAAAATCCAGATAGTCCAGCCCTTTCATACGCTCATAGAGGCCGTGCTGCTCAGTCAACACCCCCACGCTGGCACGCACCTGAGCCGTTTGTGTCACCACATCATATCCCGCCACCCGCGCCCATCCCGCACTTGGTTTGAGGATGCCCGTCAACATGCGTACCGTCGTGGTTTTGCCGGCCCCATTTGGTCCCAAAATAGCGACCACGCTGCCCGGTTCGACGTTCAGCGAAATACCATCCACTGCCAGAAATGATTCAAAATACTTGGTCAGACCTTCGGCTTCTATCATTCACTCACTCCGCTTACGCCCGTTTTCGCTGTGATTTCCGCTTGCGTTCGGACGGCCCTTTGGATTTTCTTGCCGCGCTTTCATCGTAATAGGATGTGGCTGGAATTTCAGCGAACCAATGACGGTAAATAAAGATGGCGGCAGCAGCAGCAAAAGCAATGGCAGTAATGGTTTGCGAAGAATTGATGCCTAAGCCGGGAACTTCCGCAATTTCGACCCGCAGAAACTCTAACATGAATCGTATAGGGGCATAGCCCATCAGGTAAATAAGAAGAAAGTCCCCTTTGTAGAATCGGGAGCGATAGTTGAACCACAGCCACAGCAGAAATCCGCACAGCGCCAGATTCCATAGGCTTTCATATAAAAATAGGGGATGAAAACCGGATGCGTCTGCGTATTTGGCAGGGGGATTGTCAATTGAAATCGCCCAGGGTAAATCCGTCGGCTTACCGTAAAGCTCCTGATTCACGTAGTTGCCCCACCGTCCGATGGCATGTCCTAAGGGCAGCCCCATAGCAGCCATGTCAATCCAGACCCATAAATCGGTCAGTTTGGCGCGATAGACGTAAATCAAAATACCGATAAACCCGCCAATCACCGCCCCAAAAATGCCCAGACCTCCACTCCAGATGGTAATTGCGCCATCGTTGAGGTCAAAAAAGTTTTTGAGCATCCAGGCAGTATCTTTGCCAGCCTCTGCGGTTGCCACCGGCGGGAAAAATACAAACCACAGCCGCGCCCCAATGACTCCCAGCGCTACCGCCCACATCATGCCATTCCAGACATGCTCCGGGTTT
>CAZKZS010000436.1:0-3908 GCA_964557285.1 uncultured Anaerolineae bacterium | reverse complement strand
ACATCGGGATAGTGTAATGCGATATTCTCCGCATTTAGAAAAGTATGTTCTACGTAAATGGCGGGCGGAACGGGTTCACCCTTTAAGATTTTCAGCGCGATTTCAATCAGCTTTTCCCCGTATTTTTCCGGTTTATAGGCCGCCGCACCCACCAGCCGCGAATGAGGACGGACGATTTCCTTTCGTACCAGACGGTCAGCACCCTGACCGGACAGCAACAAATCCTGTTCACGGTTCAGTTTACGGGCGGCGTAAATCGCGCCCAGGGTGGCCTCATCATTAAAACAAATCACAGGCAGGCGGCGGGCGTCAGGAAGGCTTTCCAGCAGATGTAACATGACTTCGCTGCTAACCTGCAAATTGTTGCCACAGTCCACAAAAATCATGTCCGTTTCCTGAACGTGTGGAATAACTTCTAAAAAGCCGTCTAGCTGCCCCTGAATCCGTGCGGCTACCAGATGTCCGGCGCGGGGATGTTCCATCACAATCAGGCGGTCAAACTGGCCGTTCCATTCTTTTTGGACACATTCCGCCAGCGCGACTCCGGCAATATAGCCGGTTTTATAATTATCTACGCCAAAAAAGGTTGCCCCTACCATCGGAATATCGACTGAAATCACGGGGATGCCTGCCTGATTAAATTTGTGGGCGATAATATTGCCCACTTTTTCATCAATCTGGTATTCAATGACCAGATCAACCTGACGGGCAATTAAATCTTCGGCCACTTCCAGCGCCACATCGCCGCTTAGCTGGTTATCGGCCACCACCAGATGGATATTGTTGGCCTGTTTTGCCGCAATTTCCAGACTACGCCGCACATCCCGACCAAAGGGCATCTCCTCACTCATGTTAGCGAAGCCGATGGTGTAATAGGTCTGGTTTTCCACATGAGGCGGGTAGGTGGTGACGGTGGTTTCGCTGCAAATCGTCAGGTGAATATTCGCCCGGCTCAACTGGTCGGCCACCTGAGGCGACACCTCATTATCCGTTACAATATGGTCAATATTTTTAAGGACGGCGAACGGTGCGAGTCGCAGCCTGCCAAATTTACTTGTATCCACCAGCGCAATCGTGCGTCCGGCGGCCTTAATCATCAAACTTTTCAACTGCGCTTCCTGAATATCATTTTCCATCAGTCCTGCTTCAATCGAAAACCCTGAGGCCGACACAAACGCACTTTGAATATGCAGTTCCTTTAGAATATTTTCGCTCAGGCCGCCGACCACTGCCGCCCCGTCGGTTTTGAGGATTCCCCCTAACAAAATGACGGTATTGGTGGGATTTTCTGCCAGCAGCCGCGCCACTTCTAAGCCGTTGGTCACAATGGTTAAATTCTGACGGTCTTTGAGGAACGAGGCCATGTGTAAAACGGTGGTACTGGCATCCAGCAGAATCGAATCGCCGCTTTCGACCATGCCCGCCGCCCACTGCGCGATACGCCGCTTGGAATCCATATTCACACGGGCGCGGGCGCTGATGGCATAACTGGGGATTAAATTCTGGTCGCGGGCTACTGCCCCGCCACGCACCCGGACCAACTGCCGTTCTTTATCCAGCGCTTCCAGATCATTCCGAATCGTACCTTCGGAAACCTCCAACTGGCGGGCAAGTTCCGTAACTTTAACGCCAGCATTTTCTTGCAGGAGTCGGAGGATCGTCTGGCGTCGTTCATAGGTCGTCATGGTTTGACACTTTTTAATGAATATGTTAGATTTCAACAATTATCAACAAATATCAACAATTTGCAACAAAAAAGGATTTCTGATGAAAAGAGTAGGTTTTTTACTCAAGGTGAAACAGGATAAACTCGAAGAATACAAAAAACATCACGAGGTGGTCTGGCCGGAGATGCTGGACGCGCTGCGCCGTACAGGGTGGCACAATTACAGCCTCTTTTTGCGGGATGATGGGTTATTATTCGGTTATTTTGAGGCAGAAGAAAGTTTTCAGGCATCTTTAGACGGCATGGCAAAAGAAGCCATTAACCTCAAGTGGCAGGAATTTATGGGCCCCTATTTTGAGTCAATTTCTGGCCGACCGGATGAAAATATGCAGGAACTGGAAGAAGTCTTTCATCTGGATTAAGGGGCATGAAAACCTTCAAAATTGCGGTGTACCCCGGTGACGGCATTGGGATAGAAGTCACGGCGGAGGTGGTGCGGGTGCTGGAAGCGGTACAGGACAGCACCTTCGCTTTTGATTTTACGCATATCCCCTGGGGTGCGGAATATTATCACCAGCACGGGCGCGTCACCCCCCCTAATTATCTGGAAATTTTGCGACCATTTGATGCGATTTATCTGGGGGCGCTGGGCGACCCTGCCCGTATTCCCGACCATATTACCCTTGTCCCTATTGTGGAAATCCGCCAGCATTTTGACCAGTATGCCTGTGTGCGTCCGGCTAAACTGCTGCCTGGCGTGCCATCTCCCCTCAAAACCAGCGAACCGATTGATCTGGTGGTGCTGCGCGAAAATTCCGAAGGGGAGTATGTCAGTCACGGCGGGCGGTTTAAAGTCGGCACTCCGGACGAATTTGCGACTCAGACTTCGATTCACACGCGGAAAGGGGTTGAGCGTATTTTACGGTTCGGGTTTGAAATGGCACATAACCGCCGCCAGCGTTTGACCATGATTACTAAATCCAACGCGCTGAAATACGGCATGGTCTTATGGGATGACGTGCTGGAAGGGATTCAGGGTGACTATCCTGATGTAGAAGTCGATAAACAGCATGTGGACGCCGCCGCTATGAATTTTGTCCGCCGCCCTGACTATTTTGATGTCGTGGTCGCCTCCAATCTGTTTGGGGATATTCTCTCCGATCTGGGCGGGATGATTTCCGGCGGGCTGGGCTTAGCGCCAAGTGCCAATATCAATCCCGAACGCCAGTTCCCTTCCATGTTTGAATCGGTGCATGGTTCAGCGCCAGATATTGCCGGAAAAGGCATTGCCAACCCTATCGCTTCTATTCTGGCCGCCGCCATGATGCTTGAGTGGCTGCATGTCACCGATGCCGCCGAATCTGTTCGGCGGGCGGTGGAAAAAGCGCTGTTGGCCGGAGCAAAAACGCCGGATTTAGGCGGCACTTTGACCACCCACGAAATGACAGACGCTATTTTGCAACATCTGAGGAACACATGACCTATTACGATTATGGCAGCCGCGAAGGAATCAAAATCATCTCGTGGCAGGATTTTTTCGGGCTGTGCAAAGGGCTGGCGCTGGCCGCTTCCGCGTATCAGCCGGACATGATTTTAGGCATTTTACGTGGCGGCATATACCCTGCGACTCTCATTTCTCATCTGCTGCGGGTGGATGTCTACGCGATTCGGCTCACCCGCCGCCAGTTTGACCGCGTGATTCATGATGAGCCGCAGTGGGTGGTCAGGCCGCCGGAAGAAGTGAAGGACAAAAAAATCCTCATCGTGGATGAAATTTGTTCGGAAGGTAAAACCCTGCAACTGGCACGGGTAGAAGTGCAGCAGATGGGTGCAAAGGACATCCGATGTGCGGTCATGTACGCGCATACATGGGGACAGCACCTCCCGGATTACATCGGCCTGATTTCCGACGAATTGATTATGAATCCCTGGGACAGGGAAATTTTACAGGATGGAACATTTATCCTGCACCCGGAATATGTTCATGCGCTGGAACAACAGAATCTTCCGGTGGATGAGTCGCTGCGAGTCGGGGTTGAGGTCTATCCCCCAGCAAAGGGGGCAGGAACAAATGAAGGTGGTTAGCGTGTAGGGGCAGGAACAAGCGACCAACGGGAGCGATGCCTGCCCAAATTTAGCCGTTAGCATTTAGCCATTAGCGGTTAGGGTGTAGGGGCAGTGTGTTAAGGGCGGTACGCCCGTCACCTGCCCTGTAACGCTGGCCTTCAGGCCAGTGCTGCAC
>CAZKZS010000435.1:0-3911 GCA_964557285.1 uncultured Anaerolineae bacterium | reverse complement strand
ACGTTCCCCACGATGATTCCGACTGCTGTTCCCAGCAGCCCAATCAGCACATTTTCCAGCATTTGCATCCGGGTGACGGTGCGGATTTGCAGCCCAAAGGCAAACATGGTGGCAATTTCACGGCGGCGCTCATCCACATTGATGCTGGTCGAATTAAAGGCAATCAGGAAGGCCATGATCAGCACCACCCCCTGCACAATCCGCATAAAGTACACCAGAATTTCCAGCATATCCTCAAAGGCATTGGGCAGGTCGGCAATGGCGGTAACGGACGCAATATTCGGATGGGCAAACAGCACCCGCCGGATTTCATCCTGACTGACTCCGGCGGCAGGCTGCACCGTCAGCGTATTGGTCAAACCCTCAATCCCAACTAAACTCGCCTGATCCAGGCTCAGGTAACTGGGTGTCCGCAAGGGGTTATTATGAATACCCGCGACTTTAAGTTCGGTTTCTGTCATGCGGAAGGAAAACAGCCCTTCGCGGATAGGATGCCGCAGTGTCACCGTATCGCCAACCGACACGTTCAAATCCTGCGCCGTTTTATCCGAAATGACGATGCCTTCTGACAGGCTGCCGGACAGCAGAGTCGGAGTCCAGATGGGGTTGTCTATGTCGAGAAGTTCCAGCGCCGTAAAAATTTCCTCATCCCCATCCATAAAGGAGGCAGGCGCGGTAATGCTGGTCGCGGTGATGCTAAAAAGTGGCTGCCCGTCCTCATTTTGAAGCTGCGTTAAGTGCTGGATGCTTTCTACCGGATAAAAACTATCCAGCATAACGGTCATCCGTTGGGGACTATCATCCAGATAGGCAACTTTGGCACGGTCAATCGTCGCAATAATCGTATCCAGCATCCCCGCCATGGCTACCAGCAAAACAATCGCCACCGAAATCCCAAGCAGGGTCAGCAAACTGCGCCAGGGCGCTCGCAGCAGATTACGAAACGGCATCTGCGTAAAACTGCGACCCGGCAGCGGCACATTTTGAATCATCGGAATCAGCCCGCCGCCTTTGGCGACCAGATGACCGGTTTTGATAGCATCCACCGGACGCACCCGCACCGCCCGCCAAACCGGATAGAGCGTTGCGGCAAACGGAATCAGGATTCCCACCAGCGCCGCCCGTACAAAAGCCACCAGCGAAAACGGGTCGGCCCAGGCAGGCAGCGACATAAACCCTTCAATATAAGTCGAAAATGCCTCGCTGAGGATGTAACCAGCCACCAGCCCAAAAACCGTCCCCAGCAGGGCAATTTGCAGCCCAATCAGCAGGGGACGAATCGCCAGACGAGCGCCCGGCAGTCCCAATGCCATCCCGATGCCAATTTCGCGGCGCTGAGCTTCCACAATACGTCCGGCCAGATTAAACGCGGCCATCGCTGCCCCAATCAGGAACAAAAAGGCAATGAGATTCCAGACCCCCTGATCCTGTTTGGCGTCCCCATACAACAGAGAATAAACGTTATCCTCCTCTTTCGGGGTCAGCGTGAATCCGGTTTGTGGGAATTTTTCCGCCATCACTGCTTCAATCTGCTGCTCAACAGCCTGACGGCTGGCATCCTTTTCGACCAGCAGCACCGCATCATTGACCAGCCCTTCGCGCCCGACCCTGGCTTGCAGGGAGGCCAACGGCATATATAACACGGCATAGCTGCTTTCTCCCATCATAAACAGCCCTTCGGTGGGCGCAATCTGGAAGTATTCCGGTGACTGTCCCGCGCCAACAAAATTCAGCGTGTTGTCTCCGGTCACTCGAATCGAATCACCGGGTTTCAGGTTGTAATACTTGGCAAAAAGATAATCCACCACGACGGCAGATGTACCGCTATCCTCAGGAGTCAGGCCGCGCCCCTCATGAATATAAATCTGATTGACCTGTGCATCCGGTTTCATGCCAACAATGCGCCCCGGCAGCAGAATCGATTCATCCGGTTTGGAGGCATCCACCAGCGTGGGCATCACCAGCCGCACATCCGCCGCCTGTACCCCCTCAATTTCCGAAAGCGCCTGCTGAAGGGCTTCCCCTTCAAGGTAGCTGCCTTCGGTCAGGTTCAGGCGCATGTCGAACATCTTCAGCATGGCGTAGCTTTGTTTATAGGAGGCTTCGCGCCATTTGCGCTGCCCACCCAGACCGCTATAAACCCCTGTTCCAAGTGCAATAATTAGCGCGATGGCGACCACTTGCAGCCAGCGCTCGCGCAAATCACGCAGCGACCATCTCAGCCAGAATTTCATGAGGTTTCCCCTTACCAGTGAAGGTCAACGATAGCGGCTTTGCCACCTACGGGCTGCCCATCACTGACAATCGACCCACTGCTAAGTTCGATAACCCGATCAGCGACCCGCGAAATTTCGCGGTTGTGGGTGACGACCAGCACGGTTTTGCCGTTATGCGCCTGCCGCTGCAAAAGCTGAAGAATCTGTACCCCTGTGCGGAAATCAAGTTCGCCTGTGGGTTCGTCCGCCAGCAGCACCGGATTGCCCGTCGCCAGCGCCCGCGCAATAGCGACACGCTGCTGTTCCCCACCGGATAGCTCATGCGGAAAATGATTCAGCCGTGCGCCCAGGCCCACATCTTCCAGCACCCGTACTGCGTCGGCTTTGCTGCGGCCATGATTTTTCATATCGACGGCAAACTGGACATTTTCCAGCGCGGTCAGGCTGGGGAACAGGTTAAAACTCTGGAAGATAAAACTCACAGTTTCGCGGCGGAAAGCAAACTGCTGGCGGCGGTTATTGCGGGCAATATCAACCCCATTCACCCGGATGGTGCCTTCGGTGGGTGCATCCAGCGCACTAATCATATTCAGCAGGGTCGTTTTGCCACTGCCAGACGGCCCCAGCACGACCACAAACTCACCGGAATCAATGTGCAGTGAGACATCATTCAGTGCTACTACCTTCACTGGCCCCATCTGGTAACTTTTGCAAACATTCTCCAGGGTAATCATGCTTCTTTCTCCTCTAAACGCTGGCTGACTTTTGCCAGCAGGTCGATAAACAATTGGGTTTCGTCTTCGCTGTCCAGCATATCCAGCGCCTTCTCCGTAATCATCCGGTCAACCCGTTCATGCTCCCGGTGAATTTCCCATCCCTGGGGCGTCAGTTCCAGATGAAAGGAGCGCCGGTCAAAACGATTAATCTGGCGTTGCAGCAGGCCGCGTTTTTCCAGCCGATTTAAAGCGCTGGTCAGGGTGCTGGGTGGGATATGCAGTTCCGCGCAAATCTCTTTTGGTTGAATGGTTGGATATTCAGCAATCAGCTTCAGCACATGCAGGTCAAGCTGTGCCATGCCCCGCAGTACGGGCGACCACGTTCCTAACTGGTCAATCCGTAAACTCCATATCAGGCGGTGCAGGGCGCGGGTCGTCACTTTCACCCGTTCTTCAGGGATCATCTTCCTCTCCACATAAATATTTCGCTATTCGTATTATACGACTGGCGTAAAATACGAACAAAGAACAAAAGTCATCCTCAAAATAGGATGAATGTCACTTTTCGTCAGGGAAGCATTTTTGAGTATATACTCATTTTTTGAGTATATACTCATTTTAAGAGGAAAGAGAAAAAAAGTATCCCCCAATTTTTAGGGGGATTAACCTTAATTGCCAGTTGCGTAAAGATAGGAAGATGAATGCAGGGGTGGGGATTACTTACTCCATGCGGAAGCCGCCGTTGATGTCAATCGTCGCACCTGTGATATAACGGGCATAGTCGGAAGCCAAAAAAACAGCAGCCCCTTTAAAATCATCGGGGACACCCAGCCTGCCCAGAGGAATCGTCTTAGCCAGATTTTTAAGCGATTCGTCGACGTTCCAGGCATCTGTAAGTGGGGTATGGGCTGGCCCCGGCGCGATAGTATTGGCCGTACCGTGAGGGGCAAGATAAGTCGCGTAGGATTTGGTGATGGAA
>CAZKZS010000434.1:0-3915 GCA_964557285.1 uncultured Anaerolineae bacterium | reverse complement strand
TTTGGGATGGTAGCACAGTCCGGGGCCCCGGCATGTTAAAAGCCGCAGGCGAAGTTTTTTTTGCGGAAGATCAAACCATCACCATCAAATATATTAAAGCCAACTCGCCGCTAAGTTCCCCCGTTACCTATACCTGCTCCACCGTCACGGATGACCTGCTGGCGAACGGTGACATCCTGGAAATTCAGGTCAAAGCCAAAGTGAAACTGATCGCCTTCCCGATGGCAAGTATTCCGTTTGATTTTGTGGGGCGGCGCACCATCATCAAAAAGATGGACATTGGCGCGGAATGTGTTGATGGCACCGACGAAGACCTGTGTGACCGCGATTTTGACGGGCTGGCTGATGGCTGGGAACGGGCATATTACGGCAATTTGAGTGAATACAACGCTACCGATGACCCGGATGGGGATGGCTGTAACAATGGCTGTGAAGAACTGAAGGGGACTGACCCCACTGTTCACAACGGGACAGGGGAAGTTGGGGATACTACGGGCATCCCGACGCCGCCCACTGCTACCAATTTTAAAGCCACCGCCGACTGTACAACGGGCAGCGTTAGTTTTTCCTGGGATCCAGTATCGCCCATTCCGGCACGCGGCGAGATTCGTAACCAGCGCACGGGGCTTCTGGCCGTAAAACTGGATAACGACCCGCCGGGACTGATTAGCCAGGCATTTTGTTCCAACTGCGACCAGATTAATACCAAAAATGGGGTCAAAACCTATTACGTCTTTTTTGTGAACGGCACGCCGCCCAGCGAAGTGCAGGGCGCAAATTCCAATACCTCTACCGTTGCCTGTGTGGTCGCGCCGCCCGCGCCCGTTAATTTTTACGCTGAGCCGGATTGTACTACCGGAAAGGTGAGCTTTTCGTGGAAGTGGGGCAGCACCGACCCCCTGCCGAGTCGGGCGGAAATTCGGGATGCCAGTACCAACGCGGTAGTTTATAACATTCCGACGGGCGGCAGCACTACCTGTACCGACTGTGACACCATCCCTATTCCCACAGGCGGCCAGAGTTATTATCTGGTAGCGGTGAACGGTGTTGAAACGTATGAACAGTACGGCGTCTATTCCAACACGACCAGCGCCGCCTGTCCGCAGACCAACAACGCCAAAGTCACCGGAACGCTCTGGCAGGATGAAGGCAATCCGCGTAACCGGGAAATGGATAGTAAAGAATCAAAAATCAAAAATGTCACGCTTTACCTCAGTGGGCCCGCCGGAAACATGCAGGTCAATACAAATAATGATGGTGTGTTTTCCTTCCCGAATCTGCCCCCCGGAGACTATAAACTGACTGTTCCGATTGGGGTTGCGCAAGGCGGGAACTGGGTTCTGGATGTGGTGCGCGGCAGCATGAGTGCGATTCTGGTCAACAATGAGGTTAATTTCAGGGTGAGCAGCAGTCAGACCGTAACTTTAAATTTCGGCTATAAAAAATAGGGATAGGCACATGATCAGGAAAAAAGAGGCAGAAAAAGGGCAGTCGATTGTCATCATTGCGATTGTGATGGTCGTTTTACTGGCGGCGATTGGGCTGGCAATTGACGGCGGAGGGATGCTGCTGCTCAAACGGGATAGCCAGAATGCGGTGGATGCGGCGGTGATGGCGGCGGCTTATGCACGCTGCACCCGGGGAAATGTGGAACTGGCAGCGATGACGGCGGCCAAAGAAAACGGTTTCAGCAACGGCGTGGACAATACCACTGTCACGGTTAACCGCCCGCCATCAGAGGGGCCAAAAGCAGGCGACCCCGAATTTGTTGAAGTGATCATCTCAAAGGAAAAACCAAAGTATTTTATTCAGGTGGTGTACGGCGACCCGTTAATCGTGACATCGCGCGGCGTAGGGTACTGCAAACCCGGCACGGAAATGTTCGCGGGGTCGGCCATTTTTGCGGGTTCAGAAACCTGTTCCAACGCGGCTGATCTCTCCGGCTCAAGCACCTATGTCGAAGGGGGGATTTATAGCGGCACGGATGCCAAACTTAGCGGGGGCAGCCAGCAGTTTCACGGCTATGTCAATGCGGTAGGGGACGTGGAAAACAACAACGGGACATTTTACCCTTCCAGTAACAATCCTACGGGGGGTGTAGACCCGTATGAAGATATTCCTGTTCTCTACGATATTAAGGAGTTCCGTCCCGGTGGTGATTTTGCGAATTATGCGGAAACCAAAAACGGCGGCGCGACCAACTTCACCGGACGCAAAGGGGAATATTATTACTTTTCGGGAGATGTCACCCTGCCGGGCAGTGTATGGCCGAACGGGGTTAAACTCAAAGGGCTAATCTATGTAAAAGGGTCGGTCACGCTGAATCAGGCGGCCATTGACCCAACTACTGGGGTGACGATTATCTCCGATGGGGACAACACCCAGATTAAAGTCACCAACAACGTCAAAGATCAGGTGATTAAATCGTTCCTGCCGAACGGCCTGCTGTTTTTTAGCACAGCCAAAGCCAAAAACTGCGGCGGCGCTGGCCTGGGTATTGATATTGCGGGTTCAAATAACCGCCTGTACGGGCTGCTGTATGCGCCCTATGCAGCGATTACCGTTTCCGGTTCGGATACCCGCATTGAGGGAGCGCTGATTGGGGATACGGTCGGCAATTCGGCCTCCGATACCGTCATTATTTACGACCCCAGTGTTGTGCCGCCGATGCCGCCTGAAATCGTGGTCGCGGAATAAACTCTGGAATGAGGGGCGGGTCTTCAGACCTCGCCCCTATGTGAGTTCTGCCTGGGTCAGGGAAACTTCCAAAGGACTTTGCACCAGCGATTGCAGCAGAGGCAGCATTTTTTCGGCGTAGATTTTGCGTTCATCCGGTGGCAAATCGGCTTTAATTTTGCTGGCAAAGGCGACCCCAAGCGGCTGTTTGGTTTCCTCATTATGCTTTTTTTTCCAGGGATTCACCACGTCCTGAATCACCCGCACCACATCCACCGGTTTATCCGTTTGAATACGAATAAAGCTGTCCGTTTCATCCACCCGGAACAGTTGAATCCCAAATTCAGCCGCATCCCGCTTTAAAATTTCATCGGCCAATTTTTGAAGCTCTGCCAGCGCACACAACACGGGCATCACCCGCGTATTCAATTCTGAAACGGTCATGTGGGAATTGATGGAACGGATAAAAAAGGTGGTTTCTGCGGGTTTGGTTTCTTTAAAATAGACGGTGATGGTAAGCTGCCCCAACCGAAACCGATCTCCACTTTGAAGATGATAGGTGCGGTGGGGAATCAGAGGAGTATCATTCAGCCATGACCCATTAGAACTCCCCAAATCTCGCAGTAAGTACCCCTCATTTTGATATTCAATGGCCGCGTGGCGGCGGGAAACCCCCAGTTGATTTTCGCCATAGTGAGACAGGTCTACCGTAGGGGGTTCTTCGCCGACGGTTTTGCGCCCCAGAATAATCTCTTTTTGATTTTTCAGGGTAATCGGCTGGCGGTCATCCATCACAAACAGCAGAATTTCATGTTCAGTTTTGGTGAGTTCCATGGGAAGGGAGGAACGCAGTGTAACCGTTCCGGGGTCTGCCGCTATTAGGGCCGGAAAGGACGCCCCACACTTGATACATAAAAGGGCATTGACCGGATTTTCATACTGGCAGACCGGACATACTTTTATATCCACTACTTATCACTCCCCGACTAATTTCTGTGACATCTATTATAGTATCACATAGGTTAAATTCGGGAATTTTTCGGATATTCTTGATTTTAAATCCAGTGGCTGCCTTTATACAGCGTATAATCGTGAAAATTGTAAAAAGCCTTGATTGCCAGTCGCGCCAATTCCTCACCCCTCTCCAGTGCATGGAGCGATTTGGCGTATGGGAATTTTACGCGGCCAGAAAATCGAGCAAAATCCGGTTAAAGTCGGTGGCAGATTCCCAAAAGGAAG
>CAZKZS010000433.1:0-3921 GCA_964557285.1 uncultured Anaerolineae bacterium | reverse complement strand
ACATTCCAAACCGATGGACATGGCGAACTGCTCGACCAGAGCGCTTTTGCCAATCCCGGGCGGCCCCCAGATAAAGACAGGACGCACCAGGGCGACGCTTTTCAGCAGATTCAAAAGTTCACTTGGGGTGACGGATAGCATGGGTAAGTGGCACCTTTAAACTCTAATGTCGTACTATGATTGTCGGTTGCCCAGGGATTCTCGTCAACGTTACGATAGTCCTACTATTTTCCTGTTCGCATCAGACAACCATTACTCCTATAATACAACTAATAAAGATTTGCTGCTGAACCCTAGTTTTTGGGAGTAATTCACAGATGGGATTTACGAAAGGCGATTTGCCTTATTTGTATGAAGATCAGGGCGACTGGTCTCTGCTGAACAATGGTATTGAACAGCAGGTAGGCTGGCGTTATGAAATCTGGCCGACCAGCCGCATCAGCGTGCAGGGGGATGAACAGATTATTCTGGTGGAGCGCATTTCCCGTTACCAGCGCTACCGCTATGAGAGTCTGGTACTCACAGCGCAGGCGATAGACGAATGGCAGTACCTTGACCAGGCGGATGCGCCCTATGAAAAAATTACGCTGGGCTATCGCGGCTACTGGGAAGGGGATGTCAAACAGCAGGGGCAGGAAGTTTTACAGCCGGAAGTAGCGATTTTATTGGGCTTTACGCCAGATTTTCAAACCATCCCCGCCTATTTAGAAACCCTTTCTGCCGATGCCGTGAATGGCCTGTTTGCGGCCGTTCAGGAAAAGTATCAGGATGATGATTTTCTGGCCTTCCACCGCCCCTTACCGATTGAAACACCGAAAGATGCTCCAAACACGATGATTGATGCTCAGCGTCGGATGCGGGCGCAGACGGGCTTCCGGGTGACACGCGGGCGCGCCGCCGTATTGGAATATCTGATGCCGTTAACAGGGATTACCGCTAACAATGGAGGCTGGCAGCTGCTTCCAGAAGAAGAAAAACGCCGTATACAATTAGGACTTCGATAACCATGCTTCCTCGAAAAGTAGATATTTTACGTCGAACCAATATCCTGTCGCGCCTCTTTTTTGTGGTGGAGGAGGTGCGGCTGCGCCATGAGAAATTGAATGGCGAAATGTCCGCGCCGATGACCCGCCTGTGTTTGCATCGGGGGCATGGGGTCGCCATTGTTTTATACGAAAAGGAAAGCAACTGCCTGATTTTTACCGAGCAGTTTCGCTATCCTACCTACGAAAATGGTCCGGGCTGGCTCATCGAGCTGCCCGCCGGCATCGTGGATGCTCATGATGATCCAGTAGACACCGCCCGCCGCGAAACCGAAGAAGAAACCGGGTATGTCATTGAAAACAGCCGCCTAAAACATTTATACACTTTTTATCCAAGTCCGGGGGGAAGTTCGGAACGCATCTCGCTTTATTACGCCGATGTTACCCCCCAGGATATGAAAGCGGGCGGCGGTGGGCTGGAAGCGGAAGGGGAATATGTAAGGGTTATCAAAATGCCACTGCCGGAAGTGCAGGCCAAAATGCAGGCAGGTGAATTTATGGATGCTAAAACGCTGATAGGCTTGCAGTGGTTTTTCGCGCAGCACAAATAAAAAGTAGGGCGGTTTGCCCTATGACTGCAAAACCGCCTGTTCACGTTTTATCAGCGCCGGAATCAGCACATGGCGCGTCACTCGATAGGCAACCCATGTGAGCAGCAGGCCAGCCAGCACATCCAGAAAATAATGCTGGTGGGTGAACATGGTACTCAGTCCATTCACTGCCGCAAAAATCACCCCCGGCCAGAACAGCTTTTTGTTATACAGAATGTAATAACACACCGCCAGGGTGATATAATACACATGGCTGCTTGGCAGGGCATTATGCGTTCCGTAGCCTTCATCCCCTTCATGAAGCTCCTTCAAACGCTCCGCAAAAAATCCGGTTTCCTGAATCGGCTGTTTTTCTACATACGCCGGAATCAGAATCCACAGGGTATATCCCATCACCATAATAGCAAAAAAAGCAACCATGTACTCGCGGAACAATTCACGCGGAAATTTCCAGGCAGCAACCAGGGGAAAAACAGGCATCATCATGATGCTGGCAACATACGCCACCACAAACGCCGGAATTAAGGGCATGTTGCCATCAATTTCCGGTATATTGGCCGTAAACCCACCTTCGTGAATCTGATTGATTGGAAAATACAGCCACTGAAAGGCTAATAGAAACCCCAATACAGGTAGACGCTGGCGCAGCCCATCCCCAAACCAGTCATAGGTTTTAAAGGATTTTGCCAGTTTTTCATAATTGGGATTTTTAATAAAATTAATCACGACATCCAGCATACAGTCCCCTTAGCGCATTGATCCACCTTTTAATACGATGATTAAAGAAGGTGAGTTGCTCTATTTTAAAAAATCCTGGGCGGCTTTGCTACTAAACAAAAAAGGCCAGAACCCTGTCTGGCTTTTTTAATAAGAGGGGCAGGCATCGCGCCCGTTGGTCGCTTGTTCCTGCCCCTACAGTCGCCCCTCGCCACTGCTATGTGGGGAGAGGGGAACGCCCTTTTTGAAACATCCTCTAATCGCCACTCAACGCGGGGGCAGTCACTTTACCCGTGCTGGGTGTGCCTTCAGCAGGTGAATCGTGTACGGGCAGCACATCCGGCCAGATGCTTACCCCGTGTTCGTAAACATCAATCCCAACCACATCGGCGGTGGGGTGGACACGCAAACGGTTAACAGCCTTCAGCCCCCCGAACATGAGGAAAGAGGTTGCGGCGATAAAAGCGACGGTTGCCACCGACCCCGTAAGTTGGACAATGAGCAAATCCATTCCGCCGCCAAGCAGTAGCCCGCCGTTCCCCGCCGCATCGCCAAACGTTAATTCCGGCTGCCCCAACAGACCAATCGCCAGCGTTCCCCAGATGCCACACGCGCCATGCACGGCAAACGCACCTACGGGGTCATCAATTTTGAAACGTTCAATAAAATCCGCCGCCAGAATGACCAGCACCCCTGCTACCGCCCCGATTAAAACAGCAGCCCAGGGCATAACAAACGCACAGCCCGCCGTCACCGCGACCAAGCCCGCCAGTGACCCATTCAGGGTGATGCCTAAATCCCATTTGCCCGTGCGTGACCACTGGTAAAACAGCGCAATCACACAGCCTGCCCCCGCGCCCAAAGTGGTATTCAGCGTGACCAATCCGATTAGACCTGTGTTACCTGTACCCAGGGTTGAACCAGGGTTAAATCCATACCAGCCGAACCATAAAATCATTGTTCCCAGGGTCGCGTAAGCCAGATTATGAGCAGGCGGCAGTTCACCCCACTTCGGACGATTCACACGCGGCCCCAGCATCCACGCTCCGACCAGCGCCGTTACTCCGCCAACGGTATGCACGACGGTGCTGCCCGCAAAATCATGGAAACCCCGATCAAACAGCCAGCCGCCGCCCCAGACCCAGTGAACCACAACCGGATAGGTAAAGGCGGCCATGATGCCTGTATAAATTAAATCGCCTATAAAATCGGTACGTTCCGCCATTGCTCCGGTAGTGATGGTGCTGGCCGTGGCCGCAAACGCAAACTGGAAAAAAAAGAAGGTCAGCACCGCCAGATTCGGATAGGCTATGTCCGGGTTGGCGTCCGCAATACTGGGAAAGCTGATAACTCCATTATCAATTTCAATGGCCTTGTTCAGGAAAAAGTTATCTGTACCGAGGATGCCGCCTTCGTCCGTGCCAAAAGCGATGCCAAAACCAACCGCCCAAAAGATGATGGCCGTCAGTCCCGCGTCAATGAAATTTTCCAGCAGCGCGTTGACTGCTCCGGTATGGCGAATAAGTCCCGTTTCCAGCAGCGCAAATCCACACTGCATAAAAAAGACAAGGAATCCTGTTGCCAGCACCCACACGGTATCCACAGACACC
>CAZKZS010000432.1:0-3952 GCA_964557285.1 uncultured Anaerolineae bacterium | reverse complement strand
CAGTCTGGGTTTTCATGCCCTGCGGCGGCTGCTCATCCTGGAACAGGAAGCCGCCCCGCCCCTGGTCGAAGGCATCACGGTCCGAAATGTATCCGCAGTCCATGCCCTGAGTTTTCACGACCAGTTCCATAAACAGGCCAAACCCTGGCAGCGTCATCTGAGTGCGCTGCGGGCGCTGGCACTTCATATGGAAGGCTGGACCGCTACCCGGGAAGGGCGGGTGCTGGCGTATGCCGTAGCCTGGCCGACAGATACCCAGCTTCGCTTTATGGACATGGCATTTGAGGATGCCGAAGCGTTAAAGGCAGTGGTTGCCTTTGCCCAGCAGGGACAGCCAATTGCTCGCTTTGTCAATCTGGCAGAAGACGATCCGGTGTGGCCGGTGCTGGCAGAATTGGGCTACCACCACACGATGAGTCAGTTTCAGATGGAATTAAAACGGGGAGCGTAAAAACCGCACCACCAGTTTCATTTGCCCCACCTGAACTTCATCCCCATCCCGCAAACGAAAACCGTGATGTGGGGGCAGCAAAAATCCATTCAGTTTAGTGCCATTAGTGCTGTCGAGGTCAGTGATATACAGGCTGTTGTCCAGGAATGTGATTTCCGCATGACGCCGCGAAACCCCATTTTCCTTGCCTCCATAAGCGGTCAAATCCAGTTCTGGCGGCTGGTCAGGACTGGTAGGGTCAGCACGGCCTATCAGGATTCGCTCTGTCACTTCCAGGCCAAGTGTGGTATGACTTTTGCCGCTAATCTGAATCACCAGACGCCAGGGCGGTTGTTTTTCGGGACTGTCAGACAGTTTGCTGGCAGGCATCATGCGGCCTGCGGGTAAATCGGGCAGGATTCCGGTCTGGCTCAGTGTTTTACTTTCGCCCATCATATCACCTGAAAAGACCTACGTATGACCTCATTTTACCCGACAACGGTTTTGCAGACGATAGTTCTTAAGTATGGGACAAAATTGGTAAACGGTTTCATCATTGGCGCAGGTATTATCCTGTGCGCCCTTCAGGTAAAAACTCCGCCCATCTCGCCCTGGCGGGTGATAAATTTGCATGATGATTCGGCTTATCCTCTGCAAATGCCCGCCCTGTTTGAGAATTTCATCGTGTGGCGTCCATTTGAAGAAAATACACTCCTGTATGAAAATTTTCGCACTCAGACATTTTATCGGTATGACTGGCTGCACGGGAATCCGGTGCAGTGGTCGGTACATCTTTCGGATGACCAGCTTTATCTGGTCTGGCGCACCGAAGATAACCGCCTGTGGGTTGCCCTGCTGACTCCCGATGGAGAACAACTCACTGCACCCATCCCTGTTGCATCGGAAAATGTGTCAGATTTTCGGGCTGCTTTTTATGAAAATGACCTGTTCATCGTCTGGCAGGCCGACCAGCAGCTAAACATGAGCCGTATTGACCGGGCAGGCCGTCCACGTCCTGCCGTGATTCTTGTGGAGAGGGCTGAAAAATTTGCTTTCGCGGGAAATACGCTGGCCTGGCAGGAAAATAACAGCCTGTATGCAGGGGAAATCAATGCGCTGGAAAACCGATTTCCAATTTCCACTTTTTCGCTTAAGCCTGATGAAATCCTCTCTACCCTTCAGATTGTCCTGACGGACACAAATCGGGTGATTGTTTGGGGGGTGACTCAGGTCATGCGGCCAGATGTAGAAATTTACGCGGGTGTGACCCTGCCCGCAGACGGATTTGCTGACCCTATACCCTTTCAAATCGTCCTGCCCGAAAATCCGCCCCTCCGATGGGCTGCCGTTTCCGGTCAAAAATTGCTGCTGGCCGCCTATCTGGATAAAAAGTGGCAGCCTGTTCAACTTGCGTTTGGGGAAAACGGCCCCACGGGATTTCAGGTGATAGAGGGGGCAGAAGTTTTAGCCTCCCCGCCGTCGGCTGCCGGTTTGCATGTTGCCTGGGCAACACTGGATAAACAGGGACTGCCGAGTCTTTATTTAACTACCCTTGATTCTTATCTCGGTAAATCTGTAGAAAGTCCCAAGCAGGTCAAAAATCCGGTCTGGAATGGCCTCAAAAACAGCTATCGTATGGGCATCTGGTTTATTTTACCCGTGTTTGCTTTTCTCCTTACACAGCGTATTGATGTAACGCTGGCCGGATACTGGCTTAACAAAGCCATTGTCTCTTTTGGCCTGTTTGACCGCCAGCCCACATATTTTTTTCCCCCGTTCAACAACGTGGTCTATGCGCTGCTCATCATTACCCTGCTGGCGCTGGTGGTCCGATATATAGGGTGGCCTAAAACCCCCATTGCCTGGAGCAGCTACTTTTTAACGGACGCGCTGTTAACTTTTGCTGTTTTCGGGGCGCTCCTCTGATAGTAAAGGCTCTGTTTTGGGCGCACTTTTTTTGAAGCAAACGCGGACAACCCGCATCCCGTCCATTTCTTCGACACAGACCACATATTCGTTGTAAGAAATGCAGTCTCCCACTGCTGGAATCCGGTCAAGCCGTTCGGTGATGTATCCGCCGATGGTGGTCGAAATGTAATTGTCGTCGTCGGGTTCGCCAAAACGGTCACTGATTTCGTTCAAACTGGTCAGGCCGTCTATCATCGCAACATCCCCCTCCTGACTGTGAATCAAACTGGCTTCCAGGGTATCAAATTCGTCCTGCACATCCCCGACCAGTTCTTCCAGAATATCCTCCATCGTGGCTACCCCGGCCATACCGCCATATTCATCAATAATGACCGCAATTTGCACCTGATTTTTTTGCATGGTTTCCAGCAGTTTGTCTACGCTGACGGTGGCAGGCATAAACAACGGCTTGCGGGTAATGGTGGTCAGGTCAAATATGGAATCGGGCTGCGTGAGCAGGGCGGGCTGGGCAATCAGGGCATCCAGCAAATCCTTCACGTACAGAATCCCGACCACATTATCAATAGCATTGTTGTAAACGGGATAACGGGAGTGATGTTCTGTTTTAATGGTTTCTAAAAGCTGAGACATTGGAATCCGGGCAGGCAGCGCGTCGACTTCCACACGGGGCTGCATGACCTCCTGTGCGTGAATATCGCTGAAATCAAACACCCGCCGCAGCAGTTTTTCTTCACTTTCTTGCAGAAACCCTGCTTCCCGGCTGGATTTGACCAGCATTTCCAGTTCTTCAGCAGAATGGACCTGTCCGTGTCCGCCAACTGGCTCAAACCCTATCATGCGTACAACAGCATTGCCCACACTGTTCATGACGTAAATGATGGGACGGAACAGTTTTAAAAACCAGGTGGTGGGGCGGGCAACGACAATGGATGTGGCTTCCGGGCGCTGTAATGCTATGGATTTGGGCGCGAGTTCACCCAGTACAATATGCAGCATGGTCACAAAAGTGAAGGCCAGCGCAACGCTGGCGGTATGTCCGGCAGTTTTGGCCGCTTCTTCCGGCAGCACTGCTTCAAAAATCGGCTCAAGTAGATGGGCGACAGCAGGCTCACCAATCCACCCCAGCGCCAAACTTGCCAGCGTAATACCTAACTGCGTGGCTGCAATATAGTTATCCAGATGCTCAATCGCATTTTGGGCAGATTTTGCTCCGGCATGACCTTCTTCGGCAAGCTGCGCGATTCGGGTGCGCCGCGCTCCGACCAGCGAAAATTCAGCCGCCACAAAAAAGCCGTTCATAAACACCAGAAAAAACACCGCGACCAGCCCTAAAATGTCGCCCATTCAAACACCTCCTCCTTAAGTTATGATGCTTATTTTATATGGGTAGAGGCGGTTTAATGGGATTTCTTTAACATTTCTTAAGAGTCTTCCCCGATTTTCGCCCTTCGTTTCCCTATAGTATTTTTGCTATCCTACAATGTTTGTCGGATGGCATGAGGTTTCATGATGCGTATTGTTCTAATGGTTGTGTTTATCATGGCACTTGTTTTCAGCGCGGCTGCTCAGGAAACGGCTCAGATACGGGTCGCC
>CAZKZS010000431.1:0-3965 GCA_964557285.1 uncultured Anaerolineae bacterium | reverse complement strand
CCCTGTTAATCGGAGTCAAACACTACCGAACAGTCCCGCTAATTCAACAGGTATGTGTTCAACTGCTTGCCCGGATTCAACCCGCGCCTATTGCCGAACTGCTGGATGTGCTGGATAAGGTCACGGGTACAGAGGCCATCGAAGCCCTGTGCCAGGCATTGGGGAACAGCCGCGAATACGTGGACCGGATTCAGCCGCGTTTGCTGGCGCTGTTGGATAAACCGCCGATTGTGTGGGCAGCCTACGAAACCCTGTACAAACTTGGAACGCCGCGTGATGTGCTGGCGGAAAAACTCATCACCATTTTGCGGGAGCGCTACGATGCCAGCGTCCGCAGTACGGCCTGTCTGTATCTGGCGGAATTGTATGAAGCGGCTGTTCCGGCGATACCTCTGCTGCTCGAAACCCTGCGCGAAGATCATCAGGCGCGTTTAAATGCCCTGATTGCGCTGACCAAAGCAGGCGCACCGGAGCGAGATGTGATTGATGCACTGGTAGAAGCCTATCAGCAGGACAGTAGCGAACAGGAGCGCCGCAATATTATTGAAGCGCTTGGCCGATTAGGGGAAACTGCCGTTCCGGTGTTGATTTTTCTGATTGACCGCGAAGAAAATCCCGAACTGGAAAAAGCAGCCTGTCACGCGCTGGCGCTGATAGGAGAAGCAGCTGTTCCGGCGCTGGTCAATGTCCTGAAGTACAAACAAAATGAGCCAGATGTGCATGTCAGCGCGTGTTTTACGCTGGCGCTCATGAAACACAAGGCCACAGCAGCCGTCCCGACTTTGATTCATCTGCTCAACAGTACCGACGATGAGCCTGACCGTCAGGGGGTATATTGTTATACATTAGGCGAAATTGGCGCTGCCGAAGCGATTCCCGCGTTAATTCGACTCATGAAACGTTATGAACGGTTAAGCCCGCATGTCTGGGAAGCAGCGCAAAAAGCTCTGATTACCATTGGTGAGCCGGCCATTCCCGCCCTGCGAGATTTAAGCAACAGCCTGTTTCAGTCTAAAGTGGAACGGGATGCTGCCCGCACGGTCATGGAAATTATTCAGCGCCGTTCCTACTAATTAATCCAATTCTTCATTATTTTTTAACCGCTACATATCTGGGGTTCATCTGCTCACCATCTTGGTGGTTTACGCTATCCCGCAAAGAGCATGAGGAGATGAACCCTATATGAATACTTCGACTGCCAATGCGCTGGGGAAACTGCGAATTACCCCCATTACCATTATCCTGGGGCTGGTAGCCTTATGTGCGGTGGCGTGTTTTGCCAGCCAGCTTTTTAGTTTTGGCGGTGGGGACGATGATACTGATACCACTGAACGGGAAGTTGTGCCTACGGTAGTACGCGAAAATTCCGACCAGGATTTTGACCTGGGAAATGTTGTGACGGCGGCCAGCCTTGACCGGGACGGCTGCGCGGTTGAAGAAACCTCCACGTTTAACCCTACCGATTCCATCTACGTTGTGACCGATGGCAGCCAGATTCCCGAAGGCACTTCTGTCTTTGTAAGGCTGTATCAGGACAACACGGCAGTTGAAGATGCCGATGAAATTACGGCTGACCAGGACTATAACAATGTGTGCATTAGCTTTGTCTTTGAATCGGAGACGGGTTTTGAGCCGGGCGTTTATGAAGCCGAATTTTACGTGAATGGCAATCGGGCGAACACCGTCCAGTTTAATGTGGAATAAAAAGGAAAAAACACCATGTCAGATTTAGCACCCCTGTGTATTTTAGGTCTGTTTCTTTTGCTGGCTTTCTGGATGATGACCCGCATGATGCGGTACGGCGGCGGGGGAAATCCCTACGGGCGCAGTGGCGGCGCTTATCCCGATGAAACTGGACGGGAATCCCCGACTTATGACTCACCCGATATTGAAAGCCGGGGTTCATTTGGACGCGATAGAGGGGCATTTCCTTCTCTACGCCGAAAATCTGGCCCTCCGTCAGGCAGTAGCGGACGCACCTTCGGATTGGGAGGACGGCGGAATGACCCGAATATTCGCAGCCGGGGCGGTTTTGGACGGGACCGGAATTAGGTGATAAAAAAGGACGGCATCAAAGCCGTCCTTTTTCTTTTGGGTGAGGAAGTTATTCGACGGGCAGAAGGATAACGGTATCTATTGTATGGATAATGCCATTGGCTGCTAACACATCTGTGCCAGTGACCATTGCGCCGCCGACATTAATGCCTTCATCACTCACCGTAACGGTGACGGGCAGCCCTGCCGCCGTCATGACATCAAACGCGCCGCCTTCTATGCTGTTGCCCAGCACCGTTAAGCCATCGGCAGTAAAAATGCCCGGCAGCACATGATACCCCAGCAGAACGGCCAGCAAATCGGTGTTGGCCTGCACCGCGTTTAAGGACTCTTCGGAAAGGGTACCAAAAGCATCATTAGTCGGGGCAAAAATCGTCACCTGCACCGCCGGATCGCTGACCAGATCGACCACTTCAGGATGGGTTTCCGCAATTTCCCCGATGGCCGAAACCAGTGTGCTGAGATTTTCATCGGCGGCGGTCAGGTCAGCGACGGTATCCGTTCCCAGGTCGGTTTCCGTTTCAGAAGCCATCGCCGCCACCATTTCCATCAGCCCTTCGGGAACAAGCACTCCATCAATCACATGAACAACCCCGTTGCTGGCAAGCACATCACTGCTAACCACCGCTACGTCATTGACTAAAAATGTGCCATCATCGTTACTGGTGATTTTTAGAGGATGGTCAGGGAGAAGCGTTCCCACATAATATTCACCTGCTGCCCCCGTCAAAACATCAGAGGTGAGAGTCATGGGGACAACATGATACGCCAGCACCAGATTCAGTAAATTCTGATTTGCTAGCACATCCTCAGCCGGAAGCCCCAGCGCTGCAAAAGTGGACTCAAAAGCTGCATCGGTGGGGGCAAAAACCGTCCAACCGTTGTAATCGGTGGGGGTGGTGAACATTTCCATCACAGAGGGGTCAGCCGCCTCAAGGGCCGACATTAGAACGGTAAATTCTGCCGGATCAGCATCCACCTGCTGAAGCACAAGATCGGCGATGGTAGGGAGTTCTTCTTCCTGAGCAAAGGTAGAGGGGAGCATAAAAACCAGTAAGCTAACGACAAGCAATAGTGTTAGTTTACGCACGGCGTGTCTCCTTACTATATTGTGAACATAGACACATTAGAGGCCGTAAATGAGGGGAAGATGATTTACCGATGAGAAAGTGATAAGATAGGCAGAAATGTAGAGATTTTTCATGGAAGCGGATTACGTTTTAGATTACGACCTCCTTTCCGTAGAGCGTACCCATCATTTGTATGTGCTGGCTCGCATTAAAGGCCATCCTGCTGCCGGCAGCAACGTTCGCAGCCCGCTTAACTTGAGCGTGGTGCTGGATCGAAGCGGCTCAATGGCAGGGGATAAACTGGCACGGGTGAAAGAGGCAGCCCAATTTCTGGTACGGCAGCTTGGCGCCTCTGACCGCTTCAGCCTGGTCACGTATGATGACCATGTGGAGGTAAACGTCCCACCGGGTCCGGTAATTTTTAAGGATGGCATCAACCAGACGATTCAAGCGATTCGTGTCGGCGGTTCAACCAATCTTAGCGGCGGCTGGCTGAAGGGCTGCCAGATGGTTTCCGAAGGCATCCAGTTTCCTCAACTTGCAGAAAACGCAGCTGAGGAAGCGGAGTTGGGGGAAAAAAGTCTGGTGCAGCGCAGCAAAGTCAACCGGGTGATGCTGCTGACGGATGGGTTAGCGAATCAGGGCATATGTGATGCCAAACGGCTGGGTTTGATGGCACAGCAAAAACGCGAAGAAGGTGTGCCAACCACGACTATGGGTGTGGGACTGGATTTTAATGAAGATTTGCTGACGACGATGGCGGTGGAGGGCGGCGGCCATTTTTATTTTATTGATAAACCGGACAAAATTCCCGGTATTTTTGCCCAGGAACTTCAACAT
>CAZKZS010000430.1:0-3966 GCA_964557285.1 uncultured Anaerolineae bacterium | reverse complement strand
CGCGAGCACGGGCCCGAGCACGTCGCGGTGCGCGTGGACGGTGAGCTCGTCGGGCGCATGGTCCACGCCGACGGCGAGGGGTGGAAGCGCCTCGTGGCCGCCACCCAGCGCCCCGGCCGGCCGCGGCGCGAGCGAGGCCAGGTCTCCATCGAGGTGAGCGCGCCGAACCCCCATCTGCGCTCGATGTGCTGGGCCGCGACCACCCGCCGGGAGGCGGAGTGAGCGCGCGCTTCCGCCGCATCGGCTGGCGCGACCACGCGCTCGGCCTCTCGCTCTGCGTGGCCTACGTCGCGCTCCTGCTCGGCACGGCGAGCGACGTCGGCCTGAGCCGCGACGAGGGCTTCTACGTCGAGGCCGCCGACCGCTACGGCGCGTGGCTCGAGCTGCTCGTCGAGGACCCCGACCGCGCCCTCTTGCCCGAGGTGGTCAGCGCCCCGCACCACTGGGCCAACAACAACGAGCACCCGCCGCTCGCCAAGACGATGTTCGCGCTCTTCCACCTCGCGGACGAGCGCTGGGAGCTCTTCGAGCAGCCGTCCACCGGGTACCGCTTCTTCGGCATGCTCTCTGGCGGGCTCCTCCTGTGGCTGATCTACATCTTCGGCGCGCGCGCCTACGGACGACAGGTCGGCGCCTTCGCGGCGATCGCCTTCGCGCTGCTCCCGCGCGTCTTCTACCACGCGCACCTCGACTGCTTCGACGTGCCCATCGTCCTCATGATGACGCTGGTCACGTACTGCTACTGGCGGTCGCTGACCGACCCGCGCTGGGCGATCTGGACGGGGATCACCTACGGGCTCGCCCTCGCGACGAAGCACAACGCGTGGACGCTGCCGCTCATCTTCCTCGTGCACTACGCCTTCGTCGTGTGGACGGAGCTGCGCGCGCGGCGCGCCGCGGGCTGGGTGGTCGCGCTCGGCGTCGTCTTCCCGCTGTTCGTCCCGCCCGTCCTCGACCTGATCGCGTGGCGGCGCGGGCAGCTGCGGCGCCTCTCGCTCTTCCCCTGGTGGCTCGTCGCGATGATCGCGCTCGGCCCGCCCATCTTCGTGGGGCTCTGGCCGTGGCTCTGGTTCGACACGGTGGCGCGCTTCGGCGGCTACGCCGGGTTCCACCTGAACCACGCCTACTACAACATGGCCTACTTCGGCGTGAACTACTTCACGCCGCCCTTCCCCGTCAGCTATCCGTGGGTCATGACGCTCTTCACGGTGCCGCTCGTCACGGTGGCGCTGGCGCTCTCGGGGCTCTTCACGCGCCTGCGCGCCCTGCTCCCGCCGGGCGTCATGGAGCGCGTGTGGCCGGACGGAGCCACGCAGCCCGATCCGGCGCGCACCGACGTGCTCGCAGTGGGCTCGATGCTCGCGCCGCTCGTCGTCATCAGCATGCCGTGGACGCCGATCTTCGGCGGCACCAAGCACTGGTTCAGCGCGTACCCCTTCTTCGCGCTCTTCGCCGGCATCGCCTTCGTCTCCGTCGCGCGCGCGGCGCGGCGCGCGCTCGGCGAGGGCGCGCTCGGCAAGTACGCGGCGCGGCTCGGCGCGGCCTCCCTCCTCCTGGCGCCGGCCGCGGTGGAGACCATCCACAGCCACCCCTTCGGGCTCTCGCACTACACCTTCGCGGCCGGCGGAGTGCCGGGCGCGGCCGACCACGGGATGAACCGTCAGTTCTGGGGCTTCACGACGCGCAGCCTCGTCGACTGGTTCGAGGAGCGCATGCCGGCCGGCGGCACCGTGTGGATCTGCGACACCACCTGGACCGCGTTCCAGATGCTCTCGCGCGACGGCCACCTCGATCCTCGCATCCGCGCGACGGGGGATCTCGTGGGCGCCGACTACGCGATCGTCCACCACGAGCACCACTTCGTGGAGGTCGACTACCAGATCTGGGCCGCGTGGGGCAGCGTGCAGCCGGCGCACGTGCTCACGTACGACGGCGTGCCCATCGTCAGCGTCTACGAGAACCCGCGGCGCCGAGGAGCTCAGGGCTCCGGGAGCATGCGCTCGGGCCCGGTGCGGTAGGGCACGTCGAACGAGGCGCCGGTGCAGCCGGCCGGAGCCGTGGAGCGCGGGACGAAGCGCAGGGTGATGCTCGCCTCCGCGGGGATGGTGTTGAGGAGCGGGTTCGCGACCTCGACGTCGATCACGCCGTCCCCCTCCACCGCGTCGCCGTCGGCGCCGTCGCGCAGCATCAGCAAGCTGGTGACGCGGACCGGCTCGCCGACGCTGCCGTCGGGCGGGTCCTCGTCGGGCACGATGGCCAAGAGCTCCACCACGTGCGGGGCGGGCGCGGCCTCGCAGCGCGCGAGCTCCACCCGAATGTGCGCCGTCCGCGAGAAGTCCGCCACCGGCAGTCGATCGGGCTCGAGGCTCGCCGCGGTGACCACCGAGTGCTCGTAGGGCGCGCAGAGGCCCACCTCCTGCCCCGCGCAGCTCCGCTCGAGCGGAGGCGCGTCGCATCCCACAGCCAGGGCGAGCGAGAGGGCGAGGTAGGCGCGCATCGATCAGGCGTCGATCTTCGCCGCCTCGTCCTCTTCCGTGACGACCTCGACGTCGCGCCGCAGGCCCCGGCGCGAGAGGTGGAAGAGGGTCTCGCAGACGGCGATGGCGACGTACGCGGTCAGCAGCCACACGAGCGCGAACGAGATGTGGAAGCGGAGCGCGATGAAGGCGCTCGATCCGAGCGCGACGGCCACGAGAGCCAGCGTGCGCCGGTTGAGGCGCATGTCCTTGAAGGAGCGGAACTTGAACGTGCTCACCATGAAGAAGGCGAGCGCACAGACCACCGCGAGCACGACGTAGGGCGAGCCCGGCAGCGCTCCCGCCACGGTGTGGTTCGCGACGACGAGCGAGACGAGGATGCCGGCGGCGCCGGGGATCGGCAGCCCGACGATGTACTTGCCGGGCTTCTTGGGTGCACCGCTCGCGCCCATGGCCAGCACGTTGAAGCGGGCGAGGCGGATGGCGCCGCACGCGACGTAGGCGAAGGCGACGAGCGCGCCCGCGGTGCCGAGGGCCGAGAGCGACCACTGATAGACGAGCACGGCAGGGGCCACGCCGAAGGACACCACGTCCGCGAGCGAGTCGATCTGCACGCCGAAGGCGCTCTGCGTCCTGGTGAGGCGCGCCACGCGGCCGTCGATCGTGTCGAAGAACATGGCGAACACGATGAGCAGCGACGCGCGGTAGAAGGTCTCCGCGTCCACCTCGCCCACGCAGAGCACCGTGGCGTAGAAGCCGCAGAAGATGCTCGACAGGGTGAAGAGGTTCGGCAGGATGAAGAGTGTCTTGCGCAGATTCACTCGCACGCTGCGTCCTTCCCCCGCGCTCCTCTCGGCGCGCTGCACAGTCTAGGCGGGCCCGCCCGCCGCGTCTAGCAGGCTACGGGCGCGCCGCGGCCGACCTTCCCGTCACTCGCTCGGGGGAACGCAGGCGAGCGCGTGGTTGCGCAGGCGGAAGCTCGGGGCCTGCGCGTAGGCCTCCTCGAAGGCGTCGCCCGCCTCCTCGAGCCGGCCGAGATCGTAGAGCAGGACGCCGCGCGCCTCGGCCACGCGGGCGCCGGAGGCCGCCTGGTACGCCTCGAGCGCCTCGAGCCGCAGCTCGCCGGCCGCGCCCTCGCCGCGCAGCGCCAGCCAGCCGTGGTAGGCGCGCTGCTCGACCGGCGAGAAGCCCTCCGTCAGCTCGCGATCGTGCAGCGCGTTCCAGCGCGCCTTGAACACCGTCCGCACCACGAAGCGCGGCGCGATCTGTCGCTCGCCCCGCGCGAGGCCGTAGCGGCGCATCATCTCCAGGAAGCCGCCGAGCTCCGCCGGACGCTCTCCGGCGGGGAGCTCGCCCGAGAGCGCCGGCTCGAGCCGCGCGAGGTCGCTCGCGCGCACGGCGGCCCTCGTCTCGCCGTCGGGCGCCACGGCGGCGAGCGCGTCCACGAGCTGCTCGCGCCGGCGCCGCGCGTGGCCCGGCGGCTCGCGCC
>CAZKZS010000429.1:0-3969 GCA_964557285.1 uncultured Anaerolineae bacterium | reverse complement strand
GCGAACAGGCGGCTAAAAGCCACCGGCCAGCTTTCTTTATGCGCCTGATGACGGGCAGCAACCCCTTTGTAAAATTCAAGGACAGTCGCCAAACCAGCAAACGCCACCAGCGCAATCGCCAGCGTGGTTAAAACGCCGATGCCCATCACCAGCAGCCCCACACTGAGAACCGCCGTTAAAATGATAGGAATACGGGCGGAGTGTCCCAGTTTTTGCACCGATGCCCGCCGCCAGGCCGCAAGGGGAGCAATGCCCATCAGCACAAACAGGATGCCAAACAGCCAGGGGGTAATCATTTCATAGTATTCCGGCCCGAAGGTAATAGTACGGGCAATTAGTCCAGCATCTCGCGCAAAACCCGTAATTAACTCTGACCAGGTTCCCCAGAAAACAACCACTGTCAGGGAGAGGAACACCCAGTTATTAAACAGAAATAGGCTTTCGCGGCTGAGCATCCCTTCCAGCGCGTGGTCACTCTGGAATTTGCCCTGCGACCCACGCCAGATGAACATCGTCACACATACAAGGGTGGTCAGGCCGAGGAAAATCCCCATCGGAATAGAAAGGGGGCTTTGAGCAAAGGTATGCACACTGCTGAGCAGTCCTGTGCGTGTGGCAACTGTGCCAAACAGCACCAGCAGATAGGTCAACATGATCATTGCCATGTTCCAGCCCTTGAGCATCCCGCGCCGTTCCTGAATCATAACGCTGTGTAAAAAGGCCGTTCCGGTCAGCCAGGGTAGCAGGGATGAATTTTCTACCGGGTCCCAGCCCCAGTAACCGCCCCACCCAAGCACATCATATGCCCATCGTCCGCCTAAAATCAGACCCAGCGAGAGGAACATCCACGCAACCAGACTCCAGCGACGGGTTGCTTTAATCCAGCCGACGCCTAATTCACCTGTCGCCAGCGCTGCCATTGCAAAGGCAAACGGGATGATGAATCCGGTAAACCCAAGATACAGCATGGGCGGGTGAATAATCATTCCCGGATGGCGCAGCAGCGGATTCAGGCCGCGCCCATCATAACGAGCATCCGGCATTCCCTGAATAAACCCATCTTTGACCACATGGAAGGTTTCGCCCTGGGAAGTCTGGTAGGGATAGGCAGCTACAGCACCATCGGGCTGGAAGACCGCTTCTTTAACGTTGCCATTTTCTAATGCCCAGTACCGTGAGAAGGGATTCTCATAAAAATTGTTGAGCATCAGGAAAAACGCCAGTGTGACTCCGGCAAAAACCATTACCCAGGGCATCAACTGCTGTTCGCTTTTCCAGTTGAGCAGCAGCGATGCTACCAGAAACAGATTCAGCATCCACGTCCACAGAATAAGCGAACCCGCCTGGCCGCCCCAGAGGGCAGTAAATTTGAGCAGGTCAGGCTGTGTATCTTTGCTCACACTGGCTACATAGGCAAGTTGATATTCTCCGGTCATCTGGGCATAAATTAAAATGCCCGCCACTGCCGTAACCATCGGCAGCGCAATGATAAAAGCGTTACGGGCGCTGCGAATCACGGCGGAATTACGAGTATAAATGCCATAGAATGCCAGGAAAGTTCCAAGCGTCGCGGCTACAAAGGCTAAAAAGAGGGCAGCAATCCCGGTATCTGCAAGCATAAGCTTATTCCTGAGCTACCTGGCCGGGAACTTCATCCGAATAGCGGGTGGGGCATTTTAACAGGACTTCTTCCGCGACAAATGTTCCGTCGGCTTGAAGTGAGCCAGTCATAATTGCCTGAGCTTCATGTTGCAGCAAATCCGGCACTTCGGCATTGTCCCATACCACGTTCAGACGGGTGGCGTTCGGGTCAAGCAGCGCTTCATGCAGCACCATGCCCAGACCGCCCGCTTCTTTAATTTCATCTGCATCACTGGGAATGTGAACCACCGTAAAGGTCAGCCGATGGGTTTGAGGGTCAAATTTAATAGTATTCCCATCCACTGCGCCAGCCACGCGGACATTTTTGCCGATATTTTCCGAATCGCTCACCAGATCATTGATTGTCATATAATAGCGGCCTGCGGCCAGCCCGTTGTACATCAGGAAGGCGACTGCCGCCAGAAGCACGATTCCAATGAGGCCGTACAGATATTTGGAACGGCTTTTGACGTGAATTCCGGCTGCCTTTGCGGTTTCAGGCGTTTTTACCCAGGTAATTTCTGACATGCACTACACCCCTTTACACTTTAACAAGAAAGCACAACACAACAGCTATCTACCAACGATAACCCAAAATAGTGGTCGGTGAAAGGATTTTTGTCATGAATTTTAAAGAAATTAGTTGGGTGACACCGCGTTATTATTCTGACGCGCCATGTATGTCAACCCAATGATGAGAACAGCCCCCAGCCCAACCAGAATGATAAATGCCCCCGGCCCGGCATTGGTATTTTCTGCTTCTTCTGAGGTGGCTTCTGTAACTTCATGAGTCGCCTCCTCTTGCGCCGAAACCATTTTAACTGATGTCATCCACAGGCCACCTACCAGCAGCAGCCCGATCAGGATGAGCCAGAATCGGTTTTTCAAAATGAAAACTCCCTAACATTTTGCATAGATTATAGCGGTCAGAAAATGCTTTGCTAGTCGTATTCCATTCGACCTACTATAATGTGAGAATTCATGTTGGTTAGTTACAGGTATGGAATGAGTGTAAAAACAGGAAGAACCATTCTCGTAGTCGATGATCAGACCGAAATGCGAACGATGTTAAACCTGACCCTTTCGCGCAGCGATTGGCAGGTGATTGAAGCCGGCAACGGCCAGGAAGCGGTTGAACTGGCACAAACACACCGCCCCAACGTGATTCTTATGGATTACAACATGCCCGTCATGAACGGTATTGATGCCTGCAAAGCCATCAAATCCAATACAGACACACAGGAAATTCCGGTGTTAATTTACACAGGGCTAAGCGCTCTTGATTTACAGGAAGCGGCCATCAAAGCGGGCGCGGTACAATTTTTGACCAAGCCCATCCTGCCCAGCGATTTACGTCAGGCGGTTGAGGCCGCTTATCGAGAAAACTAGGGCGTTTTTTCTTCCAGCGTGATGACCACCTGAAGGCTTTCCGTTCGGTTGCCTGCCCGGTCATACGCAACAGCCCAGAAGGTTTTTAACCCAAATTCTTCAATTGCCCAGGGTAATGTATAGGGGAAGGCCGTGCTTTCCCCTATCAGAATCGCTTCTGCTGGCGATTCCGAATTTTCTTCATCTTCTGCTTCTTCATCGGGCGTTCCCGCCATATAAAATTCCACACGGTCAATATCCCCCGCGTCAAAGACCTCCGCCTGGAAATTCACGATGATGTCCGTATCTGCGTAATAGGTGGCGGCAGGCTGCGGTTCGGTCAGGCGAATTTCGGGTGGCGTATTGTCTATCGTGATGCGGGTATAGGCAGTTTCAACCCGATTTTCAGCGTTGACGACCTGAAGTTGCAAGGTGTATACGCCGTCGGGCTGCTGCGTGGTATCCCATACCCCTAAAAGCTGGTTAAATCCACTTTCCGAACCGTTTTCACCAATCTGAATAAAATTCGACGGTTCGTTGCCCTGCCCAAACCCAAGCTGATAGTAGGCAAAGTTTTCCATGCGGGTATTGCCGTAAATTTCAACCTGGCCGCTGACCTTATCCGGGAAGCGTGGGGCCACAAAAGCTATCGGGCTGAACTGTGAGCCTTCGGTGACAAGACTTTCCGCCTGAGGCGGCAGCAGTTCCGGCGCATTTTCTTCTGCCCATGCGCGAAGTTCGGGGGTCACATCAAAATTGAAAAAAATCCGTTCTTCCACACACTGCGACGGGGTAGTGTTGTTAGCGCGGGTATTGGTGCAGACATCAATCGGCAGCCGATACCACAGGCTGTCCGTGCGCTGTGGTCGATAATCAATCCGATTGACGGTATCCACAAAAAAGAGTTCCTGCGGCACTTGCGGGCCGTTTTGCGTCGGCAGCATCCCCGACCATTGGCAC
>CAZKZS010000428.1:0-3971 GCA_964557285.1 uncultured Anaerolineae bacterium | reverse complement strand
GGGCAGGCATCGCTCACGAGGTTCGCTTGTTCCTGCCCCTACTATCTGCCTCTGAAACCTACCCCTCACTCGTCCCATCCAATCAAAGAGTTTTTAACACGCACTTGCTCCGGTCATGTTATAATGAAGGCGATTGATGTGACCGGGAGACCTTCCACTATGCAGATGACCTGTGAAAACTGCGGGGCAGCGCTGGATATTCAGAATCAATTTATTCGCAATGTCACTTGCAGTTATTGTGGTTCAAATTACGTTGTTCAGGGCGGGGCAAGCCTGCAAAAACAGGGAGTCAGCGCCAACCTGGGCGATTTTCCGTCGCGCCTGCATGTGGGGGCGCGGGGCAAAATTAAAGGACGCGGCTTTAGCGTTCTGGGGCGCGTGCGGTATACCTATGATGATGGCTTCTGGGAAGAATGGCAAATTGCCTGGGATGACGGGGAAACGCCTGCCTGGTTAGAAGAAGATGAGGGCATGTGGACGGTATACCGTCGCGGGCGTGTCAAAAGTGAAATTCCGCCATTTGAGCAGGTCAAAGTCGGGACAACGGTTGAAATTAACCAGACGAAGGTTTTTATCACCGAAAAACGCACGGGCAAAATGCAGGGCAGTGATGGACAGTTTAGCTCCGTGTTACCACTTGATGACCCCTTCGGATATGTGACCGGCCCCGCCGGAGACAAAACCATCAGCATCAACTACTGGCCGGATGAAATTGAAGTGTCTCTGGGCGAAGATGTTGAAGAACACGAGATGATTATTGATGGTTAAGCCACCTTTACCCGTATTAAAACAAATTCAGTGTCCGAACTGCGGCACGAATCTGAACCAGAGGATGTACAACACGCAGACGCTGGTATGCCCTTCCTGCAACAGCCATGTAACCTTCGGCGGCGACAGTGGGCAGGAAGTCTCGCCGGGGATTCGGCTGCCCGATGCCCCTGTTCCCATTAAACCAGGCGATAAAGCAACCTTTGATGGCATGGAATATTTTGTGCTGGGGCGGGTCATTTACCAGGGCTGGGACCCGGAAGAACCCAGTGACCGATGGACATGGCATGAGTGGCTGCTGGGCGGAAAAACCGGACGGCTGGTATGGCTGTCCTATTCGCCGGATGAGGGGTTTTTGCTTTCCAGCAAGGTGAGGATCAAACGGGAGTTTGATCCCCGATTTGGCAGCACGATTCCGGTGGATGAAAAAACCAACTTTTGGGTTAAGGAACGCTACCCCGCCCGCATTTTTGGCGCGGAAGGGGAATTGACCTGGCAGGCCAAACGCGGCGATGAGCTTTTGATGGTGGAAGGGATGAGTTCCGGCGCGAATTACAGCGTCCAGTTCACCGAAAATGAACTGGAAATGTACCGCGCCAAATCCGTCAAACCGGAAGAAATGGCGCAGGCATTTGGCAAACCGGAATGGCTCAAGCAGTTGAAGCAAAAAGCCCAGCTTCAAAATGGCTATCTGGTGGCTGGCGTGATTGCCATTATCATGGCGTGTGTGGGTTTTGCGTTTGCGGCGTTTGCGGCGACCACAGGGAAAGAAATCCTGAATCAAAAGCTGACTCTGAGCAGTACCGCCACCACCCCGCAGGTACTTGCGGTCAATTTTGACCAGACCGGACGGCCGGCTGAGGTAGAACTCGAAGTGCTGACCACGCTGCCCGTCAATTCTGCGGTGAATCCTGAAGTAGAAATCAGCATTGTTGATCCAGACGGCAAACGGACTGAGTTAACTACGCAGGAATTTTGGGCGGAATCCGGTTTTGATGACGAAGGTTCGTGGTCGGAACAGGATACCAAAGGCAGCAAACGGTTTGTACCCAATAAAAAAGGCACACACCAGCTTGAAATTTCGTTAGAGGACAGCCCCTATCCTACTGTCGATGTGCAGGTCAAGGTCAAAAGCAACGAAATTTTGTATTCGTGGTTTGGCTGCTATGGGGTTCTGGCGGCACTGCTGGGCGGGTGGCTGTTTGTGATGGGCGCTCCCAGAATGGCGTCGGGCGCAGCATCTGGATTGATGAGCATGTTAGAAAGTGGAGATGACGATTAATGAGACAGGCAGCGATTGTTTTGCTGGTCACGCTTTTGTTGTTAAGCTGCTTCGGCATGACGGCGTTTGCCAGTTATACCGGACAGGGATTAACCAGTGTTGGCCCCAGCCCGTCGTTACGGATGGGCAGCCTTAGTGGGCCAAGCATTTTTGGTGGTGGACCGGGTAGCGGTAAATAGACTCACCTGTGCCAACCGATAGCATTACGCCCCGCGAACGAGCGACTCTGCTCGTTTCGGTGCTTATTATTTCCATTTGTTCTATCACCTATGAACTGATTATCGGCACGCTGTCCAGTTATTTACTGGGGAACAGCGTGACGCAGTTTTCCCTGACGATTGGCCTGTTTCTGTTTGCGATGGGCATTGGGTCGCTGATTTCGCGCCAGATTCGGGGGAACGAACTGCACTGGTTTATTCTGGTGGAACTGCTGGTTGGGCTGTTTGGCGGGTTTTCCGCCGCGATTCTGTATGCGGTTTTTGCCACCAGCGACGTGTATTATTACACGGTCATGATGACCCTGATTCTGCTCATCGGGGTGTGCATCGGGCTGGAAATTCCCCTGCTGACGCGTATTGTTGCCCACCGCAGCGATTTGAGCAAAGCGCTGGCCGATATTCTTTCGGTGGATTATCTAGGGGCGCTGCTGGCGTCGCTGGCTTTTCCACTGGTGCTGCTGCCATCGTTTGGCGTGACCGAAACCGCTTTTTTAACGGGTGCGTTTAATATTGCCGTTGCCGCGCTGAATCTGCATCTGTTCCGCAAGCGGTTGGGGCGGCGGCAGGTGCGCGTGCTGTGGATGGGCATGGCGACGGCGGGACTTCTTACCCTGGCGGGCGTGCTGAGTGCCGTCCGTATTGGCAATTTTTTTGAGCAGCGGCTGTACGTTGACCGCATTATCCACCGCGAGCAAACCCCCTACCAGCGTATCATTTTGACCAAACAGGGCGACGATTTACGCATGTTTCTGGATGGGCAGCTTCAATTTAGCAGCCGCGACGAATACCGCTATCATGAAATGCTGGTGCATCCGGTGATGAGCGCTAGCCGCAGCCGCGAATCGGTGGCGGTGCTGGGCGGCGGGGACGGCATGGCTGTGCGTGAACTGCTCAAGTATGAGGATGTGCAGCGAATCGTGCTGATTGACCTTGATCCAGCCGTGACAGAGTTAGCACAGGAGTATCCCCTGCTGACCGACCTGAATCAAAATGCGCTGGCCGACCCACGAGTCGAGATTATCAATCAGGATGCGTATAAATTTATCGAAGATGGCAGCGAGCTTTTTAATGTCATCATCATCGACCTGCCCGACCCGAACAACGAGTCGCTGAGCAAGCTGTACAGCGACACCTTTTACCGTCTGCTCAAAAAACGCCTCACGCCAGATGGCGCGTTTGTAACTCAGGCCACTTCGCCTTATTTTGCGCGGGAAGCCTACTGGTCAATTGCCCATACGATTCAAGCCGCCGATTTTAAAATTTTGCCCCTGCACACGAATATTCCCTCCTTTGGCGACTGGGGCTTTGTGATTGCGACGCCGAATGTGCCGCCGGAGGTCTATGTACCGGAAACGCTCGATTTACGCTATCTCACGCCGGACGTGCTGGCTGCTGCCCTGATTTTTGACCCGGATATTGCGGAAGTTGCCGCAGAGGTCAATACGCTGAACAACCCTATCCTCATGCGGTATTATGAGCGCGGCTGGCGGCAGTGGGATTAAAAACTATGTGTCGTAAAATCAACTTGTAGTATGATAGCTTGATTGCTCGTCGCGCAAATCCTCACCCCCTTGCCCGCGTTCGCGTCTTCACCAGGTAGTTGAGAGACGACAGTAGGGGCAGGGACAAGCGAACGCAGTGAGCGATACCTGCCCCCTACGGAAAGGGCGGGTATCGGGCGTACCGCCCTTGTCCCCGCCCCT
>CAZKZS010000427.1:0-3989 GCA_964557285.1 uncultured Anaerolineae bacterium | reverse complement strand
CCTGCCCTTTCCGTAGGGGGCGGGAATCGGGCGTACCGCCCTCGTCCCCGCCCCTCAACTTGGGGTAGGGGGAGGGAGAACCCTAAACCCTCCCTTTCAATTTTCATCTTTCCCTAACTTCATGAAAATTGTAAAATGGCGCTATACTCTATACAGAGTAGTTTTCTTTTGTTACTCTAAATACCCGCTTGTTTTACTTCGGACTTTTACTTACATCTCCTTGTATGTCAACTTACATTCTTCCAGAAGTTAGCATTTTGTGAATATTTGTCTTCGGTTAGAAAAATCATTTGTCGTATTAAAAATTTCTATTAAAATATTTAATAACACGACTCTGAAAGCTCATTTCTTAGAACTGTTGAGTTTTGTTAGAGAGGCGGAGCGATAATTATGCGGACATGGATTCATACATCACCCCTCATGGCATTTATCGGCATTTTTTTGTATGTCGCGTTTTTCTTTGTCTCTATGCTGACAGGTCAGGCGTTTGTCTCCCTGTTTGATTATCTGTACCGTCAGGTAGGGAAACGGGCGCTGGATTTTATCGCGGCAGGGGCAGCCTTAATTTTGCTGTCTCCCGTGATGCTGGTGCTGGCGGTTCTTATCCGGCTGCGGCTGGGGTCGCCTGTGCTGTTCGTCCAGCAGCGCCCCGGACTGCATGGAAAACCCTTTTTGATGTACAAATTCCGCACGATGACGGACGCCCGCGATGCTCAGGGCAATCTGCTGCCGGATGACCAGCGTTTGACCGCGTTTGGAAAATTTCTCCGCAGCACGAGTCTGGATGAACTGCCAGAGCTTATTAATGTGTTAAAAGGCGAGATGAGTTTGGTGGGGCCGCGTCCTCTGCTGATGGAATATCTGGCGCTGTATACCCCCGAACAGGCACGGCGGCATGAAGTGCGCCCCGGTATTACAGGCTGGGCGCAAATTAACGGACGCAATGCTGTAGGGTGGAGCGAAAAATTCCGGCTGGATGTGTACTATGTGGATAATATCTCCTTGATGCTTGACCTGAAAATTCTGCTAGTGACGTTAAGAAAGGTCGTCCGGCGGGATGGCATCAGCGCCAAGCAGCATGTCACTATGCCCCGGTATATGGGCGTGCGGGAAACCGAAACCGCCGACAGCTACGCATAAGGACAACGCCGCGCTTTAGTGCGGTGTATGATTTAAAGCCCAGCATTAAAAGTAGGGACGTGTCCCTACTTTTTTCATTTAGCCCGTTTACGATCTTTGGGCTTTCTTCATTCTTTCTCAACGCTTTTCCTCCGGTTTGCTGCTGATTTCCCCAATTTTTTGTGAAAAATATAGAAAACTTTTTCTATTTTTCATAGAATGAGGAGGTGCGTTAATTTAGAAGGAAGATTCTCAACGCATGAAGCACGGATTCAACTCAATATTAATTCTTCTTCTGCTGTTGCCGTTAATCATCTTTTTTAGGCAGGCAGAAGCGAGTCCTACCACCAAAAAATTCACAGTGACCCGTACCACTGATGCCTCCGATGCACGAATTGACGGGAACTGCAATGACGGAAGTGGGAAATGTACCCTGCGGGCGGCTATCGAAGAAGCCAACGCAACCGCCGAACTGGATGAAATTGTGCTGCCTGCCGGAACATATTCCTTAACGTTGGGACAAATCAACATTAAGTCTCCTATCACGCTGACAGGTGCAGGCACAACCACAGTTATTGACGGCGGCGGGCTGAGCCGCATTTTTAAGGTATCGGCTGCAACCACGTTCACAGTGAACAACCTCACCCTCACGCGGGGATTCGCGGGGGCGGGTGATGGCGGCGCGATTGCAGTGTTGCCAATGAACGCCCGCCTCGTGATCACCAACAGCACGATTAGCCGTTCGTCGGCGGCCAACGGCGGCGGCATTTCCATTTTAAACGGCACGGCAACCCTCACCAATACGATCCTTACCGAAAACAATGCCCGTTACGGCGGTGGTCTGTATGCGGAGGACAGTTCCCTGACCATCACTGGCAGCACTATTTCCGCCAATGCTGCTATTGACCCGGAACTGCCGATTGGATGGGGCGGTGGCCTATATGTGATTAATGCGATTGCCAACATCAAAATCAGCCTTCAGAACACGGAAATTAGCAACAATCAGGTCAGCGGGATGTATGGCGGGCTGAATATCGCGGTGCGTAACGCCTCAGAAGTATCCCTGACAGGGGTAAAAGTGACTGGCAACAATGCTCAAAATGCACTGGGTGGCGGTCAGATTTACAGCGAAGGCACAATACCTGCCTTAATTAAAGACAGCCAATTTGAATCTAATGGGGCGTATACGGGCGGCGGTGTGGCTGTTCGTAATGCTAACCTGGTGAATGTCATCATTCAGAATAACGGTTCACTCTCCGGCATTGGCGGGCTAACCACACACGGCAACGTTTCACTTTCCAACACAAAAATCATGAATAACGCGCAAAATCTGCGGGTAAAACACGACCATCTGACTCCCTTTTCTACTACTTTTAGCATGGGAGGAGGGATCCGTAACCTGGGCAACCTCACGATTCTGGACAGCATCATCTCGAATAACAGCATGGATTTTGGTCCCGGGGGTGGGGTTTATAATGAGGGTACGTTGCAGGTGACGCGCAGCACCATTTCTGGAAATCGGGCAGCCAATGGCGGCGCTTTGTATAACAAAGGTACGGCCAGCATTACCCAGAGTTGTGTTGTCAACAATTCTATGCCGCCTATTGTGAATGCCAGTTCGCAAAATGTGGTAAATACAGATGCTGAACTGATTCAGGGAATTGTGGACTGTACCGCTAGACCGGACATCCTGTTAGAAGGGAACACCCCTCTGACGGTAGAAGTTGGCAGCCCCTATGTAGAACCGGGGGTGACAGCGCTGGATGTTGAGGACGGCGATTTAACCAGCGCGGTCCAGGTGGATGCCAGCGCGGTGAACACTACCGTTTTAGGCAGCTATGAAGTGACCTATTCAGTAGCCGACAGCAGTGGCGAAAATACCACTGTGACCCGCACCGTAAGCGTGGTAGATACGACTCCGCCAGTCATTACGCTGAATGGAGATGCCGAATTGACTCTACCCATCGGCGGCACTTATACCGATGCAGGGGCGGCTGCCAGCGACAATTACGACGGCGACCTGACCCTGCAAATCGTGGCTAGCGGCAGCGTTGACCCGTCTATTGAAGGCACCTATGTTGTCGACTACAGCGTCACCGACAGCAGTGGAAATACTGCTGTTGCGACCCGCACGGTTGTGGTGACTGCTTCTTCTTTACCGCCTGTAGCCAATGCGGGCGTGGACGACACCTATTCTGATGCTGATGGGGATGGACAGGAAGCCGTGCCACTCACGGGGACAGCCACCAGCGACAAACCCATCATCAGTTATTCATGGTCGCTCAAAGGGCAGGAAATCGCTACCGGAGAAAATGCCGTTGCCTATGTGCCTGTAGGAATCAATGAAGTGGTGCTGACCGCTACCGATGAAAATGGAGTCACAGGCTCAGATACGGTCATAATCACGGTTGTGGGGGCAACGGCAGAACTCCCCGAAACATCCCCCTGTGTGGCAGGTGATATGCTGGTTTCCGGCATTACAGATGGGCAGATTTTAACTGGACTCGTCTATGTGCAGGCCGAATTGACGGGGATGCCTTCCCGTGTTGATTTTGCCCTTACCGGGCCGGATGGCAGCACCTACATTCATACCGAAGCCAGCGCCCCCTATTACTTTTTGGGCGACGAAAATGGCACGCCTTATGGCTGGAATACAGCGATTTATCCGGTAGGAAGTTACACGCTGACCATCACGGCTTATGATGGTGAAACAACGTGTGTTTCGCAAACCTTTACCCTGGAAGTACAGCCGTCGTAGGGAGGGGCGGGGACAAAGTTAACCTCACCCTAAACCCCTCTCCGAAAATCGGTTCAGGGGCGGACAGGCAGATGAATGTAGGGGCGGGTATCGGGCGTACCGCCCTTGTCCC
>CAZKZS010000426.1:0-4001 GCA_964557285.1 uncultured Anaerolineae bacterium | reverse complement strand
AGAAGATGGCTACCAGGGGACATTTACGCAGCATCAAACGGAAGCGGCAATTAGCGGGGGGTATTTGGCAGGCGAAGGCTACATTGCAACCCGGGCAGCGTATACCGTGCGCTTGTGGCAGTCCGTCGCGGTGAGTCGTGTTATCGTGGGCGTAGACCTTGAGGTTGAAGATATTGCGATGGGGCTTTACGAGGAAAATGATGACCCGGGCCGGCTTTACCCCTCCGTTGGCGCGGGCATAGGCGAGCTATTCCAGCCGTTCATTGCCAGATGGCCGCTTGCCAACGCCGCTACAAAAAAAATGCAGTGGCGCGGGCTGCTTGACCTCAGACCGGACAAAAGATTGTCCTGGATGTTCACGGTTAGTTATGACGGACAGGGGTATCAAAACATTCCCCCTGACGACCCTGGCAGCTTGACTCTGAAAAGAGTCACCCTGTACGGGCTAGGGACGAACCCCTTTGGCACGGACAACTGTGCATGAAAAAAGTGTTGAAAGTGGCAGGGGCAGCCCGTGCTATTTTCAACACTTCCCCAATCCTAATTTCACGATAATTTCCCACCTTAAACCCATCGATGGGCGTAAAATCAGGGCAAGTGAAATAGTGTCCGGGTGGGAAAATGGACATTGTACAGTTTATCGACGGGTCGCTGGCGCTGGTTGTGGCGGTTTTTGTCATTAATGTCTTAGTTTCGATAGTCAAGCTGCTGCTGAAACAGAATCAGGATTTGGTGGACGATTTGACCGACCAGCCGAAACGAAAACCCCGCTAATCTTCATCGGGCGGGGTGTAATGTTGTAGGTCTACTGAACCTTCTCTAAACCAGATTTGCCGGGGCTTGTCTGGATATACAATTATCCAGTCAGGATGTTTTTCGCGTAGGAAGTTTATTGCGGCCTCATAGTTTACGGTTAAAAATCCTGTGGATGTTTTACGAACTGCATAATTCCATGCGCCCGATACATATTTTGTTTCTGTTGGTTCTGGCGTAATAATTACCCCGCCCGGAAAGTCCCTTAAATTACCTTCTCCCCCTGATGATTGAGGCCCGCCCAAAATAAAAACCCTGTGCATCTCTCCCATTAAACCACCTTTACAATATCCAGTATCTTGTGCTGTGAATCTCGTGATTTAGAACGATATAAATTCAGAAGTTCAATTTCATCCGGCTGCAATATTGATTTGCCTAATATAGGTCTTATTTCGTCTGTCAGCCCTAGCAACCAATCAGCCGACACATCCAACGCGCGAGCAAGGGAAGCAATCATTTCAGCGCTTGGGATATTCATCTGCTTTTCGTACCGCCATATCTGGCGATGGTCAATATCAGTCATTTCCGCAAGTTGTTGTCTGCTTAATCCCAGTTGTGTGCGCCTATAATTGATTCTGCTGCCTATTGCCATTTAAGCGTTTCATTTCACAAATCTGCGATTAACTTTCATTGTACATTTGAAGATGTGTTTGACAAATCTACAAAATAGCGATATATATATCATTTATAAGCGATTTATTTTTTGCCTGTTTTATCGCTTATAAGCGAAGAAAGGTTATCCTAAATGCGAACAAAATATCAGGCAATTGAGCAAAAGTACGGAAAAACCATGAGGGAGATTTTGGAGGATGCTTATGAGAAATTTGGGAATCGTGATGAGGTGGCTACTGAACTTGGTGTGTCAGCATCAACAATTTCATGGTGGTTGGTTCGTTGTGGGCTGCGGCAGGTGACGCGGCTGGAGGGCGTCGCCGCGGTGGAGAATGGAAATGGAGTGGGGCAATGAACGCAAGACAGCAGCCCAGGGAAGCATATCGGGAAGCGTACAGACAAATTCGCCTAAATCCCAACCGTCGGGGCGATAACTTACAAGCAGAAATCAGTTGGATACATCGTAAGGGAGCGTTTATTGGTTGGATAAATGTTGACCGTCTGAAACAGTTTCACAATAAGGTTTATTTACAGGACTAAAAGGGGGTGATGCTTTGGCGCGTGAAGTCGTCGAACATTCTGGATTAATCCTGATTCATTGCAGACGAAAAATGACTGCCTACGCGCTGTTGGAAACGTATCCGCAGGGGGTTATCGTGCGGTTTGGCAATGCCCGCCCCGGTGACGCAACGACGTTTTCTCCGATTCCCGTGCTGACCAAACTCTATCGGTTTGATGAGTGTGAAGCCTGTCAGGGAATCCACGACTCGGTAGGCTGGCACACGTCAGTCCTGGTTCAATTCAAAGAATTTTTAGAGCGAGAGGACAACAGTCATGAGTAACGATGTTTTGAAAGCGGCGGCACTTCAGGCAGCCGCAACCCACGGCAGGTGATATGCCGCCCGATTTTGCTACCCGGCAGGAGCGAGTCCGCTTCTGGTACGATTTTTGTCTGAAGTTGATGACCCCCGATACTCCAAAACCCCCTACCCGCGCTGCTAAGCGTCCTGACCCCCTGGCCGATTTTGAAGTACCAAAAAGCGCTGACGAGCTTGACGATGAAATTCCGTTTTAGAGCAAAAGGAGAACACCATGAGCGAACCCACGATTTTTCGATTTTGGTTTAAGGGCGATAGAGAAGGCAGAACTTCATATGAGGTTTTGCGGGCGTTGGGAAGGGCAATCAAAGACATTCTTCAAACGACGCCAGGGACAGGTGAAATCCAGTATGAGTTGATGATTCAGTTGATTAGGCTGCCGGAGGAATTTTATAAAGACGAACCCCTCAGCCGCGACGTAGGAATTGCGGACTTTGAGGAAGCGGGCGCAGCACGTTTCTTTGAAGCCAGCATTGATGACGAAGATGACATTCCGTTTTAAGGGGGACAAATGAGAACGGTTTATTTCGGGGTGAAGTCGGTTGAAATGACCGATATAGCCTATCCAGTTCACAGCCAGGAAGAAAAAGACGCCATGCTGGAACGCAGCGTTCATGTCGAAAAGCGCTTCATTCACAGCTTGGGGCTGCTGCTGGTGGTGGGGTTTGAAAAACAACTACCCTACCTGACGATTAACAGCACGGTCTGGGTGCTGGTGAAAGCCCTGATGCGTCAGCCCTTCGGTTTTGAATACCCCCAATACGTAGAGGAGACAGAAGCATGACCGAAAAAGAGTTCCGACTCAAAATCAGGATGTTGGAAAACCTGCGGGAAACCGCCCGCAATTCCGGTAGCGAGTACATGGTGACGCTGTACACCGGAATCATCAAAGCCCACAAAGAGGCTTACTACGGACAATTTCGGTATTCACTAACCCCCAAAGGCAAGCAGTTTCAGGAAGGGCGGCGGCATGGACGTTAAAGCTGCCATTGCCACGTTCAACCGCCAATACCCTGTTTTCTTGCGCTTTCTGCATGGCCTAGGGGATGTGCTGGTCGCCACTTCTCAGACCTTCATCGTGGCTTTTGGTGTGCCTGTGGTGCTGATTCTGCTGCTCATCGTCGAACACAACCGGGTGAAGCACGGGATAGCCCTGTTTGAGGTGGATGCAGGCATGGCGTCGTTTGCAGCTTGGTCATTGGTGCTTCTGAATACGATTTTAGAGTTCACCATTCACTACATCGAAAGCAAAAACGGGTATCAGCCGGAACGCCAGCGACGTGCTTCTTTGCGGCTGTATCTGCAATCCCTGGCCTACTGGTTTGGCTTTTCTCGTCATTGGCAGCCTGTAGAGCTTTCCCCGGCCTACCGCTACCGCAAACTCCTCAGACTCATCACGTTCTCAATCCTGGCATTGGCATTAGCAGGCTCAATGCAGGCAGCGATTCTACAGCAGACCGGGGCGTGGTACGTCGCTTTGGGCAACATCATCACCCAAAGCACGCTGCAAGAGATGACCGTTTGGGCGGGCGGGCTGCTGTTCGCGCTGGCGGCTATCAGTGGAGCGCAGAATTTAACCGCTTATCTGGCAGTCAAAGTTACAGAAGTGCAACCGGAGTCTGCTGCACAATTATCGAATCCCTTACAGGATTATGCAGCACGCTTAGTAGAGAACTTACCGGAAATTCAGCCCGTGAT
>CAZKZS010000425.1:0-4011 GCA_964557285.1 uncultured Anaerolineae bacterium | reverse complement strand
GGCAGGAACAAGCGAACGCAGTGAGCGATGCCTGCCCGAAAAAGGGCGGGAATCGGGCGTACCGCCCCTGAACCCGTTTTCTGGGAGAGGGGTTTGGGGTGAGGGCAAAACGATGTAGGGGCGTGGCCTTAAACCCGCCCATATTTATTTAAGGGTACGTCAAGGGGAGAGAGAAACCATGAACACCACCATCGTGATTTTTGGTGCGTCCGGCGATTTAACCGAACGGAAGTTAATTCCCGCGCTGTACAATGCCTACTGCAAGGGACGGATTCCGGGCAATTTTAATATTGTCGGGGTGTCCCGTTCGGAATTTTCCCATGATGCCTACCGTGACCACCTGTGGGAAGGCATCCAGGAACACGCGACGACGGTTTGCGATGGCGACCAGTGGCAGGAATTTTCACAGTGTATCTGGTATCACGCCGGAAATGCCAAAAACCCCGACGCGCTGCGCTCCCTTGACCAGTTTTTGCAGGAAAAGGAAAACGGCCATGCCAACCGCCTGTATTATCTTTCTACCGCCCCTTCGTTATATGAGCCGATTGTCCTGAATCTGGGCGCGGCGGAGATGGTGGCGGAAAAAAACGGCTGGCGGCGGGTGATTGTCGAAAAACCGTTTGGCTACGATTTAAAATCCGCCCACGCCCTGAACGACACCATTCATCGGGTTTTTGAAGAACATCAGATTTATCGAATCGACCATTATCTAGGGAAAGAAACGGCGCAAAATATCCTGTTTTTCCGTTTTGCCAACACGATTCTTGAGCCGCTGTGGAATCAAAATTACGTGGATAATGTGCAGATTACCGTCGCGGAAACGGTAGATGTGGGGCATCGGGGAGATTATTACGATAAATCGGGGGTGCTGCGCGACATGTTCCAGAATCATCTGCTGCAACTGCTGGCGCTGGTTGCTATGGAGCCGCCTGTCTCCATGAAAGCCGATGATATACGCGACGAAAAAGAAAAACTGCTGCGTTCGCTGAGTCCGATTCGCCCACAGCATACGGTGCGGGCGCAGTATGAAGGGTATACACAGGCCGAAGGCGTTGACCCCCATTCCCAGACTCCGACCTATGCCGCCCTGAAACTGTATATTGATAACTGGCGCTGGGCGGGTGTGCCGTTTTATCTGCGTTCGGGCAAGGCGCTAGCAAATAAAACCAGTGAAATTATTATTCAGTTTAAACGCCCTCCTGCCCATTTATTTGGGCTGGCTTCGGATGCAAAGGACATTCGCCCGAACGTGCTGGCGATATGTATTCAGCCGAATGAGGGGATTCATCTGCGGTTTGAAACCAAAGTGCCGGATGCCATCGATCAGACACGTTCCGTCGAAATGGATTTTAAATACAATACCTATTTTGGGGATGAACCGCTGCCGGATGCGTATGAACGCCTGCTGCTGGACGCGATGAAAGGCGACGCGACCCTGTTCACCCGCAGCGACAGCATTGAATCGTCGTGGCGGATTATTGATCATGTGCTGGAAGGCTGGCAGTCATCGGATGCGCCTCCCCTGGTCAAATATGCACGGGAAAGCTGGGGACCGGTAGAAGCGGACGTTTTGTTGGGCAAAGATGGGCGGCGCTGGCGGTTGGAGTGTGGAAAACGGTAACATGGAAAAGGTCATCAAAAAATTTCCGGATATTTATAAACTGTCGCGGGCGGCAGCAGAATATTTTGTGACTCTCTCGCGGGCGGCGACGCAGCGCGGGGTTTCCTTCAGTGTTGCGCTGTGTGGCGGCAGTACGCCGGAATCCCTGTACGCACTGCTGGCAACTGAAGCCTATGCTAAACGGGTTGACTGGTCGCTGGTGCATATTTTTTGGGGGGATGAACGCTGTGTGCCGCCTGACCACATTGAAAGCAATTACCGCATGGCCCGGCACGCCCTTTTAAAGCATGTGCCAATTCCGCCGGCAAATATTCACCGGATGCCCGCCGAACGCACCCCCGAAGAAGCCGCCCGCCTGTATGAACGGGAATTACGTCAGTTTTTCGGGGAAACTGACTGGCCTTCCTTTGATTTAATTTTGCTTGGCATCGGGGACGATGGGCATACGGCTTCCCTGTTCCCCAATTCCCCCGCCCTTCAGGTGACTGACCGATGGGTGACGGAAAATTACGTTGAAAAATTGGATGCGTGGCGGCTGACCCTGACCGCACCCGCCATCAATGCCGCCGCTAATATTTTGTTTATGGCAATCGGCGAGAAAAAAGCTGCGCGGATTCAGCAGGTGATTCAAGGAGAGTACCAGCCGGAAAATTTGCCCGCGCAGATGATTCAACCCACGCGGGGCAGGCTGGTCTGGCTGGTCGATGAGGCCGCCGGAGCGCTGGTATAAATTTTAAGCAAATTCAGCCAGCCGCCGGAGTAGCTCTTGCTGCTGGTCGGCGGGCAGCGGAGTTAGCGGCGGGCGAACTTCCCATCCTTCCGTGCCGTACTGGTGTGCTAGAATACTTTTTAAGGACGGAGGGAACGGCTGATAGGCATCCATCACCGCCCGCGCCTGACTTAATACTTCCTGAAGGGGGTCAGCGTCCTCTCCGGCGATAAAAGCACGATAGGTTTTGACGGCTAACGGCGCGATGACATTGGCGGCGGCGGTAATACATCCGGCTGCCCCCGCGCACAGCCCATCCAGCAGCAGGGAATCTGACCCGACAAAAACGCGCAGTTCGGGGAATTTCTGGCAGAGTTCGCGGGCGTGGTCAATTTCGCCGCCGCTGTCCTTGATTCCGGCCATCCGATTTCCGGCGTACTTCATGACCCCTTCCAGCACGCCTAACGTGACGGGCATCCCGGACACCTGCGGAATGTGATACAGCAGCAGCAGCTTGTCATCCGGCACGGCTTCATCAAATACCTGTTTGAAGTAATCAATCACACCGGCGTCGCTGGCTTTTTTAAAATAATAAGGGGGCAGGGTAACGACTGCATCCGCGCCCTGTTCAAATGCCCGTCGGGTCAGGTGAATCGTATCCGACAGGCTGGGCGTGCCTGTCCCGACCAGAATTTTCATGCCTGCTTTGGCTGCTACGGCCGCCTCCACAATGTCACTCCGTTCGGCCATGCCCATTGATGGGCCTTCACCTGTTGTCCCCAGCAGCAGCACCCCGTCGCAGCCTTCTGCTGCCAGCCGCCGCAGATGCCGCTGCAAGTTATCCGCGTCCGGTTTGCCATTTTTAAGGGGTGTGACCGCCGCACAAATCACCCCTTTTAAATCCATCTTATTTGTCATATCACTCTTCCCATTCACTCCGAAGCGCGTCTACATACGCCTGTGCATCTATCCCCTGCCAGAGTTCTGCCCCCAACCCTTCTAATTCTAAAATACTGCGTTTTTTCTGGGAGGTTGCTTCCGTTCTTCAATAGAAAATTGAGGGATTTGAGCAATGACTTCTTCAAGGGTCATTGTATGCACTTCCTTTAACTCTATTATAAGCGGGAGCGCCTATTTTTCATCCTCTCCGACGGTCACGCCGGCCAGATGTTCCAGCGCTTTCACCAGCGCATGATTGCCTTCGCTGCCCAACCCCATACGCTGCAAGGTGCGGTATAGATTAAAAGTCAGGCTGGTTGCCAGCACCGGAATCCCCATCTGGTCGGCGGCTTCCAGCACCAGGCGCAAATCCTTCTGCTGCAAATCAATCGTAAACCCCGGGCGGAAATCGCGCACGATGGCCTGAGAGCCGCGATTGCTCCACATCCAGCTTCCCGCCGCCCCACCCGCCAGCGCTTCGATGGTTTTTTTCAAATCCAGACCGCCCGCTTCTGCAAAAACGAGGGCTTCCGCCGCCGCCAGCATATTGACCACCACCAGAATTTGATTCACCAGTTTGGTCATTTGCCCCATGCCAATCTCACCCATGTGCGTGATGGTTTTGCCCATTGCCTGAAAATAGGGCATCGCACGTTCGACCTGTGCCGCGTCCCCACCGACCATGATGCTCAGAGTGCCTTTGGCCGCGCCTTCGCTGCCTCCGCTAATGGGCGCATCCAGC
>CAZKZS010000424.1:0-4013 GCA_964557285.1 uncultured Anaerolineae bacterium | reverse complement strand
AGGTTTCTCTAATTGTAGAGAATTTTCCTCTTGCGGGCTAGACTCAACTTCCTGTGAGGACTTCCAGGCCGCCCATTCACGCTCGTTGACCGTCCGCAGGCTCAGCCCCAGACGCTGATTTTCCGGCTCAAGGCTGATCACCCGCATGAGCAGGGTTTCCCCTTCTTTAATCACCTGAGTCACATCTGTAGGCGGCGGGTCGGCGATTTCATTGGAGTGCAGCAGGGCTTCGACCCCCGGCTCTAACACCACAAACGCTCCAAATTCGGTGACTCGTTTAACTTCCCCTTCAACCAGCTTGCCAATATGATAACGTTCTTCAATGGTTGCCCAGGGATTCTTCTGGAGGCGTTTGAGCGAAAGTTCAATGCGGCGGGTTTCTTCATCCAGACGCAGCACGTAAACATCGAGTTTTGCGCCGACGGAAACCACTTCGCGGGGATGGTTGACTCGATGCCAGGCCAGTTCGCTGATATGAATCAGGCCGTCTGCCCCGCCAATATCCACAAACGCGCCAAAATCGCGCATACCGGAGACAACCCCCTGAATAACGTCCCCTTCTTTGAGCTGTTCGAGGAGTTTTTCCTTCAACTGGTCGCGGTGTTCACGCTGCGCTTCCCGTTCGCTGAGGACTAAACGGCGGCGTTTGCGGTTCACTTCGATAATTTTGCAGGTGAGTGTTTTGCCTGTAAGCTGGCGAAGCTGATATTTGCGGTCATCTTCGGTTAGGGAACGGGGAATATCGGTAATGTGGCTGGCAGGGATAAAACCGTTGAGGTTGCCAAACTGAACAATCACCCCCCCCTTATTGGCGTCCACCACCTCACATTCACAGGTTTCGTCCGCCGCCATAATTTGTTCAGCGCGAGTCCAATCTTCCACTTGCATGGCCTGAGAAACCGACACCAGCAGGTTGCCGTCTTCATCTTCACGATTAATCATGACCTGTATTTTTTGACCAACTTTAAATTCAACAGGCCGTCCGATACGTTCAATATCTGACCAGGGGACAAGGCCATCGCTTTTCAGACCTACGTCCACTACAAGGCCCTGCCCGTCATTCGAGAGGACAATTCCGGTGACGACATCGCCCTGCCCAGGATGCCCGGCCTCAAATGACTCGGCAAGCAGTTTTGCGAAATCCTGATCCGTGTTCATATTCGATTTCATTGGTGCTATGTTTCCAAACTATTCCGATAGATGTAAAAAAACGGCACTTACAACGGCGTGCGTGCGGAGGCTCAAACTTGGAGTAGTATAGAGTCTCAAGAATACAATGTCAAACACTTTTTCTATGAGACACCTTCTCTGGCTTACCCAACGAAGTCCCCGCCATCAAAAGGCGGCTTTAGAATCTGCCCCGCCGACACTCCACGTTACGATTCAGGAGACTCCATCGCCTGCTGCGTTAGCAGAAGCGGAGTTCCTTATTTCAGAACGGCGCGGCCTCGTTACGGCTGAGATGCTTGACCGGATGCCTCACCTCAAACTCATTGTCCGGCTGGGATCGCTCACCGATGACATTGACCTGGAAGCCTGCCAGCAGCGTCACATTATGGTTTCGCGCCAGCCTGTTGACGTGGCTATCACAGTATCAGAGCATGTCGTGATGCAAATTTTAGCGCTGCTCAAACACCTGAACGAAGCACAGGCTATTACCCTTGCGGCTGAGTCTGCTTTACCCCCTGCCCGCACCGATGAAAACACCTTCCGCTATAATTGGTCGCGCTTTCAGAAGGTAACAACCCTTCAGGGCAAACATATTGCCATCATCGGGATGGGCGAAATTGGGGTAGAAACCGCACGACGGCTGCGGGCGTTTTTACCCGCGCAAATTTCTTATTTTAAACGCACCCCCTTTCCTGATTCCGTTGAACAGCAGTTGGGAATCGGGTATGCCGATTTTGAAACCTGCACCACTCAGGCGGATGTGCTGGTGTGTTTGCTGCCCTACAGTCCACACACCGATAAACTGCTGAACGCCCATGTTTTTGCCCACATGAAACCGGACAGCCTGTTGGCTCATGCAGGAAGCGGCAGTGTGATTGATGAGCAGGCGCTGGTAGATGCACTCCTGCGGGGGCAACTTGCTGGGGCTGCGCTGGATACATATGAATATGAGCCTCTCCCTCCCCACCATGCCCTGATCACTGCCGCCCGTGTACCCGCTAACAACCTGATTCTAACTCCGCATATCGCGGCGGGGGTGGGGTCGCCGCGCCGTGATTCCGATTATACGGAGGTTGTACGATTTCTGAACGGTGAACCCTTACTGTATCGTGTCGTTTGAGCAGGCATTTAATTTTTTGCTCCACTGTTCAGCCAGGTCGGGCCGATTCTGTGCCTGCGCCAGTGGAATCCCATCGGCGAGTATTTTGAGATACATTGCTTTGTACTTTTGGCGCTGTTCAGCCAGAAACGCCCCGGGCCATTCTTGAGCAAAATCTCCTTTTACCAGGTCAATCGCCTGCTGGTAATACATCAGCCGGGCGCTCATGTCGGAGGTGAATTTTGCCCTTTCAACGAGGGTTTGAAAGGTTTTCGCATCATAATAACCGGGGGCGTGCGGCTCGACCCGATAGATTTTTTCTGTCTGCGAATGGAAAATCCAATCCCCAGACATATCTTTTAAGTCTTTCCGCATGACACTTAATTTGTTGATGGCGCGGTCTTTGGTAGTTTCATTCGGCCAGAGCAGTGCCAGAATTTCATCGCGGCTGGCTTCTCCTTTTTCCACCAGATAGAGAATGTACAGCAGGATGTTGTAACCATTTTTTTTCTTGCTGTTCACCAAAAAAAGGGGTTTTTTACCAAAGGCATACAGACGGGATTTTTGACCGTTAATCCCATTCTCATAACGATGTTGAAAAGTTTGCAGCAGGTCATTCACAACTTCAACTTTGTCCAGTGACTGCCACAGGGACGCGATATAGGGGTACGCAAGCTGGAAATACCGATAAATTGGTCCAACGCCCCATATACGCCGGCATCGGGTAACACATTCCTGCAAATGAAGCCGTGCTTCTTCGTTCCGGCCAAGTTGTTTTTCCATCCAGCCACAAATTATTAAACACTGAATCAATTCCATCAGTAAATAATTGGTGCGGTAGTATTCCATCACTGTCTGTACTTCCAACAGCGACTTTTCGGTAACTGTTTCTGACAGGGCGCGGATACAGCCAGAAAGCAGTTGAAAGCGGCTTTTCAGCAGGGCATTATCACCTGTCAAAAGGCGGGACCCACGTACTATCCGTTCTGCGTCCTCAAATTCGCCAGCAGTTAAAAACAAATATCCGCGTACCAGGGTCATTAAGCCGCGCTCTACCCTGTTGCTAATGTCAAATTGTTCCGCCTTCATGAGTTCTCGATAGGCCGTATACTCATCGTCGGACATCCAGGCCATGTATGCCCTGACAGCATGAACCCGTACCAAAAAAGCCGGACTCTGATTGGAAGATAGGTCAATTTGCTCAATTTGCTCCCAGGCAGATTTAAAATTGCTCATCTGCATCCTTTCATGAGCCACTTGCATTTTTTCATCATCAGACATATAAGCAGGATTAAGCTCGTCCAAGATTTTATTCACCTCTTTCCGGTAAAAGGTGGTCATTAAATCGATTCTCTGCATGGTGGCAATATTGATAATCCGCAGCCCGACCCTTACCAGTTCATGTTTGTACTGAGGATCGTACTCCGTCACTAAACGGAAGGACTCCCAGGCGCGTATGTAGTATTCCATGGCTTCGCTGGTGTCGCTGCTCATCTTCGGCTTCGCGATCGTCCTCTTCCTGTCGGGCCACAACGCCCCCGGCGGCGGGTTCATCGGCGGCCTCATGACGGCGATCGCCATCACGCCCTTCCTGCTGTCGCTGCCGCGCGAGGGCATCCACGTGCGCTACGTCCGGCGGCCCCTCGGCCTGATGGCGCTCGGCCTCCTCGTCGCGGTGGTGACCACCGTCGTGCCGGTCGCGCTCGGCCTCGGCTACTTCCGCAGCGGCTTCGCGTACGTCGCG
>CAZKZS010000423.1:2085-4019 GCA_964557285.1 uncultured Anaerolineae bacterium | reverse complement strand
TCCCCTGCCCGAATCCCTGCCGGAAAACTGCCAGATCACCCTTCAGATAACCTTTGAACTGCACTTACCCGCCATTGCCGATGGATATACAGATGGTCGTTTAGGATATTTTGGTTACACTGCCCGTCAAATTAACCTGGGACACTGGTTTCCTACGGTTGGGATTTATCGGCAGGGACTGGAATGGTATACCCCCGCCCCCTCTCCGTTTGGGGAACAAACTCTGACCGAAACATCGGATTTTAAGGTATTGCTAAAAGTCGAAAATGCGCCCGAAGGCATGAACATTGCCGGCCCGGGAACGATGCACTTCTCTGGCGACGACACATGGGAATTTACGCTCAACCAGTCACGCGATTTAGCACTTTCTGTCGGGGTCAATTTTCAGCATATCAGCCAGATGACCGACACGGGCAAAATTGTTGAGGTGTACTATTTTTCAGACAATGGGCAGAACAGCACTTCGCCTAATCATACCCTGCTATCGACGGTGCAGGCGATTGCCCTGTATGAGGAACTTTTTGGAGTTACGTTCCCTTACAGCCGTCTGGTGGTGGTCGAAGGAGATTTTCCTGATGGTATGGAATTTTCCGGTCTGGTGTTTGTCAGCGAAGCGTGGTTTCGTGCCTGGAATGGCCGCGAAAATGACTGGCTGACTCTGATTACTGTCCATGAGGTTGCTCATCAGTGGTGGTATGTCCTCATCGGCAACGACCCTGCGACTTATCCTTATCTGGATGAGGCATTTGCTACCTACAGCGAATTTTTGTTTTTTGAACGGTACTATCCCGAACGGGCGGACTGGTGGTGGGATTTTCGGGTGAATCGCTACGCGCTGGATGGTGCGGTGGATTCCAATGTGTATCAATATTCAGAAGCGCGCCCGTATATTAATGCCGTGTACCTGCGGGGCGCACAAATGCTGCATACCACGCGCCAGCAGTTAGGTGATGACCTCTTTTTTGCCTGGTTAATGAGCTACGCCAGCACCTATCAGCATCAGATTGCGACGCCGCATGACCTGTGGGGCAAACTCCCGCCGGAACAGTATATCCAGACCGAATCTATCCGGCAGCAGTTTTTCCAGACGTGGGATATGGTCAAGCAGTAAGTTGTGCCTAGCTTTCCGACGCGGAGTTGATTATACTAAAAAGCAGTTCGGGGTATGGCGCAGATGGCTAGCGCGCTGTGTTTGGGACGCAGAGGTCCTCGGTTCGAGTCCGAGTACCCCGACTACCTCTTTCGGGCGAAAAGAGAATTTTGAACCTCTTTCCGTCCCCACGAGGCATTTGTGCATCTATCTAGGGTTATTCCATACCCACTGTTAAGGTGCGACGAACTATTTGGAAATTCCAATCTACTGCCGCCCTACCCCCTGTTAAGATGCGACGGGTAGGGCGGCGGTGTTTTCTCCGGCATCTTCCTCATTGACCTCTACGATTTCGTAAAGGTCTGCTGGATTACAATCTAGCCATCGAGCAAGCGGTTCTACAAACTCCATTCTGACCTGACGAAACAGCCTGTCTCCCATCCAGCGAGTAACCGTTGGACGATTGACCCCTGCGCGCTCGGAAATCTCCTCGTGGGTCAAATTTCCGAACTTTCGGTACACCATTTCTTTGAGTCTGCTTTTATAGTAGTACCGCATTTTTAGTCCATTTGATTGAACACAGAATAACTCATCATCATTTGAGTGTCAAGCGATTGGAAAGAAAATGGCTTTCATTCAACCTGAAGGCTGTCAATCACTGCCAGGGCGATAGCTTCCCAATTTTCAATTTCGCCTGCATACCCGTAAAGCCCAATGAAGAACGGCTGCCCCGCGTCTACTGCGTAGACAATCCCCTCATAGGTATCGTCAATCGTGTACGGCACGGCAATTGCCTCATGATTCTCCAGCTCTACCAGCGTTGGATTGCCAATTTCAAACACAA
>CAZKZS010000423.1:0-2075 GCA_964557285.1 uncultured Anaerolineae bacterium | reverse complement strand
CATAGTGAAATTGACCACAAGGGCAAAAATAGCTGTACTGTATCCCGATAAAAACATCAAATCGGCATCTTCTGGAATCGGAAATGCTTCATTGCCAGTGAGTGTGTTAACCCCTATCAGCACTTCGCCCGCCTGCACCACATTAAACTGCATGTTATCACGCGGCTCAAAATTGGAAATGTAGACAGGGTTATCTTCTTCGCTTTGGCTTGCAAACCACCCTTCCGGGTACTCGAAACGAAATCCGTCTGCCTCGTAAGTAACCATTTCCTGGGCGTGGGCAGGCAGCACAGCCAGCAGCAGTACCACAAGCATCAGAAAATATTGAAATCGTCTGTTAAACATGGAAACTCAGCTCCTAAAAATAAATTTAAGTTTACCGTGTTTGTAAAATTTTCAGAATCCTTTTTAGCCCTGAGATTATCTTTGGGTAAACAAGTATTGGCCTATCATGCTCATTTGTTCTAAAATATATCAAATAGTGGTTTAGGTTATTGTGAGACGGGGCAATGAACAAACAGTATAAGGGCGGCAGTAGACGGGGCATTGAATGGACAGACTGGACATGGAATCCGACGGGTGGTTGCCTTCACGGTTGCACCTGGAAGATGCCAGACGGCCAGATAGCGGAATGCTACGCCAAAACCATTGCTGAACGGCTGGCGCGTCCAACCTACAAACACGGGTTTGAGCATCACTACTGGCGGCAGCACGCACTCAATGAACCCCTCAAGGAAAAAACGCCGGGCAAAATCTTTGTGGGCAGTATGGCTGATTTATTTGGACATTGGGTTCCTGAAGAACAGATTCGGCAAGTGCTTGCAGTTATGCGGGAAGCTCATTGGCATACTTTTCAAACTTTGAGCAAATACCCTATTCGCCTGCCTGAATTTAACCCCTTCCCTGAAAATGCCTGGGTAGGTGTTAGCCTGCCAGCTGGTCACTTAATGCCAGAAAAAGGGGCCGTTCGCGCCCTTAGCGCCTACCTCAGACAAATGCAGCACATACAGGCCAGGATTCGTTTTATGAGCATTGAGCCGTTGTGGTTTGATGCCGGGCAGGTGCTGCGTCAGTGGGCAGATGAACACGGCACATTGCCAATGGAGTGGGTGATTATAGGCGCTGCGACTAATGGCCCCAAAGTGTTCCAGCCCGAGAAAGTCTGGGTGGAACACTTATTAGAAGTTCTGGGTGATTACAATATCCCCGTCTTTTTTAAGGGAAACCTGAAGTGGTCTCCCTGGCGTGAGGAGTTCCCGCAACCGCACTTTCTTCAGGTGCGTCCGGCGGAGGTTTTAATTAGCTGAACGCAACGAAGTCGTTGTTGCGTAGTTCGTTGTACTTCACTTTGCTATGCTTTTTAAGATGAGACATCGCCCGTTTGATATGTTCCGGGTAGTATGTCTCATCAATAAGACGGCGTAGAACCTCACGGTATTTCAGGGTTTCCCCTTTGCACAGCCCATATATTAAATTGGCTACTTCAGGTATATCAGGGTTAAGCAGTTCAGGTAAGCCCGGATCGTCAATTGTCTCAAACATCGAAAACTGTTTTAATTCCCCTTTTGTATTGCGCCGTTCCTCGCGGAGTTTGTATTCTCTTAACTCTTTTTTATCCAGAATTTCATTAAGGGCGAGAGCGCCAGTAGGATCATGAGTCGTCAAAATTAAGTAAAACATGGTTCTGTCTGCCATTGGAAATTTTAACCTGGTAAGTTTAATGGCTAATTCCTCGTCCTTGCCCTGAAGTGTTTTTATATACTCTCTAACCTGGTCATGTTCAGCGCCAATAAATTCACGCCAGCGTTGTCCTCCATACATGGCGTCATTGTATTCAGGATGACGTTTCCTTTGCACTTCCAGATAGGGAAAGTTAATCATAGTGTCAACTTTCTCTTGCGTGATAATCCTGCTCACTACAGGGAGAGGAATACCCTGGGGGCCATATGGGTCTATTAAATAAAATGACCATGTATATTCCTGTTTGGTAAAATTCACCAGCGCCTCTGCATAGTTTATAAAGTCGCCATTAATAGTAACAATCTTCTGGTCATCCGCCCCTGAAAATTGGTTTG
>CAZKZS010000422.1:0-4024 GCA_964557285.1 uncultured Anaerolineae bacterium | reverse complement strand
ATACATCAGGAATAAAATCTTTGTCCGGCACAAAGGGGCTGCTGCCTTCTGAACGCAAAACTTGAAGCGATTGAGTCCCCATCGCCCGATAGCCGGAGGGCAGTTGTTCATTGAGAAAATCCGACAGATGGGTGATATGAGAGGCATGAAAAGCGGGATAAATTGATTTGTAAGCGCCTGTGCCGGGGGTTTGCAGCAGACTCATGAGCAGGGGATTCACCCCTTTAAATAAATTTTTTTGAGCATACATTTTACGCTGGCTTTCTCGCTGTTTTTTTCGCAACTGGTAATAGGAGATGTCGCTTGCCCAGATAAAAGGTTTTCCCTTAAAAAGGATTTTGGGCAGTGTGCCGCGCTGAATCAGGCGGTCAACCGCGCGGCGGCTGATGCCTAATTTTTCGGCGCTTTCTTCCAGGGTCAGCAGGTTGGTCGACAACTCTTGAAGCGACTCATCCAGCAAGGCACAACGTTCCATGTTTTAGAACATTTTACCCTATTTGACGGGGCAGGAGGGGCGGGTTATCTTAGAGGCAATCAAACGGCGATTCAATAATGCAAAACGAAATTAAACTGGCGCTGGCCTTCACCGAAGAAGAACTGAACCGGATTGTGCTGGATGTGCATGATGGACCCGTGCAAAAATTATTTGCGGCGCTGGCCGTGCTGGAACAAACTCAGGATGCCATTTTGCGTTATAATCCCACCGGACGCAGCCTGCTCGCCAATCTGGATAAAATCTCGTCGCTGATTGAATCGTCGCTCACCGAAATTCGCGGGTTTTTAGGAACGTTTCGTTCGCCGGAATTTGAAAAACGTTCGCTGGCCTCCATCATCGAAAGTCTGGTGATTCAGCAGGAAGAATTGGGCAGCCTATCGCTTGACCTGAAATTGGAAAATCTGCCAGAAGATGTACCACTGCCCGTTAAGATTGTCCTGTATCGTATTTTGCAGGAAGCCCTGTCGAACACCTTCCGACATTCCGGCGCTAAAAATCAGTGGATTCGGGTGTGGATGGAGGGAAAATCGGTGTGTCTGGAAGCGGTAGATGACGGACGCGGTTTTGCGGTCAGCCCCCAGGCAGAAGAACATATCGGCCTACGCGGGATGAAAGAACGCGCCCGACTGGTGAACGGTCAGTTTGAATTGGAAAGCAGCCCCGGTAAAGGGACACGAATCACGGTGAAAGTACCCATCAATGAGTGAAAAAATCCATACCATTCTGGCAGATGATCATGCGCTGGTGGTGGAAGGGCTGCGCGGTTTGCTGGATCAATTGGATGACATTGACGTGATTGCCACTGCCAGCAACGGCGACGATTTGCTGCGGCTGCTCTCCGCGAATCCACAGGTGGATGTGGTGGTGATGGATTTACAGATGCCTTTTCAGCAGACCCCCAACGGCGGCCTGAGTGCGCTGGCGGAAATTCGGCGGCGAAACCTCAATGTGCATGTTCTGATTTTGACCGCCTTTGGCGACGGCGAAAGTATTCAGTCCGCGCTGGAATTGGCCGCCGAAGGGTTTGTCCTCAAAACGGAATCCCCCAAACAAACCATCGAAGCGATTCGGCAGGTAGCACAGGGGCGGCTGGTGTTCCCGAAGGTAGCGCAGCGCTGGCTGATGTCACAGCGCAAAAGTGAAGCCGAAAGTCAGCTTTCGCCGCGTGAGCGTGAGGTGCTGGAATTTATGGCGAAGGGCATGACCAACCCGGAAATCGCTCAAAAACTCAGCGTCAGCGAAAACACCGTCCGCTTTCACTTGAAAAATATCTACAGCAAACTGGGAGTTTCCAACCGTACCGAGGCCGCCGCGTGGTATTTTACCCACAGTAGTGGGGGGTAATATCACAAAATTTCGTATTCGACGCCGGGGCGGGGCTGCCATTGAATCGGGTGCGGGGGCAGCAGAGGGGGAAGGCTGTTATCCACGTTGTTCAGAAAAGTGAGGCCGGCTTCCAGATTGGGGAACATAACCACGCGAAAATGATAAAATTGGCTGGCTGCTTGCAGGGAAAAATTAATAAATGTGGCACGACTGCCAATCACCACCGCCCACCCGCGTCCTTTAATATCGTGCAGCCCGTTCAGCGCTTCAATAAAAACACGCAGGGGCAGGTCAAAACGTGTCACCTGCGAGACATCCGTTACGCTGTGTCCGACGGCCTCCCGATAAGGTTCAACGGCGCTGCGGGACAGACGAATAGCCCATCGCACATCATCTGCGCTGACCGTGCCGCTAAATTGCAAATAAAACACCCGTCCGAGGTCATACCATCCGGTGGATACTGGCATTGTCTTTCCCCATAAACCTTCCTAATATATCCATTTTAAAGGCGTTGTCCAGCCATTTGAATAAAAATTCAGTGATTTTTCACAGGGCTGTTTTTGAAGCCAGTAGGGTTTAAAATAGAGATATGAGTAAGGAAAGACTTTCATGAAATTTACTAAACAGGATGTTTTAGAGTACCATTCCAGTGGCAGGCCGGGCAAAATTGAAGTTATTCCGACCAAGCCCCTTGCCAATCAACGGCATCTCTCGTTGGCCTATTCTCCCGGTGTTGCGGAAGCCGTCCTCGAAGTTGAGCGCGACCCCCACACCGCCTATCAATATACAGCCAAAGGAAATCTGGTTGCGGTAGTCTCCAACGGAACGGCGATTCTGGGTCTGGGCAACCGGGGAGCGTTGGCCTCCAAACCTGTAATGGAAGGCAAAGGGGTACTGTTTAAATCTTTTGCTGATGTTGATGTTTTTGATATTGAACTCAACCTTAGTGACCCGGATGAAATCATTCAGGTGGTTAGGGCGCTCGCGCCCACCTTCGGCGGCATTAATCTGGAAGATATTAAAGCGCCCGAATGTTTTTATATAGAGGAAACCCTCAAGCGCGAACTCGATATTCCGGTGTTTCATGATGACCAGCACGGCACAGCCATTATTTCCGGCGCGGCGCTGATGAACGCCTGTGAAATCAACGGCAAAAAGTTGGAAGATTTAAAAATCGTGTTTTATGGAGCAGGGGCAGCTTCCATAGCGACAGCCGATTTTTACGTGGAACTGGGCTGCAAACCAGAAAATATCATCATGTGTGACACCAAAGGGGTGATTCACACCGGACGCACCGATTTGAACCCGTACAAAGCCAAATATGCCCGTGAAACAGACAAACGCACCTATGCCGATGCAATCGTCGGCACGGATGTGATGGTTGGGCTGGCGGTTGCCGATATTGTGACACCGGACATGCTCAAAACCATGAACGAGCATCCGGTAATTTTTGCGATGGCAAACCCCAACCCGGAAATCCCGTATGATCTGGCGAAAGAAACCCGGCCGGATGCGATTATCGGCACAGGACGCAGCGATTACCCCAATCAGGTCAACAACGTGCTGGGATTCCCGTTCATTTTCCGGGGGGCGCTGGATGTAGCCGCCAGAGCCATCAACGAACCCATGAAAGTGGCGGCGGCAAGAGCGCTGGCAGCGCTGGCACATGAAGATGTGCCAGACAGCGTACTGGCAGCCTACGGCAAAACCAGTATCACGTTTGGCCCCGAATATGTAATTCCCAAACCACTTGACCCGCGTGTGATGATGTGGGTGTCTCCGGCGGTGGCACAGGCAGCCATGGAAAGCGGCGTCGCCCGCCAGCAGATTGATATTGAGGAATACCGCGACCAACTGGCACGGCGACAGGGCATGGGGCGGCAGGTGCGGCGCTTTTTCATCAACCGCGCCCGTCAGAATCCAAAACGGCTGGTTTTTGCCGAAGGGCATCACCGCCAGATTCTCCGCGCGGCGGCTCAAATTCAGGAAGAAGGCATCGCGCAGCCGATTCTTATCGGGATTCCCGAAACGATACAGGAACGCATTGCCGAACTGGAACTGCACTTTAAGCCTAAAGTCGTCAATCCAAAAACCTACGAATGTCATGAAACCTACACCCAGGCGTATTATGAACTGCGGAAACGCAAAGGGGTAACGCTGGCGGGTGCGCGTGAGGCGACCAGCCTGCCTACTATTCTTGGC
>CAZKZS010000421.1:0-4041 GCA_964557285.1 uncultured Anaerolineae bacterium | reverse complement strand
TCTCTGTTTTCTCCCCGCCTTTCCCGATCCCCTGGAAACTGTCGGAGGGTGAACCCAGTAGCGGGAGAGGGGCGGGGAAGTAAAAAATAAAAATGAGGCTGGAAACAGCCTCGTTTTTTTAAATCAGATTTAAGGATATTTAGGGAAAAGATAACCACACCGATTCCGACTGGTGATAATGTATGGGCATCAATGAAATTGCAGGAGATAGACAACAATGCGTAAGTACATTTTAATGGCAGGGGTGTTAGTGATTGCCCTCGCGTTCACCGTCGGCTCGATTTTTGCTCAGGAAACCGATGAAACTCAGACTCAGGGCGGCTGGCTGGGCGTCGCTGTGGTGGAAGAAGATGACCAGGTGGTGATTGCCCGCGTGCAGCCCGGCTCACCCGCCAACGCTGCCGATTTACTCATCGGAGATGTGATTGTCTCGTTGAACGGCGAAGCCGTGGACTCGGCCAGTACCTTAAGCGAACTGGTACAGGCGGCTGCCCCCGGCGATACCGTCACACTTGAACTGCTGCGGAACGGCGAAAGCGTCAGCGTGGATGTGACGCTGGGCAGCGCACGCTGGGGCAAAAGACACGGCGGCTTTGAAATACCGGAAGATGCACTTTCGGCGGCTGAACTGCTGCTCCATGCCGATCTTCAGGAAGCCGATGGCGGTTTTGAAGTCGTGAATGTGTTTGCCGGACGCAACCCCTTTGACTTGCAGGAAGGCGATGTAGTAACCACGGTCAACGGGCAGACAGTCACTGACCTGGATTTGGAAGCCCTGATGACCGATCTGGCGGCGGCTGATGACCCGCAGGTAACGGTCACTGTGACCCGCGATGGTGAAGAAGTCACGCTGGAAGCCGATGGAATTTTTGGTCGGCACTTTGGTCCCGGACGCGGTGGACGCGGCGGGCGTGGTTTTGGCGGCCAGCAGCAGCCCGATACGGAATCCGCCCCGGCTGGCGACCTCTAATCGTTCGTGAAATCATGACGCGGAGGCTATACCAGCCTCCGCATTTTTGCTTTAAGGAGAGATGATGAACACCCTCAAATGGCGGCTTTTAATCATTCTGGCGGTGATTTTTAGCCTGGGAGCAATTTCCAGCCTGTTGATAGCCACACCCGTGCAGCAGGTCGCAGCCGGCCCCGATGTGCAGCAGACGGTGAGCAGCCTCACGCAGATTTATAATCAGGTCAGCCCGTCCGTCGTTGCTATTAACGTGACCGCGCAAAGTGGGCGCGGGTTTAGTAGTGGCACGGGGTCGGGATTTGTGATTGATACTCAGGGGCATATTATCACCAATAATCATGTCGTGAGTGGGGCGGATTTTATCGAGGTGGAATTTTACAACGGCACGCTGGCACAGGCGGAAATTGTGGGGCTTGATCCCGATTCTGACCTGGCACTGCTGGTCGTGGACATGGCAGCAGACCAGCTTTTCCCCGTCACCTTTGGCGATTCGGATGCGCTTCTGGTTGGCGATAATGTGCTGGCGATTGGCAGCCCCTACGGTCAGGATTGGACGCTCACGACGGGCATTGTTAGCGGGTTAAACCGGGTCATTAGCGGCCTGAATGAATTTTCCATTGGCGGTGTGATTCAAACGGATGCAGCCATTAACCCCGGCAACAGTGGCGGGCCGCTGCTCAACATGAACGGGCAGGTGGTCGGCGTGAACTCGCAGATTTTAAGCGAATCTGGCAGCAATTCCGGCGTTGGATTTGCCATTCCGGGCAATCTGGTACAGCGGGTTGCTCAGGAACTCATGACCGATGGCACAGTGGACTACAGTTATATCGGCATTTCCGGTGGAGATGTGACGCTGGCTTTGCTCCAATCCCTGAATCTGCCGAATACAACGCGGGGCGTGGTGGTGAATGAGGTCGTGTCGGGTGCTCCGGCGGCACAGGCGGGGTTACAAAATGCCACCAACAGCCGTTTTGATATTATCACCGCCGTTGATGGCACATCCGTTAAAGGCATGGATGAACTCATTTCATATCTGGCACGCAAAACCGTACCGAATCAGACGGTCACGCTGACGGTGCTGCGAAATGGGTCTGAAACCCTGCAAGTACCGGTAACGCTGGCTGCCCGCCCATGATGGCAGGCTGCACAGGAAGCACCTCCGTAGGGACACGGCCCTGCCGTGTCCCGTGCAGTTTTTTACTCCAGATAGTGCGCGGCAAAGGCTACATCCGTCTCTGAAAGGTATTCCGCCAGTTTTTCCAGAAATGCCTCATTGGAATCGTAGGGGCGTGCGGCGATTAAGGCTTCCGCCACTTCCTCATCGACTCCGGGGATTTGCATCAGTGTATCGGCATCGGCTTCATTCACATTCACTGGAACGTAAATAGAGGATTCGTCGATAGTTTCCTCATTCTGCTGGCGGAACTGGACAATACCCGTGTAAGGCCGCTGGTCTATCAAATTTTGAACAGCCTCATTATCCACATCGGGCAGCGCCAGAAAATCTTCGGCGGTAGCTGTGTTCACATTCAGCAGGGTAAACGGAGGTTCAACCACCGTCAGGTCGTTGTCGTAACCCGAAAAATCAACCACTGGATAATACGGCCCTTCGGATTGGGCTGGGGTCAGTGGCAGCGTGCCGGATGTTCCCGCCGCTTCTGTCGCCACCACTAAATCTATCTGGGCGAGCCGCACTGGATTCCCGTTCTCATCAGTGGTTTCTTCTGGCTGCAAAATTAAACTTTCGCCGCCGCCCCGGTTAAACACCCCATCCGATTCAAAAAATTCGCGGTCCTCCTCAAAGTAAAACTGAGTCGTTAGCAGTTCCACCCCTTCTAATTTCACTTTGACATGAATGTGCGGGGGACGCATGGCTTCATACAGGGCGGGTTTGATGGTGCGGAAACTGTAATTGCCGTCCTCATCCGTGGTCGATGTGCCAAAATATTGAAAATCGGGCTGAAGCTGGCTTTCATCGCTGTCGTTCGGATGGTTATAGATGCCGTTGGCGTCGGTTTGCCAGATTTCCACAACTGCCCCTACGACGGGTTCACCATTCACATCCAGTACCTGACCTTCGATAAGGATAACGCCCCCGACTCCCGATACTTCCTGAGCCGCTACGACGTTCAAACCTGTTATCAGAATGAGGCTGACCAGCCCCAGAAGCAATTTTTTATTCATCTGCTCTCTCCTTGATTTGTGTTTAAGCATACCGTTTAAAAATCCGATTTAAGGAAGATTTAAGGTTGTTTGAGGTGGCTATAACCCGTCATACATGGAGAATTGGATAATAGGTAGCAAGTACAAGAGAGGAAGAAAAGCATGGGAAAACGTCTTTTAACACTGGTCGGGGCGGTGGCCGTCATTGGATTTCTTATCGTGGCAGCCGCCGGAGTCTATATTTATGTGTCAGGCGGCAGTGGTGAAGCCAGCGAAGAAGTGACGGAAAACGCGGAACAGTTGAGTGCAGACAGCCCCAACCAGAAGGTGTTTCGGATTGTGCAGGATGAATCCAGCGTTAGTTTTACCCTGGATGAAGATTTGCGCGGGGTGCGGACAACTGTCGTCGGTCTCACGAATCAGGTGGCCGGAGATATTCAGGTGGATGTTGAAAACCCCGCCAATACCCAGGTCGGCACGATTCGGATTAACTTACGCACGCTGGAAACCGACAATGATTTCCGCAACCGGGCGATTCGCAGCGAGATTTTAAACTCCGCCCAGGATGAATATGAATTTACTGAATTTGTTCCCACCGCCATCACTGGCCTGCCAGAGTCGGTAACAGTGGGTCAGCCGTTTACGTTTCAGGTGACAGGGGATTTAAAACTGGTCGATACCACCCGCCCCGTGACGTTTGAGGTGACGGTGACACCCGTTTCAGAGGACCGGATTGAAGGCGTCGGAACGGCGACGGTGCTGCGTTCGGATTACGGGTTAAATATCCCCAACGCGCCGGGGGTTGCCAATGTGACGGATGAGGTGGAATTAAAAATTGAGTTTGTGGCGGTAGCAGTAGCGGCGTAGGGGTGTGGTCGTAGGGACGCGGCATTGCCGTGTCCCTACTTGCA
>CAZKZS010000420.1:0-4137 GCA_964557285.1 uncultured Anaerolineae bacterium | reverse complement strand
ATGACATATCGAAGTGCGGAAGCGAAGGGATACAGTTCGAGAATGTCTTTGACAGTCTCATGGAGAACAATTATGTCCATGACATCAACCGGGGCATCACGATCACGAATTACACTTCGTCGGTTGGCTGTGGTTTGCAGGATGGCTATGGGGATATAAATGGCGATGGTGCCTGCCGGGATGAGGTGTCGAATACAATCGTCCGGCAAAACCTGGTCGTCGGTGCTTACGGTGGGGCGTTCACGAATTACGGGGCGGATGGGTATTATTATTTGCTCAATACCGCTCGCGGGGGATGGGCGGCAATGACATTTAAGAAGCCCGAAGTGCAAACCCGAACCGATGTTATCGGGAATGTTACGACCAGCACAATGCCTTCGCAGCTCAGGGTCGCCTTGAATAATATGAGTGCCGGTTCGGTTTATCCAGACGCCTCGCAATTTGTGCCGTCTCTGGACGCAAGGGATAAGGTCTCTTTTCAGCCATACACGAACAGCGTGACGGGTGGATGGACACTTGACTTTGCAGGACTTCCTCGCCTGGTCGGGTCTGCCTACGACATCGGCGCGTTTGAGTATCAAACCACCACCCCGCCCAGTACGCCTACATCGACCACAACTCCCATCCCGTTGACCCCTACATCCACTCCTGTAATCACTCGCATGTTGATTCCGCTTTACAACGACCCGCCAAGTTGGGGGCAGGTTATCAGCGCGAACGTGGGAAATGTGATCGACGTAATTGTCAATCCGCATAACGGCGTTGGTACGTCGTTGCGGGCATCTTATGTCAACGGCATTGCATCCCTGCGAGGCGCGGGGATTGGCGTGTTTGGGTATGTCGAAACGGATTATGGGGCGCGGAGCATATCCGCTGTGAAGTCCGAAATCGACACATGGATTGCGTGGTATGCGCCGGATGGGATTTTCCTAGATGAGATGTGGAACACGAATGATGCGGTAAAGTTGGCGTATTATGGAGAACTTTATTCGTACATAAAAGATAAGGGATTGACTGTCATTGGAAACCCAGGAACAATGACGACTGAATCTTATATGAGCATTTCGGATGCTGCCTGTACCAATGAATCCGAACCACGCCCGATTCTATATCCCACTTGGGGGGGGAGTTACCCGGATAAACTTTGCGCTCTCATCTATAATGCAAGCCGTGACCAGATGATCGCTTTTGTCAACGAGACAAGGGGCAGGTTCGGTTACATCTATGCAACGAGCGACACGCTCAGTAATCCTTGGGATAACCTGCCCGCCTACCTGGCAGAACAGGCGGCACTTATCGCCGGTTTGCCAGTGCCAACTGCGACGCCCTCTGTTACCACAACCGCAACTCAAACGTTAACATGGACATCCACGTCAACACCTATCATGACCGCAACCAGGACGCCAACGGCAACCCGGACACCAACCCAAACACCCACACGGACGCCCACATCGACCCCGACCCAAACCGCAACACCATCACTTATCCCGACCGTCTGTGAGACGGCGGAAACTGACAACTATAAAGTAACTGTTTGCACGAAATGAGGATCAATGACAATCAAATACAGTATGACCCCGATTGCAAGCGGGACAAGACTGCGAACCGACCATAATACTTTTGCGCCGGTAATCACATCCTACGGCGTAACCGCATTGGTGCAGGGCGACATCCTGTGGGAAGCGCCTGCGGACGGCAACGAAGTAAAGAAGGGCGACAAGTGGCTGCATGTCACACAGGTAAACGACCAGCCTGTGACGCAGGGGTGGATGGCGCTGGTACACAAGGGCGTGCCGATCTGCAAGGATTTCAAAGACCTGACGGGCGGTACTCCACCCCCGCCCCCTTCAACGGAAAAGAAAATCGTCAGCGCGGTTATCACGTACAGCGACGGGACAACGGAAAAATTAGTATGAAGACCATCCAAAGTTTGACCTTGACGGTGGACGATGGAACCGAAACAATTCTAAAACCGAGGCGGGATAAGGACACATGGACACGCAAGGACGAAAACCTGCGCGTCCCTGACGATGGCGGGAAGTACGTGCAGATCCGTCCGCGCCTGACATTCGACGCGCACGACCCTCCCATCCCATCGGGATACCCCATCCCCGCCGTTGTGCATAAGGGGGTTGGGCTGGATACAAAATACAACGGAACGGAATACAACTACGTGCCGCTCGAAGATCGCTGGCAATGGTTCCTGTATGAGTTCCTGGATTGGGCAAGCGGATACATCCTGCCGAAGGGTGAGAAGGTCGGAACGCACGTCAACCCGAAAAACCCCGCCATTGTGTATGACGATTACACACCCGGCAGTATGCTATCGCTCTACTCGCAGATCATCATGGACGCCAAGAGCCACACGGACAGCGCCAGCCCTGAGACCGGGGCGCGGGATGTTGTGACGGGCAGGAACATGAGCAACCGCAAACCCTATGAGTGGTTATGCCGTCCAACCTGCGGGGCGTTACTGCGGGTGAGCGCGTTCGGGACATATTGGCGGGCGGAGGCAATCGACCTGCTAAAGCCATGCCCTGACGTGGATTTCCTTCCCCCGCACTTGTATTTTTGGGCAACCCAGGTCAGCCACTTGGGGAGCGTGACGCGATACCCGGACGTGAAGCGGGAATTCGAGGTTATCGGACTGCCACCAGCAGGGACCCCGCTCCCTCTGTTTTCTCTTGGTGGAAGTTTCTTAATCAAGAAAACATCCTGCGTTGAACTTCAGCCCGGGCAGGCGTGGTCGCCGTATCAAAACTAGAGAAAAAAACGCGGTGGGGAAGTGGTTTTGCCGTCTATATGTGATAAAAACATGCTTTCGATAACATTTCTTATCGAAAGCATAACCAGATACGATATATCGCCTAGCCGACTTGACTCCCCTCTTTGCAGACCCTAGGCCTTTGTCCGCCTTTATGCAATGTTGGCAAGCCCCAAGCCTTTCAATTCGCTTGCGGGGCGAAGCCATAAACACTTGCGGCAATCAACTTCGATACGATCAAGTGAAGTGATTGATTCCAACACCACACGATGACCATTGGCAAAGAAAACAACCTTGCCAATAAACGCGCCATGAAGCAAAACGTCATTCAGATTCACCTCGTTTACATCGCTGATTTTATTCGCTTTATTTGGATCAACAACCATCAACGAAAACGATAAATGACCATCAATCGACTGGCGAACTTTTGCAAGCGTTGTGTTTCGATGAAACTTTATTTTGCCCTCAATTATCGAGACTATGGTCGCCATGTTTTCTCACTTTCTTTGTGGGGCTTCCGCCCAACTCATATTTAGGCTTCGCCGCGAATTTCACGCGGTAGGTAATTTCAACCTATTTTATACCCTGCTCGGCGCGTCCTCTTGCGCTAAACCGCTACCACTCATGGGTGAGCCGTGCGGGTAATGTGTTTAGCAGTATGTCATGTCCACACTGCGAAGCCCAACGGCGAGCGTTAGCGGTGGTGCGGATGGAGCGGGACGGCACGCTCTTTGCGACACTCGTTTGGCTTTTTACCAAATCCGACCCGCATGTTAGCATCATCCGCTCTTTGCAAAGTAGCCGTAGAACGGTCGTTTTTACCTGCCCGAAACGGCGGGTGTGGATTCGTTGTCAGATTTTGCCCCGCCCGTTTCAGGGTCAGGTGCAAAACTTTGTTGGAGAGCAAGAGCCTTGCGCCCCCACTCGTTGATATAGTATCGTTTGAAATTCTCATCTGAATATTGGTGTTCAGAGATCAATACTTTTCTCAGGAGTGACCAACAAATGCGCCCATCAATTTTTTCTTCTTCAATCCACCAACCACCAGGGACAGCCTCAACTAATTCAATAATTTCTGGATTGGTTGCCAATTTCTCAAGAACAGTTACTTCACCTTTTGTTAGCATGGCTCTCCAACTCATAATTAGAAGGCGCAAGCATCGCCTGCAAGTTACCTTTTCTTTGTGCCTGCTCCACTCTAAATCGTGCTTCAATCGCGGATGATTTACTTCTCTCGGATACAATGGCAAGCCACACAAAACGGTAGCTGGACTCCCTGCACGATCAGTCAAAAAGTGAATAGCCATAAGCGCCTTCTAACGGTTTGCGTGAGCGGTGGGCGGAGTGAACCAGAACCACCGCCACGCAAGACC
>CAZKZS010000419.1:0-4154 GCA_964557285.1 uncultured Anaerolineae bacterium | reverse complement strand
TCATCATCAATGTGCAGCGTGTGGGACCCAGCACAGGATTGCCCACCAGAGCCGCCCAGGGCGACATCATGCAAGCCCGCTGGGGTACGCACGGCGACCATCCCATTATTGCTCTTAGCCCCAGTTCTGCCCAGGAATGTTTTAACCTGACTGTGCGGGCGTTTAATTTAGCCGAACGCTTCCGTACCCCTGTGGTCTTGCTCTCGGATGCGATAGTCTCCACCTTGCGCGAAAAATTGGTTATTCCAGATGCTGCCGATGTGCCGGTGGTGAATCGGCTACACCCCACCGTCGCCCCTGAGGACTACAAACCCTATGAATTTTTGCGAGGTGAGGTGGCTCCCCTGCCCAAATTTGGGGATGGCTACCGCTTCCATGTGACCGGTTTGGTTCACAACGAATATGGCTACCCCACCGAAGATGCGGCCACTGTTAGCCAATGGTGGGAGCATATGAGCAGCAAGCTCGAAGACAATTTGGATGAAATTTTGGATTGGGAAGAAATCGAACTGGCGGATGCTGATATTGCCTTAGTGGCCTATGGTGGTACAGCGCGGTCAGCCCTCCATGCCGTTTCGCTGGCGCGCGAGCAGGGCATCAAGTTGGGGATGATTAAAATCCGCACTATTTGGCCCTTCCCGGAACAGATTATCCGCGATTTGGCAGGGCATGTGGGGCATATCATTGTGCCGGAACTGAACTTTGGGCAAATCCGCCTGGAAGTGGAACGGCTGAATGCGGGGCGGGCAGTTGTTCAAGGCATCAATCGGGCGGATGGGCTGCAAATTTCGCCTGAACAAATTCTGGATGTGGTACGGAGTTTGGAGCGCGTTGGATGAAAATCAGCCCTACCCTCACTTATGCCAGCACATGGGGGGCAATTCTGGATATGGTTGCCCGTGTGGTAGCCTTGCGGGGCGATCAACCTCTCCCTGTCATCCTCTCTAGCTTGCCCGAACTGCCCCCGCAAGAGCTGGCGGGACCCCCTATTCCGGTGATCCAAGGACCACCGGGGCGTAATATTTCGCTGGCGATTGGCTTACGGGCAGCATTGCCCAACACGCCCTTGCTGTTGGTGATGAACGCCGATGGGATTACTTTGGGCACTAATCACCTTATTCATGCGGCACGCCGTAACATCGGCATGACCGTTCTGCTGCTGCGCTCGGACGTAACTCAACAATCTGATGAGCATTTGGATCGGATGCGCTGGGAAGTGTTGGGCTTCCAAGGAGCTTTAGAATCCACTGCTACCCCCCTGGAATGGGCGGTGGCCCTCCAGGCGGCTTTGGTCGGGCGCGGTACCCTGGATAGCCCTGATGAGTTGGCGGCTCTGGTCTGCAATGCCATCGAAACCCCTGGCTTTTCTCTCATCGGTGTGACCTATGCTACCAACCTGGAGCTAGGTGTATTGAGCCGCACCGACTATCCTGAATTTTTCGATTCCTACCGCAAGTGGTCATCCTCCTTCCGTGATTTAGTGAACACTGCTCCCAAAGGTATTGGCAGCACCGCCGCCCCGACCTCCAACGTTCCCCGTTATGAGGTGCGAATTGTAGGTTTAGGGGGGCATGGCATCAAATTGGCAGGCACAGTCTTAAGCGAAGCGGCAGGCATCTATGAAAACCTGTGGGCAACCCAGCGCGGTGAATACGGTTCTGCTACACGCGGTGGTTTGAGCATGGTGGATGTGGTCTTTGGCTGTGAACGGGTAACTTACCCTGGTGCAGATCAACCCAATTTGTTGATAGCCCTCAGCCAGAATGCCATCAAGTTTTATGGGCATACCGTCAAACCGGATGGGTATCTGGTGGCGGACCCCGACCAGGTGGAGGAAGTTCCTCCTGGGGCGTTGGCAGTGCCGATTGTGCGCCTTGCCCGCGAATCCGCCGATAATCCCATTGCAGCGGGGGTGGTTTCCCTGGGCTGCGTGGCGGCTCTTTCTGGGATGGTCTCGCTGGAAGCAGTGCGCGAAAGCGTGGCTAAAAAGGTGCCCATCAAAGTGCGTGATAAAAATATTGCCGCGTTAGAAGCGGGCTATGAAGCAACCCGTCAGGTCATGTAGGTATTTATTGTGAGGAGAACTGTAGCATGAAAAACCGTGTTGTGATTGTCGGTGGCGGTTGGGCAGGTTGTTCGGCAGCGATGACAGCTAAATTAGCAGGTGCGGATGAGGTTATCCTCCTGGAACGTACCGATGGTTTGCTGGGAACGGGCCTGGTGGGCGGTATTATGCGTAACAACGGGCGTTATACCGCAGCCGAAGAAATGATTGCCATGGGCGGCGGACAGCTTTTTCAGGTGGCAGACAGCACTGCCCGCCATAAAAACTTTGAATTTCCTGGGCATAAACATGCCACTCTCTATGATGTTGCCAAGATTGAGCCGGCGGTACGGCGCTGCCTGCTGGAACATGGCATTGAAATTTGGTTATTCAGCCGTGTGACCGAAATCACCCGCCGTAATGGTTCGATTGACGGGGTGCAACTGGAAAACGGCACGACCATTCACGCGGATATGTTTGTGGATGCTACAGGCACAGTAGGCTCCCAAAATTACTGCACCGAACACGGCAATGGCTGTGTGATGTGCATCGTTCGCTGCCCTACCTTTGGGCCACGAGTGAGTCTCACAGGTTTGGCGGGCATCCCCGAAAAACAGGGCAAAAAGAAAGATGGCACTATCGGCGCGATGAGCGGCTCCTGTAAGCTCAATAAGGACACCATTGCCCCTCATATTGTGGAGGAACTCGAAGCGACTGGGCTGGCTATCATCCCGATTCCTGAACATCTGGTGAACGAAAAGAAGCTGGGCACCAAAGCCTGCCAGCAGTATGCCCTCAAGGAATATGCCGATAATGTCATCTTACTGGACACGGGCCAGGTCAAACTGATGACCTCCTACATGCCTTTGCATGAATTACGCCAAATTCCTGGCCTGGAAGATGTGCGTTACGAAGACCCCTATTCGGGTACTATCGGCAATTCCATGCGCTATTCTGCCCTCTCCCCGCGTGATGACCAAATGCGGGTGCTGGGCGAGGTGGATAACCTCTTCTGCGGTGGAGAAAAAGCGGGGTTGCTGGTAGGACATACTGAAGCAATGGTGACAGGGGCATTGGGCGGACATAATGCTGTACGGGCGATTGCAGGTAAAGAATTGCTGGAAATCCCCGATACGCTGTGCATCGGTGATGCTATTGCTCATGTACGCCGCGAGATGCAGACCGAAGAGGGCATGACCGAAAAATACACTTTTTCTGGCTCGGTATACTTTAAACGGATGAAAGAACGCGGCCTGTACTCCACCGACCATGATGTGATCGCGCAGCGTGTGGCGGACGCAGGTTTGACTAATATTTACTCCCAAAGGGTACTGTAATATGTCCTACATGATTACTTCCGAATGTATCAACTGTAGTGCCTGCGAGATGGAATGCCCTGTGCGTGCGATCACCGCAGGTCCCAGCCAGTACATCATCAACCCTGATGTGTGCATCGAGTGTGAGGGCTACTATCCTGAAGCCCGTTGCAAGTGGGCGTGTCCGGTGGATGCCTGTGTACCTGAACGTGATCTGTATCAATTCCGCAATGCCTCCTTGACGAATCGGGGGGCGCCCCCCATCGTCTTGACCGCCAACCATCCCACAGGCATCAAGAAGATGCTGGTGGAGATGGCAAGTGAAGGATCATAGGAGTAGACCAGGATGTCACAGCCACCCCAGGATGAAGAAACCCTGCGCCATCGCTTAGAATTGCTGCAAAAGAAGGAAGAAATTGTCAGCAACAAAGAAACCCGCGCCGAAATTCGGTACGAAATCGCCCAAATTCAATGGCAATTGGGCATGATTTCTGACAATGAATTTAAACAGGCGGAAAAGTTCTTTGAATCGTTCAACAATGAATTAGGGCAGTAATCTGTCTCATGTTTGGAGATTAAGCGTGCGGGCTAAACACATCATCTATACCTGGGATTATCATCACGGGCAGGCGACCCGGGTGATAGTTGGTGGGTTGCCCCCCCTACGGGGCAGTACCATGTCAGAAAAACAAGCCTATTTTGCCCGCCATTGCGATTACATCCGCAGCAGTATGATGCAAGAGCCACGCGGACACCGTAACATGTTGGGGGCAGTCCTCACCGAACCTGCCACT
>CAZKZS010000418.1:0-4202 GCA_964557285.1 uncultured Anaerolineae bacterium | reverse complement strand
CCAACACACAGGAGCGTGTGACTGACATTATCGTTGATCTGCTGGGCGTGGAACGGGAACGAGTCACGCTTGACGCCAACTTCCGCGAGAATTTGGAAGCAGACAGCCTTGATCTGGTTGAACTCATTATGGCATTTGAGGAAGAATTTGGCGGCGAGATTTCGGACGAAGAAGCTCAGGCCATTACCACCGTTGGCGAAGCGGTGAAATACATCGAAGAACGGATGATAAGCTAAAACAAGCCACGCTTCAGGACACGGCCTCGCTTAAAACGGGGTCGTTTGTTTTTAAACGGCGGAGCGCCAGCGCCCCAATCCCCAGAATCGCCGCCGAATACAGCACCGCCCCGCCGCCCAGACTCACTTCTAACTGCAACTCGTTCCACAGCCGCAGCGCCCGTTCCAGCCCGACCATGGGCAGCACCAGCGCCAGCAGACACACCCCCGCTTCAATCAGGGCAAGGGAGCGTAGAAAAAATTTCCGCAGAGGCAGGGTCACGAAGATGAGAATCAGCCCCAACAGGGTAAGTTGTGCCATCTGAAACGCATTATCCTTGTCTGGCAAATCGCTGAGGGGGCGCAAATCACTTTCCGGCGGAATCACCCGCAGCGCGATCAGCACCGCCGCCCCGCACCATATCCAGCGCCAGCGTATATCCTCATACAACAGGGCAGTCAGGGCAAGGCCAAAAGCAATGAAGGGAATCGGCAGCCGCAAAAATCCCGAAGTCCGAAGGGCGGGACTCTCCGCCCGAATCGCCGGATGAATACTGACCTGTTCGGCAAGGTCAAATGCGTTCTGGGTAGCAAAAGCGGTTTTATGGGCCGACCATGCCAGATGATAAAAAGCAAACGCGGCCAGCCATAGGGTTATCATCCAGTGACGATAGGCATACAGGGGATGTTTTTTAGCCATCCTGTTGTTCTCCCAGCCGATGCTCGATGGCACGGCGGATATGCTCATCTTCTTCGTCCTGCCGCCGGAAGAAGTCCACCATGAACTGACTGCGGCGCTGGCGTAAAGCCATCGGCGCGACCACCCGAATATCATCTACGTCGGCCACGTCCCGCCCATCAGCCGCCGCATGAGCGCGTGCCGCTTCAAACATGGTATATTCGGCGCGGTGGGAATCGATATCCAGTTCATGCACCAGTTGCAGCCCCAATTCGATGGCCTCATCGTTCAGCACGGTTTGTTTGAGCAGTTCACGCGCCGCCCCCACCAGTTCACGGGTATCATTGGTAATATCCGCCCATTTTGCCACAAATCCGCGTGGGTCTTCGCGGTATTCCCGCACCCGATGATACACTTCAAGGCGGTCCTGGGGATGGGTTAAGCCGCGCACCGGCACCCGCAGCCCAAACCGATCCATAATTTGCGGACGCAGCCGCCCTTCTTCGGGATTCATCGAGCCAATCAGCACAAATTTAGATTCAAACGTGCCGGACATCGCCCCGCGTCGCACCGTAAAACTGCCCTGCGCCGCCGCATCCAGAATCGAATCCGTGATGTGGTCATCCAGCAGATTCACTTCATCAATATAAAGCAGATTCCGATTCGCCCGTGAGAGAATCCCCGGCTCAAGTTTGACCCGATTCTGCTGGATCGAAATCCGTTCGTTAATCCCGCCGACCACTTCTTCCAGACGGGCGTTAAGGGGCAAATCCACAATTTTTACCGTATCCCAGTAGGTCGGAAATTTCCCATCCGGGCCGGGGTCCGCCGTCACATCTTCCATTTCCATCTCCGGCAAAATTCCGGTCAGGCTGCGGACGCAGGTCGTTTTGCCGGTACCGCGCGGCCCAATCAGCAGCACGCCCCCCACGGCCGGATTAATCACCGCCAGCATCAGCGCGATTCGCATTTCCACCTGCTGGACAATGGCTAGAAACGGGAAGGGAAGCTGTTCCGCCAGCCCCAGATCAACACGCGGCTTGCGTAACACCGCGCGGGCGCCGGACTGATTCAGCAAATCCAGCAGAGTCGATTTTCGATTGCCCAGGTCGGGTAAAATTTTATCGGTCATAGGCTATCGTTTTTGCGCCTTACGGCGTTCCTGACGTTCGCGGGCCGCTTCCCACTGCTGCTTTTCTTCCTCAGTTTCCAGCAGCAGCGCCGGAACTTCGCCGGGTCTGCCCGTTTCATCCAGCGCCACATACACCAGATAGGCCGAATTGGTGGTGCGGCCAGACCCATGAATCGGATGTTCGGCACGCACTTCAACCCGCACTTCCATGGACGTTCGCCCTGTGTAGGTCAGTTCCGCGCTCACGATAATCAAATCGCCAATCCGAATCGGTTCTTTAAACAGCATCGAATCGACAGCGACGGTCACGACGGGTTTTTGGGCGTGGCGCATGGCGGCAATCGCGCCCGCTTCATCCACCAGTTTCATGATAATCCCGCCGTGAACATTGCCAAACGAATTGGCATCCTGCGGGCCCATCATCTGGCTTAAGGTGATTCGAGAGGCGGAAATGGGTTTTGGCTGCATAAGGCTAACTTTCCAGCAGATTCTGATAAATGGCTTTGAGTTCCTGGGCGGCTTTTTGCCAGCTAAAACGGCGGGCTTGTCGAAACCCCCGTTTAATAAGTGTCTCCCGAAGGGTTGTATCCGTCAATAGCACGCGAATCCCATCACTCAGCGCCTCCACCTCATACGGGTTCACCAGCACCGCCGCATCCCCCGCCACTTCCGGCATTGAAGAAACGTTACTGGTTAAAACAGGAGTCCCGCACGCCATTGATTCTAAAATGGGAAACCCAAACCCTTCATACAGCGACGGGTAGGCGGTCAGAGCGGCGGCGCTGTACAGCGCTGGCAGGTCGCTGTCGTCGGCAAACCCCGTAAAAAATACCCGTTCCGTCATCCCCAACTGCCGCAGCGTTTCATAAAGTGGATTTTCCAGCCAGCCTTTCCCTCCCGCAATCACCAGGTTGACATCTGCAAATTCCCTGCCCAGCTGATGCAGCGCCTGCACCAGACGCGGGTAATTTTTACGCGGCTGCACCGTCCCGATGGAAAAAATAAAACGGCCTTCTGGCAGATGGTATTTAGCGCGAACTGCCTGAATCTGTGCTGCATCCGTCACAGGCTGAAAACGTGCATCCACCCCACTCAGCAGCACGGTAATTTTTTCGGGCGGTGTACCGTACAGTTCAATTAAATCATCTTTTGTGGCCTGAGAATCCGCCAGCACGTGCGTCGCCCGTTTAACCGACCACGGAACGGCCTGATTCAGGTAAGCGGTCAGCGCGGTCGGCAGCGTATCCGGCGAACGTGCAAACGACAAATCATGCACGGTGAGCAGGGTCTTGGTATCGGGCAGAGTCGGCGGCAGGGTAAAATCGGTGGCATGATACAGGTTTACCCGCCCGATGAACGTTTCTATAGGCCAGTACAGCCGCGCCCGAAACCACAATCGCGCAAACCAGCGCGGCGTGACGCGGGTCGGAAACCAGCGAAAATTGCCCCCGGGCGCAGGCGGAAGCTGGGAAGGGGTTGCCCCTGCCACAAACAGTTTATAGGGTGTGGTGGTATCTTCAGCAGCCAGGGCATTTATTAACTGCCGCACCAGCCGCCCGATGCCCGCACCCTGTTCATACGCGGCAGTATAATCAATCCCGATCACGCCACGTCGTTGTAGGTCCAATAGCGGTTGGCAAAAAAGTTCCAGAACAGCACAATGATAATCGAAATCGCTTGCGCTTCATTTGTGCCAAGCTGGTAAATGGCTTCCTCACCCCAGTTGGTATTGACGGAGAAGCTTTCCAGCAGACTCGCGCTGAAATCACCCAGATACTTGTAGCTGGCGCTCACAAAAATCAGCCGGAAAACCAGCCCCACAATGCTAATCAGGAAAAACTGAACCATCTGCCGCCGCATACTGCGCGAACGCGAGTCGGGGTAGGTCCAGTAGCGGTTTAACACAAAATTGCTGATGACCGCCGCGCAAAACGCGATTCCGGTAGCCACCGCGATTTTGGTGCTTTGATAGGGCGGAACAGGCACAAGCAGCGCAAATTGCAAAATGTTCAGGGTGGCAAAATCCACCACCGCGCCAAACGTGCCAACCAGGGCAAATTTCAGAAATCGTTCAACTTCTTTTGCCCGTGAGCCAAAAAAACCCGCGACCCAGAGGATAACGCGGTCAACAGGATTCACACTTCGAGTCACAGTCGTATTCAACCACCAACTCCTG
>CAZKZS010000417.1:0-4234 GCA_964557285.1 uncultured Anaerolineae bacterium | reverse complement strand
TGCTACAATGGAAAGGAGAAAATGGGGAGTATGTGATGGCCGATGCTGTGCTGGGGCTGCATACCGTTGAGGATTTTGAAAAGTTCATTGATAGTCCTGAAAATCGGAATCGGCTGCTCGAACTGATTCATGGGGTGATTGTTGAAAAAATGCCCACCGAAGAACATGGGATGCTGGCGGGAAACATCGTTAGGCTGCTTGGAAATCATGTCATCCCCAATAACCTGGGCAAGGTGGGAGTCGAAATTCGCCATCATAAATCCTCTGATAAATATAATGTGCGTATGCCCGATGTCTCCTTTCGGCGGGGGAGTGAACCGCCCATGACCAAAGGGGCGGTCCAGCAGATGCCTGATTTGGCCGTTGAAATTCAATCTCCCGATGACAAATTACGGGATATGCGCGAAAAAGCCCACTACTATCTGCAAAATGGCGCTCAACTGGTGTGGCTGGTGTATCCCCGCAACCGTATTATTGAAGTCTGTACCCTGAATACAGCAGGCGAAATCGAAGTTGAATCGGTGGGGGCGGAAGGCAAAGTACACGGCGGCAGTGTCCTGCCAGGGTTTGAGCTTTCGCTTCAGGAAATTTTTGCGGTTGTATAGAACACATGCCTTTCTGCCCCTGAATCTATGACGCCCTTCCATATAAAATAAGCGTTCGCACGGCTATACTTCTGGATGACAAAGATAACTACCCAGAAGGAATGTCATGCAAGAAGACCCTCGTATTCTCAGACTCCGCGAAGTCCGTGAAAAAGCACGTCAGGGGGGCGGGGCGGATCGCATCGAAAAGCAGCACGCTAAAGGTAAATATACCGCCCGTGAACGGCTGGATATTCTGCTTGACCCCGGCACATTTCATGAACTTGAACCTTTTATCACCCATCAGGGCGATGAACTGGGGCTGTCCGGCGAACGGTACTATGGTGATGGCGTCATTACGGGCTACGGTCAGGTGAACGGGCGCACCGTGTACGTCTACGCCCAGGATTTTACCATTTACGGCGGCACGCTCAGCGAAATGCAGAGTCATAAAATCTGTCGGGTGATGGATTTAGCCCTGCGAGATGGGGTTCCGATTATTGGTCTGATTGATTCCGGCGGGGCGCGTATTCAGGAAGGTGTCAAAAGTCTGGGCGCGTATGCCGAAATTTTCCGCCGCAACGCCCAGTATTCCGGTGTGATTCCGCAAATCAGCCTGCTCCTGGGGCCGTGCGCGGGCGGGGCTGCCTATTCTCCGGCCTTAACCGACCTGATTTTAATGGTCGAGCGTAATTCCTATATGTTCCTGACCGGCCCGGAAGTCATTAAAACCGTCACAGGTGAAAAAGTAGATGCTGAAAGCCTGGGCGGGGCAGAAGTCCATATGGCAGTTAGTGGGACAGCACATCTGATGACCCCTTCGGAACGGGAAACGCTGGAACTTTGCCGCCGCATTTTAGGCTACTTACCCTCGAACAATGTGGAAAATCCGCCGTTTTGCACGCCGGAAGATGACCCGCTTCGTATGGATGAAGCGCTGAATCACATTGTCCCAATTGACCCGTCTGTGCCGTACAACATGCATGAAGTCATTGATCACATTGTTGACCGCGACTCGTTTATCGAATTACAACCTCTGTGGGCGCAAAATGCCGTTGTGGGGTTAGCCCGAATCGGCGGTCACAGTGTTGGCGTGGTGGCACAGGAACCGAGTGTCATGGCGGGGGTGATTGATATTGATGCGTCGGATAAAATGGCGCGGTTTGTACGGATGTGTGACTGCTTTAATATCCCGCTAGTCACATTTGTGGACTCCCCCGGTTTTCTCCCCGGTGTGCAGCAGGAACACAGCGGCATTATCCGGCACGGCGCAAAAATTCTGTACGCCTATTCCGAAGCCACCGTCCCTAAAATCAGTATCATCACCCGCAAGGCTTACGGCGGCGCGTATGTGGTCATGAGCAGCAAATATCTGGGAACGGACGTAAACTACGCCTGGCCGAGTGCGGAAATCGCCGTCATGGGGGCAGAAGGTGCGGTCAACATCGTCTACAAAAAACATATTGATACCTCTACCGACCCGCTTGCCGAACGCGCCCGCCTGACTAGCGAATACCGCGAAAAGTTCAATAATCCATATTATGCCGCCAGCGCGGGCTACGTGGATGACATTATTGAGCCGAAGGAAACCCGCCCGAAAGTTGTGGCGGCGCTGGCTGCCCTGCGCGATAAACAATCTCCCGCGCCCGCCCGTAAACACGGCAATATTCCGGTTTAGGAGGGTGTCATGGGTGATGCTGTTGCAGTAACGCTGGTCGGAATGTTATTTGTTTTTGGGGCGATTCTGCTGCTGTGGGGCATGATGGTGCTGGTCGTCCGGTTTACGGAAGAAAAAACCACACCTCCCCATGAAGAAGTCGCTGCTCAGCGTGATGACCATGAACGGCGCAAACGGGCAGCCGCCGCCGCCGTCGCGGTCATGCTCGCCCTTCAGGATTCCAGCCCCAAACCTTTTCCCACACCGCCGCCTGCCCTGGTCAGCGCGTGGCAGGTTGTCCAGCGTTCTAACCAGTTGAAAGATCGAGGATTCAAACGATGAAAATAACGGTCAAAGTTGAGGGGCAGCCGATTCAGGTGGAAATTAAAGACCCCTATGCCCGTCCGGTGATTGCGATTGTGGACGGGGAAACCTTTGAGGTATACCCGGAAGAACAGAATGTGGTGGTCGAGCCTGTAAAAACGGACTCCCAGAAACCGCGTGTAAATACGGTGGCTGCTGCCTCCCGTCAGAACGGCAAAAATACGAATGCGGTTCACTCGCCGATTCCCGGGGTAGTGGTTTCCGTATCAGTGCAGCCGGGGGATGAGGTCAAAGCGGGGCAGGAACTGTGTGTGATTGAAGCGATGAAAATGAAAAATCCGATTCGTTCCCTGCGTTCCGGTGTGGTGGCCGCCGTATATGTGACGGTGGGACAGCAGGTGAATCATAACGACAGGCTGGTAGAATTCGATGTTCAGTGACGAGCTTCTTTCGGAACTCACCAAAGGACTGACCGAATTTACCCCGGGTAATGCCCTGATGATTCTGGTCGGGGCGGTGCTGATTTACTTGGCGATTGCAAAAGAATATGAACCGGTGCTGCTGCTGCCAATCGGATTTGGCGCGGTGCTGGCGAACATCCCCGCCACAGGCATGACCGAAGGGGACGGGCTGTTTGCGGTGCTGCGGGCAGCAGGGATTAACAATGAAATTTTCCCCCTGCTGATTTTTGTTGGCGTCGGCGCCATGATTGACTTCAGTCCTCTGCTGGCGCTGCCCAAGATGGTGCTGTTAGGTGCAGCAGGGCAGTTTGGTATTTTTGGCACGCTGATGCTGGCGACTCTGATTGGCTTTCCCTTGAATGAAGCTGCGTCGATTGGGGTGATTGGGGCGATTGATGGCCCAACCGCCATTTACGTGACCAACGAACTCGCGCCCAAACTGCTCGCGCCGATTACTGTCGCCGCTTATTCCTACATGAGCCTGATTCCAATTATCCAGCCGCCCATTATGCGCCTGCTGACGACAGAGGACGAACGGCGGATTCGGATGGAATACAGCCCGCGTCCGGTGTCCCGGATGGCGCTGGTCATTTTTCCAATAGCGGTGACGCTGGTGATTGGCCTGTTAGTGCCGGAGGCTGCCCCCCTCATTAGTATGCTCATGTTAGGGAATTTGCTGCGTGAAAGCCGCGTGGTAGACCGCCTGAACAAGGCCGCGCAAAATGAAATCATCAATATCGCCACCCTGTTTCTGGGGCTGACGGTCGGCTCAACCATGAGTGCATCCAGCTTCTTAGAACTCGATACACTGGCGATTCTGGCGTTGGGGCTGCTGGCGTTTGCACTGGATACGGCGGCGGGGCTGATATTTGGCAAAATCATGAATGTGGTCATGGGCGGCAAGTTTAATCCCCTGTTAGGGGCGGCTGGTATCAGTGCCTTCCCGATGGCGGGGCGGCTGGCCGCGCAAGTTGCCCGTGAAGCTGATGCTGATAACTACCTGATTATGCACGCCATGGGTGTGAATACGGGCGGGCAGTTGGGCAGTGTAATTGCGGGCGGTGTCCTGCTCTCGCTGGTCAGCAGCATCATATAACGCCTCTATTTGTGTGAGGGTGAGGGGCGGGCAGTAGGGGCAGGAACAAGCGAACGAAGTGAGCGATGCCTGCCCTTTCCGTAGGGGGCGGGAATCGGGCGTACCGCCCTTG
>CAZKZS010000416.1:0-4239 GCA_964557285.1 uncultured Anaerolineae bacterium | reverse complement strand
AAGTCCTCTACATCCCACAGGCAAGGGACTAAAAAAAGTCCCTTTTTTGTTTCTAGGGGCGGATATGATACTCCCCCTCAATAATCCACTTGTAGGTTGTAAGTTCGTACAGCGCCATCGGCCCGCGTGCATGAAGTTTCTGGGTGCTGATGGCAATTTCCGCCCCCAGACCCAGCGCTGAACCATCGGTGAAACGAGTCGAAGCGTTCACGTACACCGCCGCCGACTCCACTTCGTTCAGAAATTTTTCCGCGTTGTGCGGGTTGCGGGTCAAAATCCCATCCGAATGTGCCGTGCTGTGGGTTTCAATATGCTGGATGGCTGCTTCCAGATTGTTGACCACTTTGATTCCTAAAATCAAATCCAGCCATTCGGTATCCCAATCCCCGTCTTTTGCCAGTTCCGCCTGTTCACCGACCAGCGAAGCCAGCGAGTCATCCAGTTTAAAACGCACACCGGACAGCCGTTTCATGACCTGCGGGACAAAAGAGCCGGCAATATTTTCATGTACCAGCAGCGTATCCAGCGCATTACAAACGGAAGGACGCTGCGTTTTAGCGTTGTAAATCACTTCTAACGCCCCCGCAACATCGGCGCTTTCATCTACAAACAGATGGCAGATGCCAATACCGCCTGTAATCACCGGAATGGTGCTGTTCTGGCGGCAAAATTCGTGCAGGGCATTGCCGCCGCGCGGGATAATCATATCTACATAGGCGTGCATTTTGAGCAGTTCAGCCACATATCGGCGGTCTGTGTCGCGGATTAACTGAACGGCTTCCGTCGGAAAACCAGCCCTGCTCATGCCCGCCTGAATCGCGTTGACCAGCGCAATATTGCTGTTTAAATTGTCTGACCCACCGCGCAGGATGACCGCGTTGCTGGTTTTGAGGGCAAGGGCAGTGACATCTACGGTCACGTTCGGGCGCGATTCGTAAATTACCCCCAGCACGCCTATGGGTACGCGGCGCTTGCGAACGGATAGACCGTTGGGCAGGGTTTTTGCCTCAAATTCCTCGCCAACCGGATCGGGAAGTTCGGCCACTTTCTGCACGTCCGCGATTATGCCTTCCAGCCGCCCGTTTAGATTCAGGCGGTCAAGCAGGGCGCTGCTCATGCCGGAAGCGCGACCCGCTTCCACATCCTTCGCATTTTCGCGCAAAATCACTTCCTGCTGCTCATGCAGCGCGTCCGCAATAGCGAGCAGAGCGCAGTTTTTGGCTTCGGTATCAAAGGTACGTAAACGACGGGCGGCCTGTTTTGCCTGTTGCCCAATGGCTTCCATGTTAATCATCAGCTTTTTCTCTTTGCAGCAGGGCTAAATTATCGCGGTGAACGGCTTCATCCCCGTAAGTGTACCCTAAAATGGTTTCAATCTGGTCAGATTTCACTCCGCACAGGCGGCGAAGTTCATCACTGTCGTAGTTGGTCAGGCCGTGCGCCACTTTATTACCCTCAGTATCCAGAATCGCCACACTCGCGCCGCGTAGAAAATGGCCTTCGACCTGCCGCACACCTACAGGCAGCAAACTTGCCCCGTTGCTAAGCAAAACTTTGCACGCGCCGGAATCAATGGTTAATTTACCCTGCGGCGGTTCAGAAAGCAGCCAGCGTTTGCGGCTTTCCACACGCGGCGCAGGCGGCAAAAAGCGCGTCCCTAATGATTCCCCTTCGACAATGCGTAAAATAATGTCTCTGGTTGAACCATTGGCGATGACGGTTTCAATGCCACTGCGTCCAGCCAGTTCTGCGGCCTGAATTTTGGTTTGCATCCCGCCGATGCCGAGTCCACTGGAAGATGTGCCGTTGGCGCTGCCGCGAATCGTATCATCAATTTTGGCGACCACCTCAATCCGTTGAGCGTCCGGGTACTGGCGCGGGTCTTTGTCATACAGGCCGTCACGGTCAGTCAGCAGGAGCAGCAAATCGGCGTTAATGATGCTGGCAATCAGGGCGGATAAATTATCGTTGTCCCCGACTTTAATTTCCTCAACAGCAACGGTATCGTTTTCGTTGATAATCGGCACAATTCCGTAAGCCAGCAGGGTATTCAGCGTATCGCGGGCATTCAGGTAGCGGGTGCGGTGACGCCTTAAATCATCTCCGGTGACTAACACCTGCCCCACCTGCACCTCATATAGAGCAAAAAGGTCGCTGTAGAGGCGCATTAACTGACTCTGGCCTACCGCGCAAAGCATTTGTTTGACGGGTAAAAAGGCGGGAAATCCGTTTTGTTTAAGCTGTTCTCGTCCGGCGGCCATCGCGCCCGATGTGACCAGAATCATCCGATGACCTTCGTGATGGAGGGCAGCGATCTGTCGTACAATTTCGAGCATCATGGGTCTGGAAAGGTGTTTTGTCCCCCGGGTGAGGGTACTCGTGCCAACTTTGACCACGATGGTATTAGGCATGTTTAATCCGGTGTTTTTTCCTCAAGATACCAGGCGGGCAGGGGTTCACGACGTTCACGCCACGCGCTGGCAATACTTTCGATGCCCGCATAGAGTACCACGATTCCGCCGACGATGGCAGCCAGCGTATCGGAATCACCACCCGCGCTCAGGGTCGTCCAGATGGCTTCTTCGTAATTATCAAGATGCCGCGCCGTGTTCCACAGCGCAAACGGTACGGTGTCCTGGGCGGAAATAAAACTGCCATTCCCCAGGATTTCCGCCGCCGTCCTGACTTCCACTTTTTCCCCAATTTCAATGGCTTTCAGGATGCCCTGCCGCACTTTGCCTTCTGGCACATGGACAATGACCTGTTCCAGAAAGGTGCGGGGAGAGGGTTTAAATCCCTGTTCGCGCGCCTGTACTGCCGCCGCCGCCGCAACTGCTACCGCCACCGCACCCGCGATTCCTTCAGGGTGGGAGTGGGTGATTTCCGCAGACAGGTGGGCATTTTGAACCGTTAACTCCATATCATGGGCAAAATACGCGCCCAGAGGGGCAACCCGCATCGCGCCGCCGTTGCCATATGACCCCGCACCGCCGAACATTTCAGGGGCTAAATCTCGCCAGTACGCGCCCAGTTGAATCCGCGAGAGCAGCGTCCGCGCTCCTAACCCATAGCCGCGTGTCCTATCAAAATGTTCGCCAAAACTGCGTGCCAGTTTGTCCTGATGAATCCGGCCACACTGCCGCAAAATGGATACAATGGACAGCGCCATGTTGGTATCGTCGGTAAAATGCCAGGGCGGGTTGGGAAGCTGGCGTGAATGGATATAGTAGTGGATGCTCGACGCGCCAAATCCCTCAAAAAATCCCCCCAGGCTATCCGCAACGGACAGCCCTTCCAGCGAGGTGATGGCGCGTTGCAGGGGTTCACTCATTATGATTTGTCTTGGGGCGTACTGCTTTTACTGCTGCCAGAAAACCGATTTTGCACCGAGCCTAAAATGCCCCGAACAATGTTCTGATTGTATCCGGCGGCGGCGGCCAACAGCATCGCCATTGCGGACTGCCCTGTTACCTCACTCACATTTCCACTGAGGGAGGTTTCTACGGTTGTCCAGATGAACAAATAGACCAGGAATCCGGTTAAAAGTCCCATCAGGGGGTTAATGAGATACCAGTTGAGTCGAATCGGATCAAAATCTGGCTCTACTTCGGTATGTTTATACAGGGTGTTCACGCTAAAGAGCAGCGCCCCCAGATAACCAGCCATTGCGGGATAATACGCCTGCCCAAACCAGGAAATATCCAGCCGTTCTGTGAGGGAAGTAAACAGCCCTCCCAGCAGGATAAAAACTGGAAACAGCAGTCCCATCGTTATATAAACAATAGTGATGGTAGGGCGGTAACGGGCAATATCTTCGGCCACGCGGCGCTCACGGGCTAAATCCGCCCGAATCCGGTAGACAATCGCCCGTGCTTCGTCATAATTTTCACGGGATTGCAGCAGTAAATTGCTGGCTTGCAGCAGTTCTTCCTGGTATACATCGGTGCTGCCCCGTTCGCCGCGCACATTGGCAACAATTTCTTCATACAGCGCTTCGATTTGCGAATATAATTCGCGCATACGGGTATCATCGACAAAAAACTTGAGCAAATCGCTGTCCGATGGCTGTTCCTGGGGGACAAAAATCTCACGGGCAGGTTTACGGGCAGGCGGTTCTTTCATAAATGGGTCGGCAGGCTGCGCCGCTTCTTCGGGCAGGAACAGCCCTGTGCGGTGAACGGATTCTTCTTCGGCCACTTCTTCCCCAACGCCGCCCAGTTCAACATCTTCCTGTGGGGC
>CAZKZS010000415.1:0-4254 GCA_964557285.1 uncultured Anaerolineae bacterium | reverse complement strand
CCGGACTGCATTTCACCGGGATGAATCCCACAGTAGATGCAACGGTACTCGTCGCGCATCAAGACGCTTTTACGACTCCAGGGCGCTTGACGGCGTGGCACGTTAATGTAGCGGCGCAGCGCGATAACAGACGGGATAGCAAAGGCTTCCCGAACCGTCCGCAAAAAGTGTCCTGTCTCCTCGACCACAACGGCCTTACCGGAAATCAGGAGATTGACAGCACGGGGAACGCTGATGATGGCAATCGGTTCCCACGTATGACCATTAAGCAATAAGACTTGACCCTGCGGCACCGAGAAAACTCCTTTCGGTCTACCAGGGTTGATTCCTGTAGAATCACTCTCTGATCGTGTGTCCTACCGATGTTCATTGTATCAGATTTCACGAATAGCGGGCTAGCACAAATGTATGAGTGTGATTTTAAAATTTCTTAATTCGCGGCGGCGCTGGCAAAAATTGCCTGTAAGTGAGGCAAAAATCTAACTAAATTATTACCGTTTAAGGTGCTGGCGGTCATCACCAGCAGTCCCGTTTCGTCCTCCTGCATGAGTAGAAGTTCCGGTGTTTGGGTGGTCGGATTGAGCCGCAGTTGCAGCACCGCCGGACGCCCATTCACTGTAAAATTCCGTATTTCGCTTTCGGGATCAGCGCTAAGCAGGGTATCCAGGGATTTGTTTTCAAAACTCAGGACTGCCCCTAACAGAGGAGGAATTTCTCCCCGTTTTTGCTGCTCTAAACTGATCGTATCAGGCGCGATAAATAGACCCTGAGGATTTTGTATAAAAACCCAGTTGATGGGGAGTCTCAACGAGTCGGCCGTCGCTGGCAGAATCATCACATTATCAAAGATAGCGGTGATGAGGGGCGCATCCTGCCGCAGCGTGTTGGCACTGGAGTCACTTTGAATTACGACCTGATGTTCGGGTAAAACTGCCTTTGCGACATACCGATTATCCGGCAGTGTTCCCTGTGCCAGCCAGCCTGTAATTCCCCCATAGGTTTTCCGTTGAAACTGGGTATTGGCCGGAAGTTCCAGATTTTCCAGCATCCAATCGGGCAGCAGGTCAAAATCGGACGGAATATCGGTTACGATTTCCACGGTAATCGTAATGGTGCTTCCGGTGATAGAAAAACCATTGTCCCGTTCAGTGTAGTTCCAGCCTTCAGGATAAAATAGGACAACCTGCCCTTCTACCGCCAGTTGGCTCAGGGCAGGCAGGGGGCGCTGGGCATGAATCGACCCAACGCCCACAACCAGCAGCAGGAGAAAAAACAATCTATTCCAGCGTCCACTCATAGGACTGGAAACCGCCCTGATTTAACTCACCTTCAATTGTTTCTATCACTTCTCCGTTCCGGCTGATGGTGATGGTAAAGGGTACGGGGTCAGACGCGCCGCATGGAAAAACATAGGCGACACCAATCTCATACATTCCCGCAGGAGGTTCATTTTCCCAATAGACGGTTTCAGAAGGAGATTCTTGAGTCTGGCTGCAACCGCCGTTCGCGTCACCGCCAAATGCCCCGCCGGATTCGGCCTCTGGATTGAAATAATCAATGGCTGCACCGTCTGGCTCAGTCACTTGCAGGTCAAAATCGGCGGTGCTGTTCCAGCTAAGTATGATAGTCAGCACCGCATCGGTTAAATCGGGTGCCTGAGTCGCTTCGGGCGTAAATTCTTCTGTTACAGCAGGCTCAGGACTTGCTGCCGAAACTACCGTGTCCGCTTCCATCAAGTATAGCACAAAATCGCCACTGCTGCCCCGTTCCGCCTGTACTTCAATGTGATAAGTGCCAGCGCTGGTTAGTTCTATGCCGACAATGCGGGCATCCGACGCGCCGTTAAAGCGGCTGTTCGCAGCGATGACATTCCCACCCTCATCACGGAGAGTCAATACTGGGTCAAAATCGCCGCTTTGCCGTTTTACAGAAATTGTCACGATGTCACCTGCCTGCCCTTCAAAATCATAAATTTTGGGGGCGGCATTGGCTTCCAGGCTATCCTGTACAAACATCCCGTAACGCACGGCCTGCCCTTCGATTTGAACCCCACCAGGCAATTCTTCGGTGGGAACAGCAGAAGGTTCGTCACGGGTTAAAATTTCAAGGGTGTAATCACCGGTGGACGTGCTTTCAGCACCCCCGTAGCGGGTTGCTACGATGGTATATGTTCCCGTATAAGGCAGGTCGAAGTTTAAAATTTCGGAGGTCGATAAATCGTCACTTAAGGCGGCATCATCATTCTGGGCCAGTTCGTTGCCTTCGCTGTCCAGCAAATACAAAAAGGTATCCAGATTGCTGGCAGGGTCAACCCGCGACATCCGAATGGTAATTTCATCGCCTTCTGTGCCGGAAAACTGCCAGCGTTCCTCAAACGTCTGAGCGTTAATCGTGCCAGTGACAGGGGTGTTATAGATGATGGTGTTGGCTTCGGATGGGACTTCCGTATTTTCTTGCTGAGGCGTTTCTCCACTTTCGAGCATCAGAGTAAGCTGAAAATCTCCCGTAGAAATGCCCCCCTCTAACCCGTACCGTGAGGCTTGAATAGTGTATGTATCATCGGCGGGGAGGGCAAAACTGTTAATAGCGGCGTCAATCGTCACGTCGGCTGCATCATCATTTTCTGTCAGCACTTCGCCCGTGCTGTCCAACAACCGCAGATAACTATCCAGAGCGCTTCCCTCAGTCGCTTCCATCAAAATTGTAATTACGTCGCCTGCTGTCCCTGCAAATTGATACTCCAGAATAGGGGTGTCACTGCTGATGCTGCCTGTCACCGTATCGCCATAGTTGATGGGCTGTTGGGCGCTGGCCGTTAAGGGTAAAAGGAGGAGCAGAATCAAACACAGTCCAACGTAACGCATCGTTTTATCCTAGTTTATGAAATTCCTCAAAGTTTAACACAAAATGGCTATCTGCGGCGGCGTTTGCCTTTGCCCTTGCCATCATCGGCCATTTTGACCAGACGCGGCGTAAATTCGGCCAGCGTTTCGACCAAATCCGCCTGCGCTGCCATCACTTCTCGAATGTCTTTATACGCGCCGGGAGCTTCATCCAGCCCAGCCGAAATCAGTTCTACACCTGCGCTTTTCAGTTTAGCCTCCACATGCTCCCAATTAAAACTTTTCAGGGCTGCATTGCGGGAAAGCCGCCGCCCTGCGCCGTGCGCTGCGCTGTTTAAGGATTCTTCTGAGCCTTTACCGCGCACCACAAAACCGGGGGCAATCATACTACCGGGGATGACACCATAAACCCCCAATCCGGCAGGCGTTGCGCCTTTGCGATGTACAATGACTTCTTCCCCATTCACGATTTCTTTCCAGGCGTAGTTGTGATGATTTTCTACCCCGCCCAGCACATCATAACCCAACTTTTCGGCAATCAGATGATGAATAACTGCATGATTCGCGCTGGCGTAGCGGCCTGCCAGCGCCATCGCCGCCCAGTATTCTGCCCCCAGATTATTCATATCCAGCCACGCCAGATGTTTGTGGGTTTTAGGCAGTTCGGGATGCAAGTCCATTGCCAGGTGGCTGTAATATTCCGCAATTTTTGCTCCCAGGTGCCGGCTGCCACTGTGACTCAGCAGCGCCAGATACGTTCCTGGCGGAATCGTGCCAAAACTGCGTGAGCCTTCTCCTTCTACACTGGTTTCGCCGGAAATGGTTTCGTGAACGGTCAGGACTCCAAATTCCACAAAATGATTGCCACCGCCGCTTGTCCCAAGCTGCCGCCACGCTCTGGTTTTCATCTCACGGGCAACGGGCAGTTCCTTCCAGGCTGGATCGTCCATCACTGCATGGTCGTGGGGATCGCTCCATTCTCCACCCGCGCCAAAAACCGTACAGTCTTCGATGATTTTACGGAATTTGTCTCGTTTTTGCCCCAGCACATGCGAAGAAACGTCAAAAATAGTCATTTTCATGCGGCAGGCAATATCGACGCCCACCGCATAGGGAAGCACAGCATTCTGAGTCGCCAGCACCCCACCGATGGGCAGCCCGTAGCCCTGATGAGCATCCGGCATCAGCGCCCCCTGCACAGAAACAGGAAGTTCCGCCGCCTGTTTAATTTGATCCAGCGCCCCTTGCTCAATGTCAGTTCCCCAAACGCGGTAGGGAACGGGTGTTTCTCGTAACATAGTCTTTCCCTTCATAAATAAAAATAGGCAGCCATTTGTGGACTGCCTACTTTTCGAGCAGGGGCATGAGGACTCGAACCTCAAACCTTCGGTTTTGGAGACCGATGCTCTGC
>CAZKZS010000414.1:0-4297 GCA_964557285.1 uncultured Anaerolineae bacterium | reverse complement strand
TGTAACCGTAAAATTTCCGGCCTGCATCCCTGCCATTTCTATGACGACGATAAAACGATCCTCAGCCTCATACGCATCGGTAGCGGGCTGCCACAAACTGTTGCGCCGCGCCATCACCATACGCCGAAACCAATCGTAAGTGTGTTCATTCAGCGGTTTTTCCGGCTTGTTAGACATGGCAAACCTTTGGAAATCTTGAGTCCGCAAAAGTGTTTAGAATCATAACACAGTGTTTGGGGACTCCCTATCAGATTGTTATCAGAAACTTAAATGAAGGTTCGCGTATCACGTATCAGTCGCGTTCCTTCAATACTTTCTACAAGTTCAACGGAATCGATACTTAGTCGGGCGGCATCTTTGACGGCTTTTAAAAGGTCATCCTGATTTATGTCCCCTTCGGCAACAACATGCAGGACAACCGTATCGCGTGCGCCCTCCCGCCCCACGACGGCCTGAATCTGCTTCACCGCCGGAAAAGCGGCCGCCGCCGCTTTCAGAGAATTGGGATGCAGGAACATGCCGCGCACTTTGATTGCCTCACCGGAACGTCCCATCCAGCCCTGCAACCATTTTTGAGTCGTGCCGTTGTCATGGGTAACGGTTTTTAAGATAGACAGGTCGCCTGTGCCAAAACGAATCAGGGCGTAGGTGCGGCTCAAACTGGTCACGACCACTTCTCCTAATTGGCCTTCTGCCAGCAGCTCACCCGTTTCCGGGCTGCATACCTGAATAATCACATTCTGCGGCACATACAAACCTGCTTTGCCAGGAATTTCATAGGCCAGAATCCCTAAATCGGCAGTGGCATAAGCCTGTGATGTGACCATTCCATAAGTGCCTTCAAATTTTTGTCGCTGCGAAGGAGTATAGGGTTCGGCGGAAAAAAAGGCTTTTTGAAGCGGAAGGCGCGGAATCCCCATTTCTTCAGCTTTTGCCAGAATCATTTCGAGAAAACTGGGCGTGCCGACGTAAGCCGTTGCTTTTAAATCAAGAATCACTTTAATTTGCACTTCAAGGTTGCCCGGACCAGTGGGAACTACCGTTGCACCGATAGAAGAAAGCGCCTCATCCATCAGCAGACCCGCCGGAACCATATGATACAAAAACGTATTCAGGACAATATCTTCATCCGTGAATCCGGCGCTGGTAAAGGCTTCCTGGGCTGCTTCCTGTGCAGCAGCATCTCCGTAACCGTGCGGGTCGTAAATGGGCCCCGGTGAGAGATAAATACGCTGCAATTTTTTGATGGGAACCGTTACAAATCCACCAAACGGCGGGTTTTCCTGCTGCATTTGCTGAAGTTTATCTTTAGAAGTAACAGGAATTTTTTGCAGGTCGTCTATCGTCTGAATATCGGCGGGAGTGACCCCTACAGATTGCATGATCTGGCGAATGGCCGGGGCATTGTCGTAAATATATTGAATATGAGTCTGAATGTCGGTCATCAAATCTCCTAAAAACTTAATTTTCCTTGTTCAGGGTATCCGTTTTTTTGCTGATACGGGTTGCATCACTGCGGGAACTGCGACGTTTGGGGGGTGGGGGCATGTCATCAGGGGAAAGATCCGGTTTTTTGCGGTGGTCACGGGTGGCATGTTTATGGAACGATTCCTGATCCTGAGGCAGGATTAACTGCTGCATACGCGGCGTTTCTTCCTCATCTTTGGCCGCAGGTGGCGTGACATCCACAGGCGCTTGCACTTCCCAGCTTTCATACCATTTATCGAACCAGACAATTTCCGCTTCTAGCAGCGCAATTTGATGCTCAAACATGGACACAATGTGGAAGGGAATATTCTGGGTGCTTAAATGGTCAAGCTGCTGCACCAGATGGTCATACTGGGTTTGCAGCCCTGCCCGATAGCTTTTTAAGGAGTGCCGCACCTGAGAGGTTTTTAGCACATGCAGATTCGCCAGGCCAATATCAAAACTGTACGGCAGATGGTGAGGGGTAGACAGCCTATCGGTGATAGCCGTTTGTAAAATGCCTATACCTGCTCCCGTTAACCGGAACAATTTATCGCGCTGATGTTCGATTTCCTCCCGGTTCACCGCTTCAATCAGCCCCTGGCTTTCCAGCTTATCAATGACGTAATAAACTGAACGAGTGCCAATCAGCGTCCAGGCGCGGATATTACGCTCATTTAAAACCGATTGCAGGTCATATCCGGTAATCGGGGCTTCAGCAATAATACTCAAAATGGCAAGTTCGGCATCAGTCATAACGCCCTCTCACGGATATTACCGTTGGACTTTTGTTTACTATCCACAAAAATTTCTTTATTCGCCTGTGCCAGTTCCGCAATATTGCGAAGTTGCGTTGTGGTCTGGATAAATTCTATCGGCTCGTAAAGGAGATTATAGAGTTTGCCCGGCAGCCCCATGCTGTAGCCGCGCACACGGACTACCAGACGGGTTTGCTGTCCGTGCTGTCGCAGCAAAATGTAAGAAACCACTAAATCGGTGGTTGTCCCGAACCAATTTGGCATATCAAACGCACCCAGAATCAGGTAATTGGGCTGTTCCAGACGCAGCACCTTCAGGCCATTATCCAGTTCCATACCCGTCTTGATTTCCGGCAAATCGTGGCGAATGTAGTTGGCGCTTGGAATCCCTCGATTGCTCAGGGGGTCAAGGTTATAGAATCCGGTGGTATCCCGTCCCATTTGTGCCAGCCAGAGCCAGACCGCTTCCGGTGCAGCCTGAATATCAATCCCACGAGTGGCCTGCAAGTTCGGGCGTAAAATCAAATCGTCGCCAGGAAACTGCTGTTCCGCTTCCCCTAATTTTGTTCCCCAGTTCAGCATACGCGGGCGCAGCCAGAAATAGTAACCCAGCGCCATTCCGGTAAAAACAGGGAAAAGGGGAAATCCGCCTTTTGTGTTATCTTGCTCGCTCATTTACCTTATCCTCTCTTTTGCCCTCATTATAACCGCTATGGCTGAAAAATTAATTTCTCTGCACAGCGCATGATTTTTATCTGCTGTTCCAGACGGATAAATGGATAGTCTTTACAGGCGGAAACGGGCGCAGATTCCAGCGCGATCACGGGAGTCCACCCCCACCGATTCATCATGGCAAACATCCATGCTTCAGGGTCTGCAATAGTTGTAGGAATATCCACTTCTAAAATTTCCGTCGGCTGGCTGTTCAGGTAATCCCGGATGCTGCGCCGAAGTTGCCAATCTGCCGCCGGATACCAGAGTTCATAATTAAACCCGTTCATCGGAATAACTTCTTGTGGCTCATACGCGTCGTAAATCGCGGTTAGCACGGGTTCAGGGTAAAACTGCGCCCGAAAGATAATCAGCCCGAATCCCTGTGATTCGATGACCTCAATCATTTCGCGGGGGTTAAACATGTCGTTTTCATACAGGTTTAAAAGCTGAGTCGGGTTGCTAATCACTTCCCGTCCGGCCTGAAGGCTGAATCCTGCTTCCTCACTCAGCACAGGCAGGTCACTGGCTTTGATACGGTCTACAATCTTCCAACCGTTCTTTTTATCTTCCTGCGAGGTCAAATGTCCAATAGTGGCGTAACCGGTCGTCCATCCTGCCGCATCATACAGAGGATAACGATGTCCGGGGGCAGGTTCAAACCCTAAAGCCTCACTAATAGGTTCAAATACAACACCGCTGGTCGGCATTTTGATGACGGTAAATCCATAAATAATCATCAGGGCAAGGCAAAGCACCCCCATACCCTGTTTGACAGCCGGAGGAAGGGTGTATTTTAAAAACGGACGGGACAGGTAATTTTCCGCAAAAACCCAGTTTTGATTGAGGGTGCGCGAAATAAAAATACCTGCCAGGATACAGGCGGCTGCTAGACTGGTCGCAAAGTAACTGTCACCAGCGCCCCATTTGCCCGCGCCTATGGTGCTGACGGTTGCCACCACAAACCAGACTGCATATACCGACAGGCGCGTGAAATACAGTTCGTAAACAGAAAGCATCGTCGCCAGCAGCAGAATCGGCCAGTGAAGCCGGACATACTGCTTAAGCAGGCCAGTAAACTGCGACATGATAAACTGATTCACGTTGGCCGCTACAATATTGGTGTACCACTGCCCCTCTGTGACGATATTCAGCGCCAGAAAAATCAGCCCTGCCGCCGCGCCGAGTCCCAGCCCGTAGACAATCGCACGGCGGGGAGTGCGAATAAACAGCCAGAGAAACCCGGCTGCACAGGTATACGCGGCAAGCTGTTTGGTGTATCCCGCCACCAGCAGCAGCCCCATGCCCCATAAGAGCCGACGGCGCTGTTTTTCGGGAGGAAGGTCAAAGGCATTTGCCAG
>CAZKZS010000413.1:0-4364 GCA_964557285.1 uncultured Anaerolineae bacterium | reverse complement strand
ACCACCGCCGCAATATTCGGATTCGCACCTGTGCCGGAAAGGAAACGACGTGTCATGCGTAAGTCCGGCGCGACCTGAGTCCGTCCCAGAGGGTGCGTGATAGAAACCGCCCCGTAAATAATATTTGCTACATGGTCGCACAGCTTATTCGCATATACGGTACCGGACAAAATCAGTACAATATTCCGCACCCCAACCGAGCCATCAGGCCGAACATAGCCTAAAAATTCAGTCATTTTTTATCTCCTTAGTTAACTGCAACTTTATCGCCGCGCCCACGATTGCTTTCGACGTTGTGAATATGCACATGGTCGCCTTTTTGAATATCCTGTGTCGCGCTCCCAATGCTCAGGCCATATTTCATGACGGTTTCGCCTTTAGGAATGTCTCGCAAAGCAATTTTGTGACCGAAGGGAATGTCACTGTTGGCTTTTAAAACCATGTCTGTGACCGCGCCATTGGTGCCAACCTCATCTCCTGCTGTCAGGGGGTCAAGCACAGCTGTCCCCACATTATCTTTTTCGTCAATGACGAAAACTTTTTTCATCTGGAAATCCTTTCAAATCAAAAAAATGACCATCACACCTGCCGCAATGAGCAGGACAATACCCGGTTGAATCGCCTTGCGTAATTCGGCGGCGCTGGTCGTCAGTACCATGCCGCCTTTGACAAGGGTGTTACTAATCGCGGCCAGAATCACCGCCTGCGCCGCCAGTGTCGCACCGATACTGTTGTTAATCGTCAGGTCAGCCATTGACAGCGTAATCGCGTTTACATCCACTGAACCACCTATCGCACTGGAAAGATAAATACCCGCGTCGCCCAGGTAAATTTGCGCGGTGCGTGCCACCAGCAAAATCAGCGCAAACAGCGCCCCAAATTCCAGCGCTGGCCGCAGCCGGAACGGGTTGTTGTACTGGAAATCTTCGCTGGTATGCTCCCCCTGTGAAGTGTACAGCCAGGCCGCGTAGCCGACCCCCACCAGCAGATTCAGGAGCAGGGGCAGCCACACCTCATTCAGCAGCCGGGGACTTACAACCGCGACAATGACCATCATACGGGCATACATCATCGTCCACGCCAGCATAATTGCCAGCGCCAGCGATTTTGCCAGTTGGGGGTTTTCCCGACTCCGCTGTGCGAAAGACATGGTGCTGGCCGTGCTGGATACCATCCCTCCCAGCAGCCCGCCGAGAACCACACCGCGACTTGTGCCAATCACCTTATTCAGGATATAGCCCAGAAAACTGATGCCAGAAATAAAAACCACCATCAGCCAGATTTGGCGGGGATTAATCACGTCAAAGGGTTTTTCCCCGATGCCCTCATCCGGTAAAACAGGCAAAATAATGACCGTAATCACCGCAAAAATCAGGGTCGATTGCACATCTTCCGGCGTTAAACTGCGGACAAAGTGCTGCACCTGCCCTTTCACAGAAAGCAGAACCGTCGTGGTTACGGCCAGCGCCCCCGCCAGCGTGATTTCCCCCCAGTAACACAGCGCCCCCACAATGAGGATGAGAATCGACGCTACTTCAGTGGTCATGCCTGTGCGATGCCTGGAAGTGATAATGTAGGCCGCGATAATCAGGGCGCACATGGAGATAAAAATAGCCACAAACACCCAGGCCGACTCAGCTTCATCGGCGGCCAGCGCTGCGGCACATCCGGTCAGGGAGATGAGCGTAAACGTGCGTGCGCCTGCCGGACGAGTGGTTTCCTGGCTGTCCTTTTCTTCATATTCACGCTGGAATCCGGGCAGCGCTCCTAATACCAGCGCCACCCCAAAGCGATAAAACAGTTCTGCCAGTTCCATGATTTAGCTAAACGTTGGTAGATAGTGGGCAAATTCCTTCAGTAAATCTTCCAGAATTGCCCGCGCGGTATCAATATCGGTCACCATGGGGTCAAGCAAAAGCGCCTGTAATGCAAGCTGCCTGTCGCCCTGCACAATCGAATCAACCACGATTTCCGTGCGAACCAGTTCCCGTCGGCACAGTTCCGCGATTCCTTCCGGCAGAGGCGGAAAGGCCAGTCCCTGAATCCCAAAACCGGACACTATGCCCGGCACTTCGATAATCGTATCGTAAGGCAGATTGGGAATATTACCCCTGTTGGGAATGTTCAACTGCTGATGATAATAATTGGTGTTGTACATGATTCCCGCAATCAGTTCAGGAATCCCCTCATCCAGCATGTTGTGACGCCAGACATCCCGCAGTTCGTTAACATCCTTTCGCCCTTCGACAATATCCAGCGCTAACTGCTTGCGGCTGGCACGGCGGCGGCGGTTGCCATCCCAACTTTGCAGTTTAAGGTCATATTTTTCCCAGGGTTTGGTAATGGGGTCGGTCACAAACGTGAGATACTCACACATGTGGCTGTCGCCTGCGGTAGGCATCATCCCGTAAATTTCAAAAACCTCACGGGTCAGGGGTTCAAAATCCTTGCGATACCTGTTCAGCCACGTTTCCCGCAGCAGGGGATACAAATCTTCTCCGGTTTTTTTGTCCCGAATATCGTACACCCAGGAAAAATGATTGATGCCCGCCGCTTTAATATCGAGATGTTGCAGCGCGGCCCGTGCAACCGGAATAAAATTCGGCATGTTATCCGCGTCGGTATGCACATGGAAATGCTCCGGCAGGGGAATATGAAACCGCTCCGACAGCACTGCGCCCGCCATCGCATACCCCCACAGCAGTTGATGGCACAGCCCAAGCACTTTAATTTTGCTGTATTTGTGAATCGCTCGTGTCAGCCGGATGAGGGGATTGGTCAGGTTAAAATACCAGGCATCGGGACAAAGTTCCTCCATGTCGCGGGCAATATCCAGCATCAGGGGCAAATTACGGGCAGTATGGGAAAATGCGCCAGGGCCGCCGTTTTCTGCATAGGGCTGCCGGACTCCATGTTTTAAGGGAATCCGCCAATCCATTTCCCAGACTTCCTCACGGGGGCCAACCTGTACCGATACCAGCACAATATCCGCACCGGCAAGCACATCCCGGCGGTTGGTGGAGGCGGAAAGCTGAATCCCGGAGTCCCATGCCTCATTCATCATATGGGCGAGTTTTGTAATCGTCTCCAGACCGGACTCATCAATATCCACGAGTGCCAGTTCTGCCCCGCGCAACTGCGCCGACTGCATCATGGTCGAAAGCGCCCCCAGCCCAAAAATAGCACTGCCCGCCCCAAGTACAACAATTTTTGGGGGTCTGCCGCCTGTGGTTGAAGTCGTATATTCTTTTACCTGTTCAGCAACCATGTATCCTCACTTATTCATCATAGGGGGTTTGATCCCAGAAATTCTGGAATTTGCCCAACCCATCTACCGTATAGGGATGCTGGAAAGCGGTCTGATACACATCAAATCCAGCCGTTACAATATCCGCCCCTGTAACCGCCGCCTCCACAATCTGACGCCCGTTCCGCACCGCCGCCACCAGAATCTCCGTGCCATAACCGTAGTTATCCCGGATGGCGACACATTCTTCAATAAACTGACGGATTTCTTCGCCATTGGCTTCTTTCCAGCCAATAAAAGGGGAAACGTAAAACGCACCCATTCGCATGGCCTGAAGCGCCTGTACCGCCGAAAAACACAGGGTCAAATTGCAGCGCACCCCTTTTTCGGTCAGTTCGCGGCACGCCCGAAAACCTGACTCTGTACACGGCATTTTGATGACAAAATTCTGGCTTAAATCCGCCAGTTTTAAGCCCTCCTCAATAATCGCGTGGGCATCATTGTGATGGTGGGGATTGGTCTGGACGGATACAGTTTTATCCATGCCCGCCTGCATGACCAGCCTGCCGATTTCCTGAACAACCTTCAGGAAAGGCTTGCCAGAAACCTGTACATGACGCGGATTGGTTGTTACCCCGTCAATATCCCAATTGTCCAGCGCGTAGCCAATTTCATCAACTTTAGCGCTGTCTAAAAAAAACTTCATAACCTTCCTTAACCTTTCATACCAGTTGTGGCGATGCCACTGGTAATGTAACGCTGCAAAAAAGCAAACACCAGCGTAATGGGCAGCAGCGTAAGTACCGTCATCGCCAGAATGTAATGCCATTGAATATCCAGCGCACCTTGAAACGCATTTAACCCTACCTGAAGGGTAAACAGTTCATTCTGGTTTAGCACAATCAGCGGCCACAGGAAGTCATTCCAGCGCCACATGACCGAAAATATCGCCAGCACCGCCAGCGCCGGACGTGCCAGAGGCAGGATAATCAGCCAGTAGATACGCCATTCCGTTGCGCCGTCAATGCGTGCCGAATCCAGCAGTTCATCGGGAATCGTGAGCATATACTGGCGCAGCAGAAAAACACCCGTCGGGGTCGCCGCCCCAGGGATAATC
>CAZKZS010000412.1:0-4369 GCA_964557285.1 uncultured Anaerolineae bacterium | reverse complement strand
CAAGGGCGGTACGCCCGATACCCGCCCCCTACGGAAAGGGCAGGCATCGCTCCCTTCGCTCGCTTGTTCCTGCCCCTACTGTCCGCCTCAAATGGAGATGGGTTTGGGGTGAGGGTATGAATATGTCCGTGTTTAAAGAAAGCGGAGATAAACATAGTGAAACGGGTCGTCCTTATCTTTACCATTCTCCTGATGTTAGTTGGGTCCTCCCTGCCCATGACGGCGCAGGGTGACAACGTGCTGGTAATGGCGCGGGGAGCAGATGCAGTGGGGCTTGACCCCCACTTACAAACGGCGTTTGCTTCGCTGCGGTTGATGGAACTGGTTTATGAACCCCTGCTCCGCACCAATGAAGAATTAGAGATTATTCCCGCGCTGGCCGAAAGTTGGGAATTTGCTGAAGAAGGTGAACAGCTTGTGTTTACCCTGCGGCAGGGTGTGACCTTCCATGACGGGTCAGATTTTACCTCTGAAGATGTGGTGGCTTCCCTGAATCGGCTGCTGGATGAAGAAGTCAAAGCGGCCACCCGTTCTAATCTGCTGAGTATCGAATCGATTGAAGCGCCGGACGATTACACGGTTATTCTGAATTTATCGCTGCCGGATGTGCCACTGGTAGCAGCGCTGGCAAGCGCCAATACCGCGATTCTGCCCTCCGAACTGATTGCTGAGGGCGACCCTTCTACTACGGTTATTGGCACGGGGCCGTTTAAGCTGGAAAGCTGGGTCGCGGGCGAAGAAACGATTTTAAGCGCCAATGAGGATTACTGGGGCGAAGGGCCGTTTGTGGATGGCATTGAAATCCGTATTATGCCCGATGAATCCGAAATGATGGACGCCTTCCGTGCCGGAGAACTGGATTTTGCTGTTTTTAATGATCCGGCAGTAGCGGCCCAACCCCTGGGCGATACTGATGCCACCGTAAATTTTACCCCCGCGCTGGATTATCATGTGCTGCAACTGCGGGCTTCCGTTGAACCTCTGGATAAATTGGAAGTGCGGCAGGCGATTTCCTGTGCCATTGACCGCCAGCAGGTGGTTAATGATGCCGCCGACGGGCAGGGCATTGTGACCGGTCCCCTGACTATTCCTCTGTATCAAATTGACCTGGGTGAATTGTTCTGTTACGAGCAGGACATCGAACGGGCGAAAGAATTGATGGCGGAGGCCGGGCTTGAGGACGGCTTTACGCTGGAGGTAATGGTTGCCACCGCCGAACCGCCTACCGCCGAAGCCGAAGCGGAAAGCATCCAGCGCCAGCTTGCCGAAATTAACATTGATGTTGAAATTGAAGTCCTGCCGCTAGATACGTATGTAGAGCGCTGGCTGGCAGGGGATTTTATGGCGGCAGTTGCGCTGAACGGTGGCCGTCCTGACCCGTATACGATGTATGCACGGTACTGGATTAAGGATGCCCAGTTTGCGAACACGGCAGGGTATATCGACGACACCCTGGACTCGCTGATGAAAGAGGGGCAAATTGAAACCGACATCGGGGATCGTTACGATATTTTTGCCCGGTTCCAGCAGCACCTTGCCGAAATGTCGCCCTGGATCTGGTTGTATACTGGTTTTCTTTATACAGGTCAGCAAAATTACGTTACTGGCTTTGTCCCAAACCCCACAGGCTCGCTTTTTGGGCTGAGTCAGGTGGAGTTGAATAGATAAACATTTTTCCCTTGCCCCTGCACAGGGTGTAGGGGCGGGGAAAAGGGCATTTATGCCCGATTCCCGCCCTTTTTAAGGGCAGGCATCGCTCGCGTGGCTCGCTTGTTCCTGCCCCTACAGGGTATCATCCGTAGGGGCGGGGGTCATATCATAAGGACTTTAGTATGCTTCGTTATCTGGCACAGCGCCTTCTCGCAGTAATTCCCACGCTGGTGGGGGTGTCAATTCTGGTATTTACTGCGATTCGGCTTGTCCCTGGCGATTCCCTCACGGCCATGCTGGGAACAGAAGCCGGCATGTTAACTGAAACCCAGCGTCAGGCGCTGCGGGAATATTTAGGGATTGATAAACCCGATGTAGAACAATATTTCATCTGGATGGGGAATGTGGTGCAGGGCGACCTGGGCTATTCCGTGCGGCGCGGCGAACCCGTCCTTGACCTGATTCTGGACCGTTTTCCGGTGACGCTGGAACTGGCGCTGTTTTCCGTGGTGATTGCGCTGACGGTGGGGGTTTCCATCGGCATATTTTCGTCCTTATATCATAATACGGTTGTGGATTTAATTGGGCGGCTGTTTGCGCTGTTTGGGCTGGCCGCACCAAATTTTCTGGTAGCGACCCTGCTGATTTATGCCCTATCCGTGTATTTTGATTACCTGCCTAACACGGGCGATTACACCGAATTTCCCGATGCCCCGCTTAAAAATCTGGAACAGTTGATTTTCCCCGCGCTGACCCTGGGATTCTCATTTTCGGCTTCGGTCATGCGAACAACCCGTTCCGCTATGCTGGAAATTCTGGGGGAAGATTATATTCGCACCGCCCGCAGCAAAGGGCTGCGTGAACGAGCCGTTGTACTGCGCCATGCCCTGCGAAATGCGCTGATTCCGGTGGTCACGCTGACGGGGGTAGAACTGGGCTATTTGCTGGGTGGCGCGGTGATTGTAGAAGAAATTTTTGCCCTGCCTGGCATCGGGCGGCTGGCGCTGACGGCCATCTCTCAGCGTGATTATGCCCTTATTCAGGGGGTGACGCTGTTTATTGCGTTTAATTTTGTGGTACTCAATCTGCTGGTGGATTTAATTTACGCCGCCATAGACCCGCGAATCAGCTATGCAAACTGAAATTCAGGATTTATCTACTAAAAAAGAACCTGGCCTGCTGCGCCGTCTATCGCGCAGTATTAGCGGCATGGTCGGGCTGGTGATTGTGACTCTATATATTGCTATTGCGGTTATAGGTGCGTTAAAAGCGACTCCTTTTCCTTATAATGAGCAGCATCCCCGGGAACGCCTGACCGCGCCCGGCGAAGAATATCGTCTGGGGTCGGATATTTTTGGGCGGGATATTTTAAGCCGCATTATCCGGGGCGCGACCAATTCCCTCTATGTATCGCTGCTGTCAGTTGCCCTTTCCAGCGCGGCGGGGACGCTCATCGGTACGATTTCCGCGTACATCGGCGGCCTGTTTGACACTATCCTCATGCGAATCATGGATATATTTTTTGCGTTCCCCGCGATTCTGCTGGCGCTGCTGGTCGTGACCGTATTGGGAAGCGGCCTGAATAACACGATTCTAGCGATTGCCGTTGTCTACACCCCGATTTTTGCCCGTGTCGCACGCGGGCCTGTGCTGTCTGTTAAGGAAATGGAATTTGTGACGGCGGCGCGGTGTGTGGGGTCGGGCAACAGGCGCATCCTGTTTTTGCATATTTTCCCGAATATTTTTGCTGTGTTAATCGTGCAAATCAGTCTGGCGCTGTCGTGGGCGCTGCTAACGGAAGCGGGGCTGAGCTTTCTTGGGTTAGGCACACAGCCGCCCGAACCCTCTTTAGGGGTGATGCTGAGTGAAAGCCGGGGCATTTCCGAAATTGCGCCCTGGCTGATGACCTATCCGGCCATTGCGATTATTCTAGGGGTGCTGGGGTTTAATTTGCTGGGGGATGGACTGCGGGATGTGCTTGATCCGCGTTTAAAACGCCTGCGCTAAACACCGCAATTGGGGTCAAGAAGGCGGTTTCCTGTTCCGGTAAACTGAAGGTGTAGAGATAAGGAAACCGCATGAACACCTTTCAGGTCACGCCCGTAGGAAAAATTCAGCGCCAGAATGACCGCATTTTTGTCCAGATTGATGACTCCTATCGTCCCGCGTTAAAAGGGCTGGATACCTTTAGCCATGTCATTGTTCACTGGTGGGCGGAACGGTTTGACCAGCCCGACATTCGCCAGACGCTTGTTACTCCGCTTCCGTATGCCGCAAATCGAGAGGCGGGGGTGTTTGCCAGCCGTTCGCCTGTGCGCCCGAATCTTATTATGACGACGGTCTGTAAGATTCTCAAGGTAAGTGACAGCGCCGTAGAAATCGCCAATATTGATGCCTTTGACGGCACGCCCGTGCTGGATTTAAAACCGTATTTTCCGGTGGTTGACCGCGTACAGGATGCCCACATTTCTGCCGATCTGGTCGGCTGGCCGGAGTGGATGCCCGAAACCGGAATCGGCCTGATGGAAGGCGAATCGTAGGGGGCAGGGCGGGTCACGCTGCGCTTAAGACCGCGCCCCTACGCAAGGAAATTTCGTAGGGGCAGGGACAAGCGAGTGAAACGAGCGATGCCTGCCCTTGTTCGGGCGGGTATCGGGCGTCCCGCCCTTGTCCCCGCCCCTACATTCATCTTCTTGTCCGCCCCTGAACCCCGTGCAGC
>CAZKZS010000411.1:0-4376 GCA_964557285.1 uncultured Anaerolineae bacterium | reverse complement strand
CCTAACCCCTCTGTACCACGTTTTAGGGCATCCACTGTCTGATTAAAGTCCTCACCGAAATGGTCTAAAATCCGCTTGGGAATACCAGGGCCATCATCCATAAAACGGAGCAGCACCCCCCCCTCAACGGATTTTGCATCTACCTGAACCCGCCCGCCGACCTGATTAAATTTAATGGCATTATGCACCAATTGATAAGTCAGGCTGCTCAACAAATCGGCATCGGCGTACACCTCCATCCCCTGAATGGCTTCATCCACAATGACGGAAATACGACGGGCCTCGGCCAGCCGATAAAGCGGTTGCAGGGTGCTGTCAATAAGGTTGTGCAAATCCAGCCAATCTCTTGTAACCACATGCGTTTGATTGACCAAATCCGCGTATTTAATCACCCCATCCAGTTGCCGTTTATATTCAACCAGTTTTTCCTTAATCCCCCGCACCGTCATACGCTGGTCGTTATCCAGGCTGCCTTTTTCGAGAATTTGAAGGCTCAAATCCAGAGGCACAAGCGGGCTGGTCAGTTCGTGATTAATGGTGCCAAGAAAATTGGCTTTCAACTGGTCGGCAGCCTGAAGCTGGCGATAGGCTTCGGCCAGTTCATGCCGCTTTTGCCGTTCTTTGCTGTAAAGCACCTGCAAATCAGCCGCGTATCGTTCCAATTGTTCCTGGGTAGATTGTAGATTTTCAACCAATTCATCACGTTCTGCTTTGGCTTCTGCTAAAGAACGCTGAAGTTCGTGCAGATTCATCATATCCGTATTAGACGTAGGGTGAAGTTCCTCAGCACCCGGACGCAAAATTTGTTCCAGCGTATTTGCCATCACAATCAGGGCATCTGTCGCATTTTCAACATGTTCATCCAGCGCCGCAAAAATTTCATTATAGGGGTCGGCTTTGCGTCTGCGGCGTACCAGGTCACGCATTTCCTTCAGCGCATCGCGGATTTTCCGGCCGGACTGTATGAACTGCTGTTTAGGGGACTGTGAACTCACACCTTTACCCATGTTGTTTACTCTTGCTCCTATTGTACATGCTACAGTTAAAGTAGAGCAAAGGTAACTGGGCTTTTAAGGATATTTGTTAGGGGTTTGTTATGGCTTTACCTTGACAGCCCTCAAATCTATGCTATATTTAAGCCATACCCCACCCCCAGGGGGAGGGGAGGAGGATAATCATATGGACGAACAAGCCAAAATCAACGCCGTTAACCGCCTGAAAAGTTCAGTAGGACACCTGCAAGGCATCATTACAATGCTGGAAAAAGACAGCTACTGTATTGATATTATCAAGCAGATACAGGCGGTTGAATCCGCGCTGGAAAAAACCAGCCAGTTGCTTCTGGATTCTCATTTGCACACCTGTGTAACAACGGCGATTAAGGGTGATGCGGCTGATGAGCGCGAACGTGTATTATCCGAAATTGTCGAAGTGTTTAAATGGAGATAAATCATGGAAAGCAAAACCGTTCTGATTCCCGCCGTTAGCTGCGGTCACTGTGTTCATACTGTGAAACATGAAATTGGTGAACTGACCGGTGTAAAACGGGTCGAAGTTGACCAGGAAACCAAAAAAGCGACCTTTGAGTGGGAAGCCCCCGCAACGTGGGAACAGATTGCCAGCACTTTGAAGGAAATCGAGTATCCCGCGCAAGAACTCATTTCACTTTAATTGCAAGGGCCTCCTCCCATCATCGGGAGGGGGTGATTTCTGGAGAGGTATTCATGTCTACCAAACAAATTACCCTGCCCATCACAGGAATGACCTGCGCGAACTGCGTCAAAACCATCGAACGCACCGTCCGTAAGCTGGAAGGGGTAGAAAGCGCTTCCGTCAACTATGCCAGCGAAAAAGTGGATGTGATTTATGATCCGGCGGTGCTGAATGAAGCGGTCATTGTGGAGAAAATCGAACATGCGGGTTACGGCGTTCCGGTTGCCCAGATGGAACTGCCAATTACAGGCATGACCTGTGCCAACTGCGCCGCCACCGTGACCCGTGCCTTGAAAAAAGTCCCCGGTGTATTAAACGCTGAGGTGAATTATGCAACCGAACGGGCGACTGTCCGCCTGGCAGCAGGCACAGTCCAGACCAGTGATCTGGTTGCGGCGGTTGAAAAGGCAGGGTATGGGGTCGTTCTGACAGAGGATGAGGACGAACTCGAAGATGCGGAAGCGGCAGCGCGGGCGGCGGAGTTAAAACATCAATATCGGCGTTTGCTGGTGGGAGTGGTGTTCACCGTACCACTGTTCCTCATCAGTATGCTGCGGGACATGGATATACTTGGCATGTGGGCGCATGAATCCTGGGTGAACTATCTCCTGTGGGCGCTGGCGACGCCTGTTCAATTTTACGTCGGTTGGGATTATTACGTGGGTGCATATAAAGCCCTGCGGAACAAAACCGCCAACATGGATGTACTGGTCGCGCTGGGGTCATCGGCTGCCTATTTCTATAGTATCCCGATTGTTATGGGCTATCATGGGTTGGGGATGCACCTCTATTTTGAAACCGCCGCCGTTATCATCACCCTGATTGTAGTGGGAAAGGTGCTGGAAGCGCGCGCAAAAGGCAAAACCAGCGAAGCCATCAAAGCCCTCATCGGATTACAGCCTAAAACGGCCCGTGTAGTCCGCAATGGTGTTGAATTGGATATACCCATTTCACAGGTGCGTGTGGGTGATACGGTCATTGTGCGCCCCGGCGAAAAAATTCCGGTGGATGGGGTGGTCGTTGAAGGTACAAGCACCGTTGACGAAAGCATGATTACAGGTGAATCCCTGCCCGTTCAAAAGACCGAAGGGGATAGTGTCACGGGCGCAACCATCAACAAAAACGGCCTGCTGCAATTTCAGGCAACCCGCGTCGGGCGCGAAACCGTGCTGGCGCAAATTATCAAACTGGTTGAGCAGGCACAGGGCAGCCAGGCGCCTATTCAGCGTGTGGTTGATAGAGTCTCCGCCGTGTTTGTGCCAATTGTGATTGTCCTGGCGCTGGGTACTTTTGGTATCTGGTACGCTGCTACAGGAGATTTTACCGACGGGCTGGTGCGAACCATTGCCGTGCTGGTGATTGCCTGCCCCTGTGCGATGGGCTTAGCGACCCCGACTGCGATTATGGTCGGTATTGGCAAGGGCGCGAGTCACGGGATTCTGTTCAAAAATTCGGATGCCTTGCAGCGTGCCAACAAAATGCAAGCCATCATTCTGGATAAAACTGGCACATTGACACGTGGCGAACCTGCCGTGACGGACATCATCGTGAGTAAAAGTTGGAATGGCAGCGAAAATGACCTGCTGACGATGGCCGCCAGCCTGGAACGCGGCAGCGAACACCCCTTAGGAGAAGCCATTGTTCGGGCAGCCGAATCCAAAGCGCTTTCCCTGAGCAGCCCACAGCAGTTTGAAGCGGTAACGGGTAAAGGGGTCATGGGGCAGGTGGCCGGACAGAAAATTTTGCTGGGTAATCTGGCCCTGCTCAATGCGAATCAGGTGTCTTTAAACGGTCTTGAACCGGATGCACAGCGTTTGCAGAATGATGCCAAAACCGCCATGTGGGTTGCCATCGAAAATCAGGCGGTGGGGCTGATTGCAGTGGCGGATACCATTAAAGAAGGGTCGCAGGATGCCGTTCAGCAGATGAAAGCGCAGGGTTTGCAGGTGGTCATGATGACGGGCGATAACCGCGCCACTGCGGAAGCGATTGCCCGCGAAGTGGGTATCGACCGCGTATTTGCCGAAGTGCTGCCAGAGGACAAAGCCAACAAAGTAAAAGCCTTACAGGATGAAGGGCTGGTTGTGGGCATGGTTGGCGATGGCATCAATGATGCGCCCGCCCTGGCACAGGCCGATGTAGGGATGGCGATTGGGACGGGAACAGATATCGCTATGGAAACCGCCGATGTGACCCTGATGCGCGGCGATTTACGCAGCATCCCACAGGCCATCAAACTCTCGCATATAACCATGCGAACCATCTGGGAAAACCTGTTCTGGGCCTTTGGCTATAACGTCATCCTGATTCCGGTAGCGGCGGGGGCGCTGGCACTGGTGAGTTTTGCACCGGAGTTCTTACAGGAACTCAATCCGATGCTGGCCGCCTTTGCCATGGCCTTCAGCAGCGTCAGCGTCGTCACCAACAGCTTACGTCTGCGAAGTGAACGTCTAAGCTAAGTAATGGTCGAATAGCATCATATAGTAACAGCAAGCAAATAAGAGGTGATACAGCTACCTAGTATCTCATTTACAGGTGACTACTGCCTCTTATTTACCTTGATTGCTAGTCGTGCAAATGAAGCAAAGAGAACCCTCTCCTGAGTGGTTTTCACCCTCCGACAGTTTCCAGGGGATCGGGAAAGGCGGGGAGAAAACAGAGAT
>CAZKZS010000410.1:3545-4388 GCA_964557285.1 uncultured Anaerolineae bacterium | reverse complement strand
TACCTGCCAGCTTTGTTAATCTGGTGAACATTAATCCAGGGAATTTGATGGTGGATTACAACAGATTCACTGCTAGCGACGACGGGGTAAGAGATTTCCTCGATCAGAAGAATGCAGGGTGGGCCTCTACCCAGACTGTTGCTCCCACCGAGGTCCAAATTGAGCTAGCAACAGCCGATACCATAACGCTTAGTTGGCAGCCCATCGCCTATCAAAATCATACAGGCCGCTATGAGGTTTTCTATTCCACGACGGCGGGCGGAAGCTATCAACCTGGATGCCGTACAACCAGCAAGACCGAAAACTCGTGCGAAATTGACCGGCTTACTCCGGGCCAAACTTATTACATCAAGATTCGCAGCTACACAGCGACCCATGATGACCAACACAACGCGCTTTACAGCGATTACACAGAAGAATCCATTGCCAATACGAGTCCCTCTGTTTGTGTAGACGCTCAGGGTGTATCTAAAGCCGAATGTCAAGCCTTAGAGATGATTTATCTCCATACAGATGGGGAAAATTGGACCAATCACCAGGGCTGGCTGAATAACGATGTTTGTCAATGGTACGGAGTAAAATGTGACAATAATAAAGTAATCGAACTCAATTTGTCACAAAATAACTTGCGAGGAGAACTGCCTGCCAGTATTCCTAGCTTAATTAACCTGCGTGAACTTGATTTATCCCGCAACCACTTGACCGGACAAATCCTTCCCGCAGGATGGAGTAGTTTGGTTAACCTGCAAACCCTTAATTTAGCTGGCAATCTATTCGTAGGGCAAGCAACTTCTACCCTGCCGCAATTAACCAGTTTGACCTATCTCAACATTGATTACAACG
>CAZKZS010000410.1:0-3535 GCA_964557285.1 uncultured Anaerolineae bacterium | reverse complement strand
GGTTAATTGCTAAAGATGTAGAAGTCAGAGAGTTCCTGAACAACATGAGTCCAGATTGGGCGATTACTCAGACGGTTGCGCCAACTCAAGTAACTGTCGGAAATCCATCGTCAACAAGTGCTGTGATTTCCTGGACACCTATTGCCTATACAAGTGATCCGGGTGGTTATATCGTTCAATATGGCACAGATTTAACAGATGAGATCCGAGACGGTTGCACTACATCGGATAAAATCGCAACTCAGTGTACTGTGACGGACCTCGCGCCAGGTCGTACTTACTCGTTTACAGTAGTTGCCTTTACGGATGCTCATGCAGAGCAGCCCAATAAGCTGATAAGCGAGAAATCTGAGTCCGAGCGAGGGACTACCCTGCCAACCAACAATACCATCGAAAATGCAACCAGAATTGAACACGTACCCTTTGAGGATATCAAAGAGATTTCTCAGGAAGAACTCGAAAACGATTTAATTCCCTCCTGTAGAAAAGTAACAGACGAACAGGGCTACTATTATGCGTTCGGTGGCGGCTACTATTATGCGTTTGGTGATGGCTACTACTATGCGTTTGGCGGTGGCTACTACTATGCGTTTGGCGGTGGCTACTACTATGCGTTTGGCAGTGGGAGTGTCAATTTAGAGGTCAACACCAAGGAATCAACCTTGGATACAGTGATGGCTATTTGGGTACAAAACTCGGATGGACAATGGGTAGAACTGGGTTGTTCAGATGACATTGACGAGAATAATTTAACTTCCCGTTTGTCCGTGCCAGCGCCTGGCGAGGACCAAACGTACATCATTGTGGTTGGCACAAACAACCGTATCGAAACCATGTCTGCTTTGGTTAATGAGCCAGCCCAATCTCAATCTCAGTTCTTGTACTTTAGGGCCGACATTGTAACTTCGCTAACATGTGATGATACTAAGGAGATTCCCGCAGAAGAGTGTTGGGCATTGGAATCCCTGTATGCCAGCACCAATGGAGAGGGTTGGCAAGATAAAGGCGGCTGGATGATTAACCCTTCAGCTTGTCAGTGGTTTGGCGTGTCCTGTAGTGGCGGTCATGTCATCGGTCTTCAACTGCCAGGAAACCGTCTGAACGGTAGCATTCCTCCAGAAATAGGTTTGCTCAAAAACCTACAGGAACTTGATTTGTCTGATAACTCTATCATCGGACCTATCCCGTCTGAAATTGGCTTAATGCCTTACTTGCAATTTTTGCATCTAGCCAACAACCAATTGTCGGATGCTATACCGCCTGAACTTGGCAATTTGGAGAATTTGAGATGGTTAGATTTATCTAATAACCGTCTCACGGGCAATATCCCGGTGACGTTTGGCAATCTGACTTCATTAGGTGATTTGTACCTTCAAAACAATGTACTGAGTGGAGAATTTCCAGCCACGCTTGCCAGCCTGCCAGGGTTACGCGGTCTGGATATTCGCTATAACATGCTTCAGAGCAGTAACCCGGTCACAACCACCTTCCTAGATGACCGTCAAAGCGGCTGGGCCGAGACTCAAACAGTTGCCCCTCAAAATGTCGTCGCAGTAGCATTTTCAAATACTGCTTTTCAATTGACATGGACACCTATTCTATATACAGCAGATGGGGGTCACTATGAAATTCTCTACGCGACCTCTCCTGATGGTCCTTACCAGGTTTACGTTGTAACCACCGACAAGACGGTAAGCACCTATATGGTAGACAACCTGCAAAAGGACAAAACATATTATCTTGCTGTGCGGACCTATACCCCTGCACATGGGGAACAACAAAATGATTTGCTCAGTCCCATTAGCTCGCCTGTGGTAATTTTTACCAATATTGGTGTACCCGTAGAGTGTGACGGCATGGCTTTTGACGCCCCACCCATTTATGGCACAGGACGTTCAGACGAGATTTTTGGCACCGATGGGAATGACTTGATTTTTGGAAAGTCCGGTGATGACTACCTTTATGGAGCAGGAGGGAATGACTGCTTAGTTGGCGGGAGTGGTAGCGACGAACTTTTCGACGGTGCTGGGGATGATGTCTTGATAGGAAACAGGGGTGCGGATGTCTTACGCGCCAGCTTTGGTAATGATGTAGTGATTGGTGGGTCTGGTTCTGATGCCCTTTGGGGCGGCCCAGGCAATGACGTGCTAAAAGCTGGAATTGGTGATGACAGCGCTTTCGGGGGCGCGGGAGATGACCATCTCTATGGCGATAGTGGACATGACGCTCCCCTAGTGGGTAATGGCGGGAATGACATTCTTTATGGCGGCTCTGGTCATGATGAATTGTATGGCGATACCATTGGGAAGCGACGTTATGCTGAGCGAGATACCGTACCGGGCATCAACGATGGCTCACCAGGTAACGATCAACTTTATGGTGAAAATGGTCATGACCTGTTATACGGCGGCGGCCTTGATGACCGACTAGACGGCGGCCTGGGACACGATCAGCTTTATGGCGAACCAGGGGATGACTTGCTCACGGGAGGTCCCAACAGCGATTTTATGCACGGCGGACCAAACTTTGATGAAGTAACCGATTACGAATTTCAGACGGATTCACGCTGCCGTGAAGTTGAGGCTGGGTGTGAAACAAATACGCTCAAAACGCTTATTTTAACGCCCATTTGTCAGGGCAAATGGAGTGTTTTTAACCCGAATACCCGTTCTATATCCTATACCTGGAGTGTGGATGGGAGTCCTGAAACAGGCTCAGGACGAGTTTCTGCTCAAGCGACCAATTTCTTTTTTACTGATACCTCAGCCGTATTGGTTCGTTTGCGAGTCAATGGTGTTGAACAGGGCTTTCAGGTGGCTGCAACCAATCAATGCCAGCGAGCGTCCCTTGACTCTACCATTCTACAATTCATTCAAGCCGAAGATGCCAGCATTATCCAGGACGGTGAATGGATAGAAGTGGAATCTTCGCTTGCGGAGAACGGTTCGTACTTGCAAAGTACCGATTCCGATGATTATCTGGTGTTTAGCTTTGACGGAACTGAACTTCATATTGTTTTCGTCTACATCAGCAATGCAACAATTGTGGTAGAGGTAGATGGAACTGCTCATGAGGTATCCATCAGTGGTGCTGCTCCTATCTTTAGCAGAGCGTCCATTTCACTTTCACTCGTTGACGGAGAGCATACTGTTGAAGTTTACTCCGAAGATGGGTTCATTGGCATCGATTATTTTGGAGTAGATCCAGGATTTTAGAGTAGAGTTACGCACTTGAGAGGACATCCTACTCCAATTCCATGAATCATAACGGCGGGGCGTATGACGCCCCGTCGCCTTCCCACGGAGGGGTAGAAATTATTTGCAGCACAGGGGTAATGCAGTTAGTTTACTATAATATAGAAGGCGTACTGCACGCCACCCGAAAACCAACATTAGTACCACGAATAGTAGGGTCGAACCAATTGCGGGTGGTGGCACGGGCATAGACGCCAAACCTGGCCCTCCCCCCACCTCGCGTGACACGATGTTGACTAATATCTAAGGCATAAGGAATTTGGCTATAATGGTTAGGTAGC
>CAZKZS010000409.1:0-4430 GCA_964557285.1 uncultured Anaerolineae bacterium | reverse complement strand
CCCTACCCTCTGGGCTGACCACATTGGCTATCTCAAACAAAGCTGGACACGCTGGCTCATCGGCGGCGGGTTTGGGAGCAACATGGAAACCGGTCACTATTCCCATCAAAATTATCTGCAAATTACGATGGAAACCGGACTGCTTGGCCTGAGTATCGCGGCGGCATTCGCTTTTACGGTGCTGTCGCGCCTGTGGAAAAACGAGGGCCATGAGCGTTCCATTTTTTGGGTCACATTAGGATTACTGGTCACGGCGCTGAATGATGAGGCGCTGTATCCGATTCCGCATCGGGTGCATTTCCTCAGCCTGTATTGCGCCAGTTTAGCGATTGCGCTGCGCTCCAAAGAGAGCGAAGTTGAAACTGTACAATAGGAAAGGACTCCCCCGTGCGTTTACTGGTCACAACGGATAATCGTTTTCTTCGTCTGCCGGATGGGACGGTATGGGCGCCTGCCCAGGGCCCCTATACTTACTGGAAAACCTTTTTGGATGTGTTTGACGAAGTGCATTTTATTGCACGGGTGCGAGATGTCGAAAGCGTGGGGTCAACCCTGAAACGTGCCGACGGGCCCGGTGTAAAATGCGCGGCTGTTCCCGATTTTCACGGTCCCGGGGAATATGTCCGCAGAATCTGGCAGGTCAATCAGCAGGTGAAGGGCTATCTTGATTTTCAATCGGCGGTCATTATGCGCGTGCCTTCCACCCTGGGGACTATCGCCTACTCAAAATTAAAAACCCGCCATTTTCCCTATGGCGTGAACGTGGTAACGGATCCCTGGCTGGTATTTGGCCCCACCGGAGTCCGGCATCCACTACGCGCCTATTTCCGCCAGAAGTTCGTCAATGACCTGAAAGAACAGTGTTGGAACGCGGCGGCGGGCTGGTATGTGACCCGCGAAAATCTGCAAAAAAACTACCCCACCAAAGGCTACTGTGTGGGCGTTTCTGACGTGCAGATTAAAGGCGATTTTATCTCTGAGCAGCCCCGCAAATTTGCAGATTCGCAGCGCAAGAAGGTGCTTATTTTTGTGGGGTCGCTTGCCCAGATGTATAAAGCACCGGATATTCTCATTGATGCTTTCGCACAGTGTATTCGGCAGGATTTAAATCTGGATTTGATTATTCTGGGGGACGGCCAGCACCGTCCGGAACTGGAAGAACGCGCCCGTAATTTGGGGGTGGAAAATCGGGTGCATTTTCTGGGGCTGCTGCCGGGAACGGGTTCTGTCCGCGAAAAATTAGATGAGGCCGACCTGTTTGTGCTGCCTTCTCGCTCCGAAGGGCTGCCACGTGCGATGGTGGAGGCGATGGCGCGAGGGCTGCCCGTCATTGGCACACCCGTCGGCGGTGTGCCGGAACTGCTGGATGAGGAGTCGATGGTTGAACCGGATAATGTGGCGGCCTTAGCGGAAAAAATCCGCCAGTTTGTCACCAATCCCGACCTCATGCGCGAAAAATCGGAGCGAAATCTGGAAATTGCTCACGAGTTTGAAGAAACTGGCCTCCGACAAAAACGCATCGAATTTTTGCAGCACGTCAAAACGGCCACACAGGAATGGCTCAAGCAGCACGCGGGGACTCGATGAAAATTGTACTGCTGGCAAGCTGGTCGCGTTCCCTGATTAATTTTCGTGGGCCACTCATCGATGCGCTGTTGAAATGCGGGTATGAAGTGGTCGGGTGTGCGCCGGAACAGGACGACTGGACAACCGACCAGCTTCAGGCAAAAGGGGCGCAGTTTGAATCGATTCAGCTTGCCCGCACAGGAATCGATCCGGTGCAGGACCTCCGTTCGCTGGTGTCCATGTACCGCACGCTGCGCCGCCTGAAACCGGATACCACGCTGGCCTATACTGCCAAACCCGTCATTTATGGGTCGTTGGCCGCGTGGCTGGCGCGTGTTCCCCGTCGTTATTCCATCATCACCGGACTGGGATATGCGTTTGGCGGGGAAACTTTCAAAAAACGGGTGATTGGCCGGATTGTGCAGCTCCTTTATCGCCTCAGCCTCTCCCGCAACCGTGCCGTTTTTTTCCAGAACCCGGATGACATGGCGCTGTTTAAGAGTCTGGGGCTGGTGCGGCAGCACAACCATGCCTTTCTGATTAACGGCTCTGGCATTGATTTGAATTATTACGCGCCGCAGCCTCCAGTCACTGACCCGCCGACCTTTCTATTGATGGCACGGCTCATCAAAGAAAAAGGGATTCTGGAATATGCTCAGGCGGCCAAAGCCTTGAAGGAAAAATATCCGCATGTCCGGTTCCAACTGCTTGGGCATTATGATTCAAATCCGTCCGCCATTTCGGAAGCTCAGGTGCAGGAATGGCAGGGATATATCGAGTATTTAGGCAATACGACGGATGTTCGCCCCTTTCTGGCGGGGGCAAGTGTATTTGTCCTGCCGACGTATTACCGCGAAGGCACACCGCGCTCGATTCTGGAAGCTATGTCCATGGGGCGTCCGATTATTACAACAGATGCGCCGGGCTGCCGCGAAACAGTTATTCATGGGGAAACGGGCTTTTTAATCCCCAAGCAGGATGTTAATGCGCTGCAAACGGCCATCGAACGGTTTATCATGTCGCCCGAATTGATTGAAAAAATGGGAACGGCCAGCCGAAAGCTGGCCGAAGAAAAGTATGACGTTCACAAAGTAAATCAGGCGATTCTGGATGTGCTAACGCCTGGCCTGTAGAATCTGCACATCTACCGGCTGAAGGGTTCCGGTAAAGACCTTATTCTGATAGGCAAACGATTCGCTGAGCGTAGGGAACAATACACGCGGTTCGGTAATGAGTTCATGCGGCAGGCTGATAGAAACCTGGGCGGCAGTGGTACTGGATGTATTGGCCGCTATGAGCGTTACTTCATCGTTGTAGAGCCACATTCCAGCCACCACCGACGGATGATTCGTGGTCAGGGGGATAAATTCTCCTTCCAGAAGCATAGGCATCATCATCTTAATTTCAGAAGCCAGTACCATCATCTGACGCCACAATTCCGGGTGACTTTCAAAATTCCAGTAGGGGTCAAAATAGGTGTAAAACAGGATGCCATCCGCCCGCGCCAGCAGGGTCTGGTAGGCGATATTGCGGATTTCGGCATAAGTTGGCGTCCGGTAGCCCGACCAGGCAAACGCCTGAGCATTAGCAATAATCGGGCGGCCATGACTCTGGGCAAGCTGATTCGCCAGCGTGATATTGTTAAAGGCACGTTTCAGGGGGTCGGTAGGAACAGGATACACCTGAATCCCCATCAGGTCGCTGCTTTGCATATAGGGGGAAACATCATAGGTGGTTACGGAGCTAATATAGGTACACTGCGACTGAGAAATCGCTTTGACTTTATCGTGTTTAGCACGAATAGAGGCAGGGGTGTAGCCTTTACGGGGGATACTAAAATCGTCCCCAATGTTCCAACCCAGGATAGCGGGATGATTTTTAAATTTTTCCATCAATTCATACAGCCCTTCGGGGTCATCGTTAATGATGATGACATACAATCCCAGTTCATAAGCCTGATCCAGAAGGGCCTCATCCTGCATGTCTAAGGCCATATGAATGATATTAAAACCTGCTTCGGCAACCCGATACACGGCGGCACGTTTCTGGTTATCATCGCCCGCCCAGGACACATGATAAAACCCCAGTGGGAAAAAGGGTTTTCCGTTGACCCAGACTCGGCCATCCCTAACCGTACAGGTGGTCGCAGTCTGGACGGCGGGTGATTGTGCGTTCAGACGGCTGCTCAAAGGAACGAGCAACACGAGAATGGCTATGAGTAGGTTTATCCACTTAATTTTTTGCATACAGCAAAATTTCTCCTGCTATGTACTGTCACTTACTTCCTTGCTGCCAGACTTATCCTAGCAGTCTCCTGCTCTTGCTACCAATCCTTTATTCTGGCCTTGTAATAACTTTACGTTGTTTTTTTATAACTTTATGAGGCTGAGATTAGAGATTTGTTTAAATTGCTCACATTAGAATTTTCTCATTTTCGCTAAAGGTGTTGTTACAGATGGTTAATTTTTTTATACTGTTGTTAGTCATCGAATGTCAAAATTCCAAAGTTTTTCATCGTCCATTGGAGAAAGAACATCACTATGATTATCCTCCGAATGCCGAATCGCAAAGACATTGCTTACCACTCGCTGTGGTTTAAAGCTCGCAGTATCCTGTTTGATATTGCTATCGTGCTGCTCACCTACCTGCTTGCTGTGGGTATTCGTACTGCTATCATCGACCTGGATTTGAAAACACTCGCATTTATCCTCATTGCTGCCTACACTATGCCTGTACTGCTCTACCTGTTCGGGGTGTATAACCGCCTCTGGATAGGGAGTTCTGGTTACGGAATTGAACTGATTGCCAGCGCGGTATTTATTCATGCGATGATTTTTACTGCGGTTGATTTTATTATCAACAAT
>CAZKZS010000408.1:0-4433 GCA_964557285.1 uncultured Anaerolineae bacterium | reverse complement strand
TGAAAATTGTGCGCCCCCGCCCAGAAACACCTTCGCAGGATGAAAATTGTATGGCAAAAAACCCAGGGTTGCCCCCACCAGCGCCAGAGGCAGCAGACTAACACTGACCTGATCCAGCCGGAAGGCCGCATGAATAAAAATCATCAGGGCAGCAATACACCCGACCCCCGCCGCCAGCCCATCCGACCCATCCAGGAAATTCACGGTATTCATCATCAGGGCAATCCAAAAAATAGAAACCAGATACACCATCAGAGTCGGACCAGTAGAAATCGAATTTCCAGTCAGGGGATTGTTAAAGGTTTCGATGATAATTAAAAAACTCACGGCAATCACCCCTGCCAGAAACTGCCCCGCAAACTGGACAGCCGGAGATAAATTGTACTTGTCATCCAGAAACCAGATGAACGAAACCACTGTTCCACCGACAATTAGCCCGATAAAACGAGTCACTTCTTTGGGGTCAGTGCGTTCAATAGGCAGAAGTTGGGCAAGGGTGGCCGCCAGCGTGAAGGAAAAATAAAGCACCAGCCCGCCCGTGCGGGCAATCCGTCCGTGTCCCTGATGGCGTCCCCCCGGCACAGAAACAATTTCATACTTCAGGCCAAAGCGCTGTGCAAGGGGGGTAAGGAGATAAGCGGAGAAAAAAGCAACACCAAAAACCAGCAGAAATGCAACCGTCATTAAGCAGTTCCGAACTGCCTATCCCCCGCATCACCCAGGCCGGGAATGATAAATCCTATTTCGTTCAGGCGTTCATCCAGCGCCGCCAGATAAATATCAACATCAGGGTGAGCCGATTCCAGCGCCTGAACCCCTTCCGGCGCACCAATCAGCCCCACAAATTTAATCCGTTCCGCGCCCCAGTTTTTTAAAATTTGCGCGGTAGCAACGGCTGAACCTCCGGTTGCCAGCATGGGGTCAAGAATAAAGCAGATTTGCACTGTGGGCGCGATAGGCAGTTTGTTGTAATACTGTACGGGACGCAGGGTTTTTTCGTCGCGGTAAATACCGATGTGCCAGACCTGCGCCGACGGCAGCAGTTCCAGAATCCCATCGACCATGCCTAAACCCGCCCGCAAAATAGGAATCAGGCCGATTTCCTGCCGCAAAATTTTGCCTTTGGCTTCGCCCATCGGAGTCGTCACGGAAGTGTTGTTCAGGTCAAGGTCAGCGCTGGCTTCATAACACAGGAGCATTGCAATCTCACGGACAAGTTGGCGAAATTGGGGGTGGCGGGTCTGGCTATCGCGCAAAATGGACAGCTTGTGCTGCACCAGAGGATGTTGAGAAATATGGAGCATGTTTTTACCTCAATTGATTCGGGGGGTGATTTTACGCGCCTCCTCCTATTTTTGCCATTTCAAAATCACGATGCCCAGGGGCGGAATCGTTAGATTCAGGCTGTGGGAATGAGCGTGCCATGCAATCGGGTCGGTGCTGCACCCGCCCATATTGCCTACGTTTCCCCCGCCATATTTTTCTGCGTCGCTGTTCAGCAGTTCTTTATAATATCCAGCATGGGGAACACCCACCCGATAGTTGTGGCGCGGCACAGGCGTAAAATTACAGGCTATCACCAGAAAATCATCCAGATTATCGGCAAAACGCATGTAGGTAAAAACACTCTGGTCCGAATCGTTGGCCTCTATCCAGCGAAAACCGCGCGGGTCAAAATCCAGTTCATACAGGGCAGGCTGTTCCAGATAAAATTGATTCATGTCCCTGACCCACTGCTGTACTTTTGCGTGGGTTTCCCATTCCAGCAGCGACCAGTCCAGGCTGCGCTCCTCGCTCCATTCGCGCCACTGGCCGATTTCAGACCCCATAAAGTTGAGTTTTTTACCCGGGTGTGTGTACTGGTAGCCGTACAGCAGCCGCAGCGAGGCAAATTTCTGCCACCAGTCTCCCGACATTTTATTAATCAGTGAGCCTTTGCCATGTACCACTTCATCATGCGACAGCGACAGCACAAAATTTTCGCTGAAGGCATACATCAGCGAGAACGTAATTTCATTATGGTGAAAGCGGCGGAAAATCGCGTTGCGGCTCATATAAGCCAGGGTGTCGTGCATCCAGCCCATATTCCATTTAAAGGTGAAGCCCAGCCCGCCTAAATACGTGGGTCGGGATACCATCGGCCACGCGGTTGATTCTTCGGCTATCGTCACCGCGCCGGGACATTCGCTGTGAACCAGCGCGTTAAATTCCTGCAAAAAGGAAATGGCTTCCAGATTTTCTCTGCCGCCATATTTATTTGGAATCCACTGCCCTTCCTTGCGTGAAAAATCAAGATACAGCATGGAGGACACCGCATCCACACGCAGCCCATCAATGTGATATTTTTTCATCCAGAACAGGGCATTGGACAGCAAAAAATTGCGAACTTCATTCCGCCCGTAATTAAAAATGTATGTTCCCCAATCCGGGTGTTCGCCCTGTCGATAGTCCGAATGTTCATACACATGAGTCCCATCAAAATAACTCAGGGCATGGCCGTCTTTGGGGAAGTGAGCAGGCACCCAGTCCAGAATCACACCAATGCCATTCCGGTGACAGTGGTCCACAAAGTACATAAAATCGGTCGCTTTGTCTCCGTAGCGGCTGGTCGGCGCGAAGTATCCTGTCACCTGATACCCCCATGAGCCATCAAAAGGATGTTCAGCAATAGGCATCAATTCCAGATGGGTATAATTCATCTCTTTAGCATAATTGACCAGTTCGTGGGCCAGTTCGCGGTAAGACAGCCATTCACCATCCTCCTTACGCCGCCATGACCCTAGATGCACCTCGTAAATGGACATGGGTTTATTCAGAGGGTTGCCATTGGCGCGGGTTTCCATCCATTTTTTATCCCGCCAGCGAAAACTCTCAAGATTGGAAACGACGGAAGCGGTACGCGGGCGTTTTTCGGAAAAGTAGCCGTAGGGGTCGGTTTTTTCAACGCGGTAATCCCGTAACCGGGAGCGAATATCAAACTTATAGGCATCCCCTTCTTTTACCCCTGGGATAAATAACTCCCAGATGCCACTCGCCCCATGCAGCCGCATAGGGTGTACCCGTGTGTCCCATCCATTAAAACTGCCTATCACCCCCACCCGATAGGCGTTTGGCGCCCAGACCGCAAAATGTACCCCTTTAACGTCGTTAAATTCGCACAGGTGAGCGCCCATTTTTTCATAAATGTAGAGATGACGCCCTTCAGCAAATAAGTACAGGTCGTATTCCGTTAAAAGGGGCGCAAAAGCGTAGGGGTCATAAAAAGTCTCTTTTTTGCCTTCATGGGTTTCAGCTTTATAGTGATATTTTAAATCCGCTGCCTGGCCTTCCAGCGTCACCTCAAAAAAACCTTCTTCCCGCAGCCGAGTCATGGGATAGGAAGTGCCAGTTGTTTCGTCAATCAAGATGAGCTTTTTTGCAGTGGGACGCAAGACACGGATTGACACCTGATTCTCATTGACCTGATGAGGGCCAAGTAAATCAAAAGGGCTTCCGTGAACTGCGTTCAAAAGGGAATTGATTGCATCAGGATGAATATCAGCAGTCATGGTATTTTCTCAAATCCAATTGCTGGCACAATGGTAACATACTGAACTTCATAACCGTAATTTTCATTGGTACAGCTAAAACAAAACGGCGCGAGTCCATAGACTCGCGCCTGCAATTGGCTTAATTGGGGCAGTTACGAATACTGCCGTTGGCGGCTTACCCAGTCGTTAATCTGATTGTCGGCTTCTTCGCGGCTCCAACCGTAGCGTTCCTGAAGCTTGCCTGCGAGTTTATCCCGCGAGCCTTCAATCACATCCAGTTCATCGTCCGTGAGTTTACCCCACTGCTGCTTGACGTTGCCTTTGAACTGCTTCCACTGACCTTGAATAATATCCCAGTTCATGGAAATCTCCTCATGCTATCTGACGATATATTTTCAAAATAAAGGAATAACCTGAGCAGCACATTAAATTTCATGGACTATTAAGCATTTTTTCATCTGGTACTGGTCTAAAACAACAAAATGATTTATGCTGAAAGGGAGTGATATTTAAGGAGAAAGACACTGGGAAAGTGTCTTTAGAAAAGCTATGTTTTACATCAATCCTATGGCCGGCGTAACGTTCGCGGTTACAGACCGTTGGGAACTGTCGGTCTACCTCATCGAATGTCTGGAAGCCTTGCATAAATTCCCTTCGCATTTCGTCTGACTTCCCTCACCTCCTACAACTGCATACATCACTCTATAACTTTGCGTCCAATAAGGAGGGAAGCCATGTTAGAGATTATGATTCTTAATGCCCGCCCCGACGATGCAGAAATCATTTGTCATATTGGGGGATACTTCCCCTGCGGGCCAGAAAGTCCAACACCAGAAAATATTCAGAAGCACATCCGACAATTTCCAGAAGGTCAACTCGTCGCGCTGTTCAATCATCAGATCG
>CAZKZS010000407.1:0-4458 GCA_964557285.1 uncultured Anaerolineae bacterium | reverse complement strand
TTGAAAGATGTGTCTGAGTCTACCCCATTCCCTTAAAACTGTCGGAGGGTGAACCTGCCACTGGGAGAGGGGGATGCGGGGTGAGGGGTGAAGGATAACCTACGCCAGTTTCAGCGCCTTAAACGCTGCGACCTGCTCCTTAATCGCCCGTTCGGTGGGCAGACGTTCCGCGCTAGACGCGCCATAGAATCCGGCGATACCGGGCATTTTTGCCAGCGCCTGCCCCACCTGATGCGGTTCGTCAAACGGGCCGCCGTGACAAATCACCAGACGGTTTTTGTCGAGTTTCCAGACCGCCTCCGCAATCGTCATCACGGTATTAATCGCGGTATCCAGAGTCATCGCATGGGACGCGCCGATGCTGCCTGCGGTGGTTAGCCCCACGTGGCAGACAATCAAATCACCGCCCGCTTTGACCATTGCGGTGGCTTCGTCCACGTTAAACACATACGGCGACGTGAATAAATCCATCTGGTGGGCTGTGGCAATCATTTCTACTTCTTTGTCGTACCCCATGCCCGTTGCTTCCAGATTTTGCCGGATGTTGCCGTCAATCAAGCCCATCGTGGGGAAGTTCTGCACGCCGGAAAAGCCGATTTCTTTGACCTGTTTCAGGAAATAGGGCATAACCTTAAAGGGGTCTGTGCCGTTGACACCTGCCAGCACGGGCGTATTTTTGACGACGGGCAGCACCTCCAATGCCATCTCCATGACAATCGCGTTGGCGTCCCCATAGGCGAACAGCCCCGCCAGCGACCCCCGTCCGGCCATCCGATAACGTCCAGAGTTGTAGATGATGATTAAATCCGTGCCGCCCGCTTCCTCAAATTTGGCGGAAATGCCCGTTCCTGCGCCTGTACCAACAATCGGTTTACCCGCTTTTAGCTGGTCGTGCAGGCGTTTTAAAACTTCATCCCGTGTCATTTTGCTGCCCTTTCTTACAGCATATCCAGCAGCGCTTCCGCCGTTGTACCGGAGAAAAATGGGTCGTTAATATCCTGCTGCATTTCAATCACCGGAATATCCGGCCGTAAATGCTGTTTTAAGGCCGTGACAAATGCCTGCATTGCTTCTGGCGAGTGGAACGGTTTTCCCGGCGGGTCAAGTTCGGAGACTCCGCCCCAGGGAATATAAACCGCTATCGGACCGGTGGCCTGATTGAGTTTTTCCGCGAAGATTTCCCCCATGCGGGTATTTTCTTCGGGGGTAGTTCGCATCAGGGTAATGTTCGGATTCCACTCATACAGGGTGCGATTCTGATATTTTTCCGGCACGGTGTTCCGCGCCCAGAAGTTGCACATGTCAATGCAGCCCGGTACAACAATCTGCGGAAGCCCTTTTTTCGCTGCGGCTTCTAAACGATGCGGGCCAGCACTCAACACGCCCCCGCAAACTTCATCTGCCCATTCCGTCGTGGTCATATCCAGCACGGCGGTGATGTATCCCGCGTCAATCAGCGCTTCCATCGTGCGCCCGCCCGTGCCTGTCGCGTGGAAAACCAGCACCTCATATCCCGCTTTTTCAAGGATTTCTTTGGCGTGGTTCACGGCGCGGGTCGTATTGCCAAACATAGTCATAGTAATCAGGGGTTTTTCATCTTCACTGGAGGCAATTTCTCCCTGCACCATGCCACAAATCGCGCCCGCCGCATTGGTAAAAATGGTACGGCTGATACGATTTAATCCGGCAACATCCACAATCGAAGGCATCATAGTAATGTCGGTTGTTCCCACGTAGCCGCTAACATCTCCCGATGCCACCGTCGAAACCATCAGTTTGGGGAAACCGACAGGTAAGGCACGCATGGCGCTTGTCCCCATGACCGTGCCGCCACCGCCGCCCATGCTGATGATGCCGTCGATTTTTTTCTCCGCGTAAAGCTGGCCTGCCACCACCGCCGCGCCCCGCGTCATGACCGCCATCGCCGTGCCGCGATCCTGCTGGCTGACCAGTTCGGAAAGGGGCGTGCCGCCCGCTTCGGCAACGCGCTCACGGGGGACATCCGGTTGAAACAACGGTTCACCCAGCACGCCGACATCCATTACCAGGGTGTTACAGCCGCGTTTTTCGATTTCGGCCTTCAGGAAGGCAAATTCTTCCCCTTTGGTATCCAGCGCCCCGACTATGCCAATTGTTTTTGCCATCGTGACCTCAATTTCTGGTATAGGGCGGGTCACGCCCCTACACCTTAATATTTCACGTCCACTGTGCGGCCAGATTGGGCGGATTTAATAATCGCGTCACAGATGACCGCGTTACGATAGCCATCTTCAAAGGTCGCACCCCAGGGAGCAACAGGTTTGTTATTCACAATGGCATCAAAGAAATGATGGAATTCATGTACAAACGAATGTTCCCAGCCAATCATATGACCGTGCGGCCACCAGTTCTCCCAGTATGGGTGATACGATTCGCTAATCAGGGCATTGTGGAAACCCCGTGTTTCGCGGGGGTCTTCACCTGCGTAAAACACATTCAGTTCATTCATCCGTTCCAGATTAAAATGAATCGAGCCTTTTTCGCCGTTGATTTCCAGCACTTCATGATTTTTACGTCCCTGGCAAAAGCGTGAGGCTTCCACAGACCCGATTGCCCCGTTTTCAAATTCCATCAAGGCGATAAAGGCGTCATCCACATCGACCTTGCCCGTGCCACTGCCATCGGGAAGCGGGCGTTCTTCGATGAAGGTTTTGGTCATAGCGGACACTTTGCGCGGTTCGCCGACCAAAAAACGCCCCAGATCAATAATGTGAGCGCCCAGATCGCCCAACGCGCCGCTGCCCGCCACTTTTTTATCCAGCCGCCAGACTTTGGGGAAGTTCGGGTCGATAATCCATTCCTGCAAGTACACGGCGCGGTAATGGAAAATGCGTCCCAGCGCCCCCGACTCAATCAGTTTTTTGGCCTGCACAATGGCGGGAACAAAACGGTAGTTAAAGGCGACCATGTTTTTAACGCCAGCTTTTTCTACTGCCTCGACCATTTTGGCCGCTTCTTTGGCGGTACGCGCGAGAGGTTTTTCACAAAAAACGTGTTTGCCTGCTTCCGCCGCCGCGATGCTTGGCTCAGCGTGGGCATCGTTGGGGCCGCCGTTGTCAAACACATGAATGTTGTCGTTTTTAAGCATGGTGCGCCAGTTGGTATAGGCTTTTTCGTAACCGAACCGTTTGGCCGCTTCCTGCACCGCATCCTTATTCCGCCCTGCAATCCCAACCAGACGTGGCACGGCCACAGGCGGGTACATGATATACGGCAGCTTTTTGAAAGCGTTGGAGTGGGCTTTGCCCATAAAAGCGTAGCCAAGCATTCCGATTCCAATTTCGGGCGCTTTGCCTTCGGCTTTGGCCGCCGCCATACTGGTAAAACCAACTTCTTCTTTAGCCATGATGGTTTTCCTTATTCATTTGCAAAGGCGGCATCAAACGCCACATCCGACGGGGCAAAATTATGGGTCTTTACGTAGCGGCAGGCTTCCGCCGCGCCAAATTCCCGATCCATCCCGCTATCTTCCCATTCCACCGACAAGGGCCCGCCGTATCCGGCCCGATTCAAGGCGCGTACCATCCGGTCAAGGTCAAGGTCGCCGCGTCCGGGCGACACAAAATCCCAGCCGCGCCGCGAATCGCCAAATCCGAGGTGTGAGCCGAGGATGCTGTTCATGCCGTTCAGATTCTTACGCGAGTCCTTGACATGCACATGGAAAATGCGATCCCCAAAGCGGTCAATAAAGGCCACCGGATCAAACTGCTGGTGCAGGAAGTGGCTGGGGTCAAAGTTGAAGCCAAAGGCTGGATGGTTGTCCAGCGCCGCCAGCGATTTCTCCGCCGTCCAGATGTCATAGGCGATTTCCGCCGGATGACATTCCAGCCCAAATTTCACCCCCTCCTCATGGAAAACATCCAGAATCGGTTTCCAGCGTGCGGCAAATTCTTTGTACCCATTTTCGACCATTTCATCGGAGGTTGGCGGGAAGCGATAAATTAGATGCCAGACCGGACTGCCCGTAAAGCCGTTGACCACCTTCACCCCAAACTGTTTGGCGGCACGGGCGGTATTTTTGACTTCTTCGGCGCAGCGCTGCCGCACGCCTTCGGGGTCGCCGTCGCCCCACAAACGCGGCGGCAAAATGGACTTGTGACGTTCATCAATATGGGCATCGGCTACACACTGTCCCACCAGATGGGTGCTGATGGCAAAACACTTCAGACCGTGTTTTTCCAGAATGTCCCATCGGCTGCGGGCGTACTGGTCACTTTCCAGCGCTTTGTCTACCTCAAAATGGTCGCCCCAGCAGGCCAGTTCCAGCCCATCGTACCCAAAACTGGCGGCCTTTTGTGCCATTGTATCGAGAGTGAGGTCAGCCCACTGTCCGGTAAAAATTGTTACTGGTCTTGCCATGTCTCAACTCCTTTGTTGGAATAAATATTTTTAATCACCCCCACCCCAAACCCCTCCCCC
>CAZKZS010000406.1:0-4472 GCA_964557285.1 uncultured Anaerolineae bacterium | reverse complement strand
CCCTCCGCTTATTTGCTAGTGTCGCCCCCTCAGCCGATTTTCGGAGAGGGGCTTACGTGGGCAGGCATCGCTCACGAGGTTCGCTTGTTCCTGCCCTTGTTCGGGCGGGGACAAGGGCGGTACGCCCGATACCCGCCCCTACATTCATCTTCCTGTCCGCCCTTGAACCTGCTCTGGGAGAGGGATGCCGAAGGCAGGGCGAGGGCATGTTCCCCGTTAATCCTGCATCATAGCCATGAGGCACTCGATGGAAACCGCCACGACAATCACTGTGCCTGCGGCCAGCATCGCCCACATGACCGCCAGCCACACCGCCGGAGTCGTGGACTCGGCATCGACTGTTAAATGTCCCACCAGCGCCGACGCCGTAAACGCGACAAACGCCGCCATCAATAACCATGTATTTAAACGTAAAGCCTGGGTTAATTTTTGAAGCATGGCAAAAAAATCCTCTTTTTGCCACGAGTGTAACACGCGCTCAGGCGGTTTTCATCAGAGAGGGGTCAATTTCGGCCAGAGTCGCCAGTGCGTGTTCATGCGAATTCACAATCTGAAAACGCAGCCCCAGCAGTTTGCCGACTGCTTCCGTCACATAACGCACCAGCGTATTTTGAATCCCGTAAATCATCGTCCAGCCCATATTAGGATGGTCGTACATGGCAAGGGCATCAAAATGGCGGGTTGAGGGCAGATGCGCCGTATCACTGTCGTTAATCAGCAGGTGAACAGGTGAATGATCACTTTCCTGCAAAAAGCGGCAGATGGCGCGGTCAGCTTCCAGCATTTCTTCCGGTGGGGTATAACCCTGCACGTCCAAAAACAGGACTCGTTTTTCGATTAACCACGAAACATGCACCACAGTTACCCCCGCCGTTTGCTTTATGCGGAGCATAACACGTTTTGCCCTCTTTTCCTGTGAAAAATTCTTGAAATTTATTCTACTTCCGCGTGGAACTTATCCATAATTTCGCGGAGCAGGTCGCGGGCTTCGGGCAGCCAGTAGGACGCGCCCAGTCGGGTGAAGATGCGGTAGGCTTTTTCGACCTCCACCGCCGCCATATTCCAGTTTTCCTGGTTCAGACGGTAGCGCCCGATGAGCAGATTCAGCCGCGCCCGTACCAGTTCGTCGCCGGGCGTGGGATTAATATCGCGGGTGAGGCCATATGCCTTTACAAAGGCTTCCATATCGCCCTTTGCCAGCAGAATCTCCATCAGCGTAACGATGACACGCAGCCGCAGCAGGGCAAACACCCCCGGCGGTAGCAGTTGCAGCGCATGGTCAATTGCATCTTTGGCATTGCTCCACCAGTGAGCCGTCCGCCCGACCTTCGCCAGCGCCAGATAGCCTTCGCACATTGCCAGTTTTTCGCCAAATCGCCGCGCTAGGTCGATTCCTAAATTGGCCTGCTCAAAGGCATCGACTAAATAGCCCTGAAGTGCCAGCCCTTCGGCATAGGTGCTGTGAATTTGCACGCGCAGCATCATTGATTCGGAAAAAGCCGCCAGTTGCAGCGCCGATTCCAGATGGTCGGTCATCAGGTCAAACTTGCCTTCGTGCAGCGCCCCCTGTGCCAGCCGCAGCCGGACATGCAGCGCCGATTCCAGATTGCCTATTTCCTCAAACCGTATCAGCGCTTGCTGGTAATGGTCGCGGGCTTTGCTGAGGCTGCCCATCATTTCCTGTAAATTGCCCGCCAGCAGGTGCGTTTCGGCTGTGTTGTAGCGGTAGCCCAATTTTTCCTGGACTTCCAGCGTCTTTCGGACGGTTTTCCATGCCTGCTGATAATTGGTGCGGGTCTGGTGCATCTGTGCCAGCAGCATCCACAGACGGGCAAGCTGGTAGGGTAAGCCGACCTGTTCCGCCTTAAAAATGGCTGTTCCCAGCAGCGAACGGGCGATTTCAATTTCTTTGTTGCGGAAATGTGCCATTGCCAGCGCGTACAGCAGGTCAACTTGCAGGTTAATCATGGCGGGGGTGGGGGATTCCGCCCGCAGATAAGCCAGCGCGTTGCTGTAAATTTTGAACAGGGAGGGGATTTCCCCCAATCGGCGCAGCAGTTCCCCCTGAAAATACAGCAGGCGGGCATACTGTTCGTCGGTTAGATTATTTCTCCGGTTGAGCAGACGCAGGGTTTGTTCCGCTTCTTCAAGCAGCCCCAATTCAAGCTCCATTTCAACCCGTCCCATCATCAGATTGATGCTTACCGGATGACTCGGCTGGTGCATCAGGGCATCTTCGTAACAGGCCAGCGCCTCCTGTGGGGTATCAAAATAGCGTACCCGTGCCAGTTTTTGCAGAATTTCCGGCAGGGCGACGCTGTGCAGTTCGGCTTCATGGGCATGGGCATGGGTGGGCAAATGGAGCGCCTTCAGCGCCGACCACGCATAGCCATGCAGCAGCGCGGCAAATGCTGGCGTCAGGCGGCGGTACAGGCGGTCACGTTCTTCCGCATATACAAACCGCCAGATGAGGGGGTCATCGGTGGGAGACAGGATTTTGTCCTGCTGAAAATCCATCAAACAGCGCGTAATATCCGGCACGGCCAGCATATGCCGCAGCACCTGTACCGAAAATTCGCGCCCCAGCACGGCAGCACATTCCAGCACCCGCCGCGCCGTTAACTCCTCCGGCCACGACTCGCGCAGGGGGGGCTGGGCGGCAGGCAGCGCCACCCGCACCGCTTTTGGCCCAAGGGCGCGCTGAATTTTATACATTATTTTTTGCCAGCGACCTTCAGGCCGTGCCGCCAGCAGGATAATCAGCGGGTACTGTGCCATCAGGGGGAAAATGCTTTGAAGGGCTTGCAGCGACGCCGTATCCAGCAGATGCACGTTATCCATCACCAGCAGGACCGGCCGTATCCGCAAATAATCCAGCACCTTCTGATGAAACGCCGCCAGATAGGTACGCTGGCGTTCCTGGGCATCTTCGGCAGCGACGGGAATATCGGCGGCCAGCCATTCGCGCAGCGCCCCAAACGGTTCATGGCGGGTTTCGTGACTCCCGCGTAACTGAATCAGCATGGCGGGCAGGGTGCTGCGGATTTCCGCCCGCAAAATTTCCAGCAGACGGGTTTTGCCTGCCCCTGGACCGCCTTCCAGCACCACCAGTCCTCCGGCTTTTTGTGTCCCCAGTTGAGTCAGCAGCCGGTCAACTGCGTGTAAAATGTCCTCCTGCCCTTCCAACTGGGTGCGGTTGGGCAGAATATTGGATTTGATGTGCTGATAGGGGGTAATCAGAGTCCACCACTGCGGCGATTTGCGTTCATCCAGGCGGGCAAGGGTATAGGTATAGTAGGCTTCCGTTTCCAGATACACCGTGTCATCAACCAGAATCGTGTCCTTCTGGCCGTTAAGCTGCGCCTGCTGGAAGGTATGCGTTCCGGCAATCGTTTGGAGGGTATACAGCAGGTCATACTCCTCATACGGCAGCATTCCGGTCATTACCAGAATCCGAAAATGCAGGCTTTCTGATGCCCATTCCCGTAGATTCTGGTCAGCTAGCGGCTTGAGAAATTCATAAAATGCCATGGCCGTTTCAACCGCAACATGCGGGTCGTGCTGCCCACCGAACAGAGTCAGCAGCCCGTCGGCGGTAGCATCACACGCGCCGCCCTGCCGGATTGCCATTTCTTGCAGGGTGCGGCGGTGGGCATCTGACCAGCTGCCTTCCAAATCGACCCACAGCAGCGTCACCATGCTGCGCGTGGCGTCCTGTTTGACGATTTCATCCGGTGGGTCGGGCGGCAGCGACTTGAGAAATTCCCATGTTTTTAAATAGGATGGTACCGCGCCAATATTCAAAAAATGCAGCACCGCCTCCCCAAGCGCCCTCCGTGAACAGCGCACATCACCATGCCGCAGACAGAGCCGCCCCAGATCATACAGGGTTTGCGCCAGTTCATACACGTCATAAGTGCGGCGGAAAAATTCAATTGCCTGTTCAAAGGAAGCCCGCGCTTCTGGATAGTGATTTTTGGAAAGCAGCCCTAAAGCGCGGCGGCTGAGGGCAATTGCTGTATCATCATCTTTGTCAATGGCGGCCAGCAGAGTCAGGGTGGCCCAGTCGTTGGCTGTAGAATCGCCCTGCCGCGCCAGGATTTCAATGCGCCATGCCTGCGCTTCCATCGAAAAAAAGGGAACGGATTCCAGTTCGCGGGTGAGTTGTTTGGCTTCGTCAAAACGGCGGTTGGCGATTGCCAGGCGCATCCATTCGCGTTTAGCGCCCGTATCACCTGCGGTCATGGCCTGCCGCAAAAGATGGCTGCCTAAAATGACTTCGCCCGTTGCCACTAGAATCGACCCAAGCTGACGCTGCACCGCCGCCTGAAAAGCAGGATTCAGGGAAGGTTCGCTTAACACGGCTTCCAGATGCAGCCGCGCCAGCCGCCAGCGTCCCAACCGCCACCAGTAAGTGGCAAGATTCATCATCGACACCGCCCGCAGCGACGTTTCATGCTGATGCCGCCGCA
>CAZKZS010000405.1:0-4489 GCA_964557285.1 uncultured Anaerolineae bacterium | reverse complement strand
CCGTCGCGCAACTACTTTACGACCAACACCGCCCTTCTGACCTGGTACGGTGTGACCTGGGCAACCGGATACGAAGTCCAGGTCGATAATAGTATCGCTTTTGCCACGCTAGAATTTTCGACCAATACGCTGCCCGGCAACGCAACCAGTGTCACCACCTCCGCCCTCCCCGACGGCCTGTATTACTGGCGCGTGCGGGCAAAACGGACAGATGGTACATGGGGCGTGTGGAGCGCTACCGAATCGTTCACCATTGCCAGCGCTTCCGGCTAAAATCTGTAGAACCTTATCTCTCACCCCGTTCCTCGCTCCCAATGTGTAGAGAATAGGGGTGAGGGATATTTTTAGGGCGGGACATTCCCGCCCGTATTTTTTTACCCCTCCTCAGCCGTGTTATAATCCCGCGAAAGGCAGAACTCATGAATTTTTTTGTTCATATGTCGGCGGTGGTGGTTTTAGATTATGCGTTTTTCCTCTACTGGTATGCGCTTGCCAACCGCTACACCGTTCTCAATTTTCATGAAACTGGCTTTTTGCCCGCCCGTTATATCATCTCAGGATTGGTTGCCGGAGCGTTTATCTACTGGCTGTACCTGATTCCGGTGGCGCTGCTGGTCTATTTTTACCGCCGCTACCGCCATCCACGCTGGTGGCTGTTGTGGGTGACGGTAGGGTTTATTTCCAGTCTGCAAGTAGGCAGCATTACCATTCAGCAGGGGTCGCCGCCGCTTGATTTGGAGGTAGCGCTGGCGCTTGTGGTGCATTTACAGCTTTTGCATTTAATGATGTTTGTTACGGCTGACCGCGTTACCCACCAGCCGAATCGGATACTGATTCCGGGCATCGGCGCGGGTATCATTTTTATGGGTATGTGGCTGTTCTGGATATGGTATTCGTTTGCCATGCCACCCGAAGGCGAACCTGCCCCGATAGTAGGGGCGGATTTGGAACGGTATCTCCTTGCCATGATTTTAATTGTCCTGCTCTGGATTGCCCTGATTTACCTGTGGGGGCTGCATCTGCCGGGGCTGCCGCCTCACCGAATCCTTATTACACCGCTTCAGGTGACGGTGCGAGATGTGCTGAACGGGTTTTATTCGGCGTGGGCGCTGTTTTATCTGACCATTCCGGTGATTCACTATCTGGGGCGCGGCTACGTGACCGCCCACAGCAACGTTTTTGGCGCATTTTTACCCGCCCTGATTGTGGTCGTGCTGTGGAGTCTGATTTTTATGTGGCCGCTGATCTGGCTGACCCACCCGGACACTTTCAAAATCAAACTGCCCCGTCCCCTGTTTCAACGGTAATTCCGTCCATGGACGGATGCAGCAGGTTTCACTTTGTTTTAACCTATCCCATAGTAGAGAGAGGAATATAGGTCATGGGATACGTTGAATCTGCCGCCCTCATTCATGCCAGTGTAGAAACCGTCTGGCAAACGCTCAATGATATTGACCGCACCCCCGAATGGGTTACAGGGCTTGAAAAAGCGGAGGTCATTACTACCGGAGTTTATGGGGCTGGCACGATTTATCAGGATTACAATCGCCTTGGGCCGATGCTTCAGGTAACACCCTGGTACATCACGATTTTTGAGCCAATGACCCGCCAGATTCATGTTTCCGAGTCCGCCAGCCTGCCGTCCACCATGACCTTAACCCTGACTCCTACCGTCGAAGGCACACGGCTGGTCATGCAGGTGGAATATCGTTGTTTGCCCCGTCTGGGACTCTTGAGCCGATGGCTGGAAAAGCTACTGATGAATCAGGTGTTAAAACAGGTCATCCAGCAGAATCAGGCCAGCCTTAACCGCTATTTGAGTCAAAAATCAGGTTAAACCCGCCCTAAACCCCCTCTCCACTGCGTGGGGAAGGCGGACCGTAGGGGCAGGAACAAGCGAACGCAGTGAGCGATGCCTGCCCAGGTAAGCCCCTCGCCCAATGGGAGAGGGGTTTGGGGTGAGGGTAAACAGGGCGGGTATCGGGCGTACCGCCCTTGTCCCCGCCCCTACATTCATCTTCCTTTCCGACTCTGAACCACTAGCCCAAACTATCAAAGGATTTTCCCTGGAAGGAAAACCCCTGTAAAATAACCCCATATTCATAGTGGTGTTAATCATTCAATGGAAGAAAAAGCACAACTGATAACACAGATGGGCAGCCGGGAGAATCAGGAGGCGCGGGCAGCCGTAGAAGAACTGCGAGCGCGGGGCTGGCTGCAAGATGGCACTTTAAACGGGGCGGTGCTGCGAAAGGCCGATTTACGCGGGATGGATTTATCTGAAGCCGTGTTAAACCATGTTGATTTTTTTGAAGCCAGGCTTCAGGGGGCGGTGCTGAAAAATGCATCCCTCAAAAACGCGATTTTTTTTAAGGCCAGCCTCAGCGAAGCGGATTTTAGCGGGGCGGACATGACCGCCGCCCATCTGCCCACTGCCGATTTAACCCGTGCTGTACTTAAAAACGTCACGCTGAAAGATGGCATGTTAATCGGGGCGGTAATGGTAGAAGCCAACCTCAAGGGAGCATCCCTGGTAGAAGCCAACCTCAACAACTGCGATTTACAGGGGGCGGATTTGCGGGAGGCCAACCTGAGTCTCGCTAACCTGAACGGCACAACATTAAAAGGAGCGCGGCTGGCGGACGCCAATTTGAGTCGGGCGCATCTGGAAAAAGCCGATTTAAGCCATCTGCTGCTGGAAAATGTTGACCTCAGTGGGGCGCATCTGCTTATGGCAAATCTCTATGGGGTGATTTTCCGAAGCGTAAACCTGACTGATGCCGATATGACGGGTGCAAAGTGTGGCAAAACCATCTTTGCTGATGTTGATTTATCAACAGTCACCGGACTTTCACAGATTTACCATGCCGATCCCAGTTATCTCTCCGCCGAAACGCTCTACCATTCCCGCGTCCCTGTGGTATTTTTGCAGCGCTGCGGTGTGCCAGAAGCCCTGATTGACTTCCTGTACTCCCCGAAATAAGGATGAATTGTGCCTTCCGGCAAGCGAAATCCGTGACATCTGGCGTATCTGGCTGACTCCTACGGGCGATAAAATGAAATTAAAGAAGGAGGGCGGCATGATTAAAAAATTCTTCTCGCAAGATACACGTTTTAGCATTGGCCTGGGGATTTTTACGGTAGCGTTTCTGGTGGCCGGGGTTGTCACCGCATGGGTGATTCTGATTTACAACGGCATCAGTGGGCTGAATCATACGCTGAATTTAAGCTGGGATGGCATCTGGGGATTCCTGATTCCGGTGCTGGTGTTTTCGGCCATTTTAACAACACTTCTGACTCTGTTTTCCATGTACGAATACCGGATTTACCGGAAAAATCATCCCTAAAAAAATCCCCTGCGTATGGCAGGGGATTCAGCTAGTCACCTAAAAGTTCGCTGATGTCCTCAAGAAAGGCAGTCCCTTCTTCGAGTGTATTAAAATTGCGGGAACGGAAACTCAACAGACGGCTCAGCGCCGCGCTGGTGGTATTTTTCTGCTGGGTGGAAAGCGGATTGTCATTTTCGCCAATCATCACCAGCCAGCCCGCCTGAACACGCTGTAACTCTAATTGAAATTCCTGAGCAGCCGCCAGATGCACATCACTTACTTCGGATAACTCTACGACAAAATGCAAACGGCGGGCTTTGGTGTGCTGTGCTTTCTGATTAATATCCAGCGCGGCCTGATGAATATCTTCAGGAGTCATCGTGCCATAAAAACGCTGATGCACAATTTTGCCTTCTTTGTTTTTGAGCCATCCGGTTTGAAGTGCCATGTGGTTTACTCCTCAGTTCTTTCCAGTCTACGGGCAAACGGTGATTTCCGGTTGTCACTTTTACCAAAGGAAAGGGCTGTTCCCTGTGTAATTAAACAGACTGCCAAAATTGGGTACAATCTGTCCGGTGATTGGGAGAAAGTCATATGAAAACAACGGCGGAAGTGGTAGTCATCGGGGCAGGTATTCAGGGACTCAGCGCGGCCTATCATCTGGCAAAACTGGGCATGTCGGATGTCTGCGTGGTCGAAAAAGAACGTATTGGCGCGGGGTCATCGGGGCGTTCCGCTTCCATGCTGATGAAACAACTGGATTACGAATCCAATATTCGCATGTCCCTGTACGATTTTGAGCGTTACATGAATTTTCAGGCCGAAACCGGTGTTGACCCAGAATTTAAACGAATCGGCTTTCTGGCACTGTTTGTTGAATCGGTTAAGCACGAAGGGGAAAAAGCCCTTCAGACACGGCAAAAATTAGGGGTAAAAACCGATCTCTGGCAGCCGCAGGATATTCAAAAACACCTGCCTTTTATTAACGTGGACGATGTGGTATTTGGCCTGTACGGGCATGAGGATGGCATTATTGATGCCCATGCCATTATGCAGGGGTTTTCCAGCGCTGCCCGCCGATTGGGAGTGACCCTTCTTGAAGGGGTGAAGGCCGCCGGAATTGACGTTCAAAATGGTAAAGTTGTAGCAGTGAATACCAG
>CAZKZS010000404.1:0-4491 GCA_964557285.1 uncultured Anaerolineae bacterium | reverse complement strand
GAAGGGCAACTGGTGAGGTGGAACTATGAGCCATCACCTTTTTTAAGCCTCATTGCAGTGGTATGACGCATTGCATAAATGGCTGAGAGAGTAATCCATAGGAAATCTTCAGGAAAGAATCTTTATGCACACAAAAAAACTCATGTTAGGACTCATCCTCATTGTTTTTGTCGCCATGATGGTGATTTTTGTCCCCATTCTGACCGCGCAAGACCCCTATGATGATGGGCGTATTAATCAGGGGCCGCATCTGGGAAATGCTGTTGTGTACTGTCGGAATGGCGGAATCGAAGTGTATAACTGGAAAGCCAGCCAGCAGGCATTTTTTGCCAGCGAAACAGAAATTTTAGCCGTTCCTGCCAAACCGGATGCCCCTGTGGAAATTAAATCGCAGGGCGGTTATAGCCTGTATCGCCTGCCGGGGGGTGAATTTCAGCTTAACGGGCCGGACGAACTGGGCAACATCTGGGCATTTATCTGGAAGGAATGTCAGCCCGTCATTACGGTATCGCGGTCACAATCGGCGGTTGGCGGCATCGACAGCGAGGAATTTAGACCGCCCCTGTTGGATATTCCTACTCCAAGACCTTAAGCCAAATTTAAGGGGCAAAAGCGCCATACGGCCTTAAGATTAAACTAGATGAAAGGAACAGTATGGCTGAAAACATGATTCTCCAACGGGCGCGGCGGCTGGCCGATGAATTTGCTGCCCGCGCCGCTGACGCTGACCGACAGGCCAAACTTCCAAAGGAAGATGTCAAAGCGTTACGCGAGTCGGGCTACCTCAACATGGTTATTCCAGAGGAATACGGCGGGCTGGGGCTGTCCATGCGCGAGTGCTTAGAAGCCCATGTGGAACTGGCAAAAGGCAGCGCTTCTACCGCGATGGTGGCGGGCATGACCTTGCAGGTGTTCGGCCACGCCCGCGAAACGCGAAACTGGGAAGAAAGTTACATGGAGCGATTTTGCCGGTCAGTGGTAGAACAGGGCGCTTTGTTTAATATCTGTGCCAGCGAACCCGCCATGGGCAGCCCGTCACGCGGGCAGGCGTTTGCTACCACCGCCAGTCGGCATCCAGAGGGCGGCTGGCGCTTAAACGGACGCAAAAAATGGATTACAGGCGGTAGACATCTGACCCACATGCTCACCCGACTGGTGATTGAAGAAACGGGTAAAGTCGGTTTGATGCTGGTGACGCAGGATACCCCCGGTTTACGTTGGGAGGAAACGTGGCGTGATAGTCTTTCGCTGCGTGCCAGCGAGAGCCACGATATGATTCTGGAAGATGCCTGTGTGCCGGATGACTTTTTGGTGCGGCAGGTGCAGGAAGAAGAATCGCAGCCCAGCGGCTGGTTTCCGATGGTCATGGCAGCAGTATATCTGGGAACGGCGCTGGCGGCACGCGATTCCATTATCTGTTACGCGCTGGAACGAGTGCCTACCGCACTGGGCAAACCCATTGCGACCCTGCCCAAAATTCAGCGCGAAATTGGCCTGATAGATATGCACTTGCAGGCCGCTTTAGCGCTGTTTTATCAGGTGGCCGAAAGCTGGGACAGCCAGCCAGAAAACCGTTCTATGGGACGGGTGGCGGCGGCCAAACAGTTTGTCGTTGAAACCGCGCTGATGGTCACAGAAAAAGCGATACAGGTGGCAGGCGGCAAGGGTATCACTGGACAGCTTCCTCTGGAACGGTATTTTCGGGATGTGCGGGCGGGGTCAATGCAGCCGCCTTCGGGTGATACGGCGCTGGAAATGATCGGTCGGGAAGCTATCGGCGACCTCTAATCAGTTGCTACACATCCAATTTGGGCATATAGTGCAATAAAACGGTTATGAGCTATGCCACCCACGATTGAAACCGCGTATTTGCTCCTGCGCCCATTTGCCCCCGACGACGCCGAAACGTATTACATCCAGATTCTGAGCGACCCGGAGGTGATGAAAACACTCAGCACCCGCAAACCTATTGCCTATGACCTGCTGCCGGACATTATGGAACGCCGCCGCGCCCACTGGGAAAAATACGGATTCGGTCTGTTCGCGGTCACGCTCAAGGAAAACGGGATTCTCATCGGCCATTGCGGGTTAATTCAAATGGAAAGTATTGACGAAGTGGAGATAGGGTATGCACTTGGCAAAGCCTATTGGGGATTCGGGCTGGCGACAGAAGCGGCCAAAGCCTGCCTGCGTTTTGGATTTGAGGAGATTAACCTGCCCCGAATTATCGCTGTCGCTTTCCCGGACAATACAGCGTCATTGCGGGTGATGGAAAAAATTGGCCTGCATTACGAAAAAACGACCTACGTCTATGATGCTGAGATGCCGCTTTATGCCCTTGAACGCAGCGCCTACCAGCCGGACAATGGTTTTTACAGGATTCAAAAATAGATTTACCCCGAGTCAATTTATTGCTATAATGGTTGAAAGGAGAACACATGGCACACTCTACCAAAAACCAGCCTGTAAGAGATACCCCTTTAGCAGTCCTATCCATGATTATTACGGGGATTGGGTCTATTATTGCTGCGCTGGTGAGCAGTGGAATTACCGCAGAAATTTTGCGTGTTTCATTCCCTAAAGTTGCTGCGGAAGATTTAGTTACAGCATCCATCGTGGTAGCCATTGCTGTGAGCAGCCTTGTAATTTCCAGTACCTTATGGCTGCTTAATTCCCGTGTGGAACATCAGCGGCAGCAGGCCATTGCTCAAATGCGGGAAAAAGAAAAAGACCTGCTAGACCGTATCAAAACAAATACGGAAAACCTGTTAAAAGAGAAAAGTCCCCACGCCCATTGACCTTATTGAAGCCCAAAATAAGGAAGTTCATCCTGACGCCAAACAATATTTTGAAGAGTACATTAATAATTTTTCTGAATCCCTCCTTTTGCAAGCCAAAGTTTTAGCCCATCTCCGTGACTACAACAGCGTCCAAACAAATCACATCAAGGAAGCGCTGACGGTGCTTCAAGAACGCAGGGAAAGCAACCGCTTTAGATATTATTTTATGACTGTGTTTGGAGGCGGCTCATTTGGTGCTTTTTTATCAGGGCTGCTCACAGAATTGTCCGTAGACAATCCCCGTCCCGCCGCCCTGACCCTGTATGCAATATTTGGTGTGGTGGGCATGTTTTTCATCGTGTGGGGATATTTCGGCCAGTTGCGTTAATCTCGATGGTTGTTTTTAACCCCTGATTCTACACACCGTCTTCATACAGATAGGGTATAACAGCCTAAACTCTGGAGAGGGCGCATGATAAAAAAATGGTTGATAGGGCTTTTGCTGCTGGTCAGTGTACCAGTCGCATTTGCTCAGGACGATATTCACACCCTGATACAGGATGACGTGGAGCGCAGTTACTATTTACATCTACCTCCCGATTATGAAGATTCCGACTCGCTGCCGCTGGTTGTGGCCTTACATCCGGCGGCTTCCTCCGGTAAAGCCATGGCCGCGCTCACGGGCTTAGACGCGGCGGCTGATGCTCACGGATTTATTGCGGTTTACCCCAACACTCAGGGCTACGCCTGGAACGATGGCCGGAACAACGACTATTCGCTGGTTTCTGAAGCCGATGATGTGGCATTTATCACTGCCCTCATTGATGACCTCAGCGAAAATTACCCCATTGGGCCGGTGTACCTGATGGGATTCGGCGGCGGCGGGCTGATGGCCTTCCGGCTGGCATGTGAGAGTCCAGAACGATTCGCGGGCGTGGCAGTGGTCGGAACGCTCATGTGGGAGGAACACCGCCAGAACTGCCCCCGGGACTTATCTTCTCCCGTGAATCTGCTGGTCATTCACGGTACAGATGATTGGTTTTACCAGCAGGATACTTATACGTTTACCTCCCCTTTTGCGCCCGATGACAAAGGGGTGGTCATTTTAGGAGTCGAAGATACGCTAAAATTCTGGGCAGAACGCAACGGCTGCACGGATACCCCCGATGATTTTCGTTATACGGCCTGTCAGGAGGGAACGCGGGTTGCTTATTATCCCGTGCAGGGCGGCGGGCAGAACTGGCCGCGTGCGGGCGACTACGACTTGAATCAATTTGGGATAGATGCCACAGAAATCAGCCTGAATTTTTTTGAAGGCGAAGCAAACTGGGCGCCCGAACAGCCGGAATTTACCGATTTAGCCCGCAGTTATATTCTGTATGTCCCCGATTCGTATACGCCGGATAGCCCGATGCCGCTGGTCATGGTGTTACATGGTCGTCCCGATACCGGATTGGGCGCTGCGACCATTACCGACATGAATCTGGTAGCAGAAAAAGAAGGCTTTATTGTTGTTTACCCGAACGGCATTGACCGCCAGTGGAACTATGTACAGGGTGTTCCCTTTTTTGACCAGGCCGAACAGGACGATTTTAGCTTCATCCGTTCCCTGATTGCCGACCTATCGAAAGACCTTGCCATTGACCAATCGCGCCTCTACGTGACGGGTTTTTCCAACGGCGGATTCATGGTTAACCGTCTGGCGTGTGAG
>CAZKZS010000403.1:226-4491 GCA_964557285.1 uncultured Anaerolineae bacterium | reverse complement strand
GTGTTGCCTGCCACCGGCGTATACACCCTGCTGGTCGGTACACCCGATTTTCAGTTTTCCGGCTCATTAGCTTACGATTTAAGCGTCGAGCGCCAGAATCGGACAGCACGCTCATGGGGAACGCTGATTCCCTACAATACAGCAGTTTCCGGCATCATTTATGCCGATGACACCCGGGATGTCTGGTTATTTGAAGGGAATCAGGGCGACAGGATTCAGATCAACCTTGCCGGAGATGGGGTGCTGCAACCTGCTTTTTCCCTGACCACTTTGAATCCGACGGAAACGGTTTTGCTTTCCCGCACGGGTACAGCGGCAGAAGCCGCCCGCCTTGCGGAATTTACGCTGCCAGAAACGGGCGCTTACGCCATTACCGTAAGTGGGGTTTCTGGTGTTACGGGCGCATACACTTTAAATGTCACGGCCTTGCAGCAAACCGGTGCTGTGACGCAGCCGCTTCAAAGTGGGCAAACCGTCGCCGGAAATGTCAAATCCGGTGAATCTCAAATCTGGACGGTAGAAGCCACCGCCGGAGATATCCTGAACGTTCGGGTAGAGCCAATTCGCCGTTCCCGCCTTGCCCCGCATATCAGCATCCTCAGCCCCACCGGAGAACTGCTGACTCAGGTCATAGGGGATAGCGGCGCAGTCACAGGGATTATTCCCTATACCCTGCCTGTGAACGGCACGTATTGGATTGTCGTGCAGCCCGCCGCCAGTCAGGATACCCAGGGTCACTATGAGATAACGATGGAGCTGCGTGAAAATGGCCTGGTTGAAGCAAGCCTACTCACCTACGAAGATGCGGGCATCAGTGCGCTTTCGGATGAAACCCCGTTAAATACCTGGTTTTTTGAGGGGCAGGCCGGAGATGTGATTCGGCTGGAAGTGTTGGGGACAACCGACGATTTAGATACTACGTTAAAACTCTATGACCCCGCCGGACAGTTAATGGCTGCTGCCGACGACTCGCCTTCCTCCACCGACTCCGAAATCACCCTGACTCTGCCGCAGACGGGCCGCTACCTGGTGGAAATCGCCCGTTTTGGCGGTGAATCGGGTTTCACAGAAGGAAACTATCGCCTTGACCTGGTATTGCTCTATCGCCCCGGCCATATCACCGCCCAACCAGATGAATATCTGACCTACGGTGAACGGGTGGTCAGCCGCGTGCTGCCTGAACTTGGCGCGCCTCAGACCTGGTATTTTGTTGGCAAAACCGGAGATGAAATCACCGCCCATCTGCAATTTCCGGCGGGTAATATTCCATTGGTATTATCCCTGCTGGATAGCTCTGGCGGCCTGCTTCAGGAAGGCGAACGGGGTCGGGAACGTACCTCAATCCAGAATTTCCGTCTGCCTGCCGAAGGAATTTATCAACTCAGGATTCAGGCCACGCGCCGTATTTCCTCCGGCGATTACATTCCTTACAGCCTGAGTCTTGACCTGCTGGCCGGACCAGGTGAATCGCAGGGTGGGTTTATTCAGGCGGGGACAAGCGCGGCAGGCAGTTTTGAAAATGGCGAAAATGCACATCTCTGGCTGTATCAGGGACAGGCAGGTGAACAGATTTTGCTGTCGGTGCTGCGGCTGACAGGGCTGACGCTTCCCGATGTCACCGTTTTTACTCCCGATGGGCGGATTCTGCTGAATCTGGCGGGCAGCACAGACAGGAACACCCATTCCGCCCTGCTGACTCTCCCTGAAAGCGGCCTCTACCAGATGGCGGTGGTCAATGCAAACGCGGACCCCTTCCTTAACTATCGCCTGGCGGTCAACAGTGGACAAACCAATCCAGTCGCGGGGCAGTTGATACCGGGGCAGGTTGAATTTGGCTATCTCAGCGATTCGGAATCGGCGCAAACCTGGCTGCTGGATGGGCAGGCCGGACAGAGGATCGTGATTCAGGCCGCTGGAGCGCTTGATTTTTCCATCCGTCTGGATAACGCTGCCGGAGCGACTCTTGCCACCAGCCAATTTGACTCCACCATCGGACAGGTCATTTTACCCTCTGTGATTTTGCCTGCCGAAGAAACTTATCAGGTGGTAGTCATGCGGGAGGGTGGAATTTTGGGCAGTGAACAGGGCAGCTATCGCCTCCGTGCCAGTGCTGCCCTCACCGTGCCGGAAGCCCTGCTTGCCGTTCCCCTCACCGAAACCATGACCGGATCGGCCAGCCCCTCGCAAAAAGCCTATTATCTTTTTTATGCTGATGCAAATACGCCCCTTTCCCTTGAATTTTTGCCGGTTAGCGGCGAAGCAGCACCGGACATCCGTATTCTGGATGAAAGTGGGCAGTTGGTCACACAAAGCCCGGGGACAATAGAAAATTTCACCGTCAATCAGACGGGTTATTATATTGTGGAAATTGCCAGCCCGACTCCGCTGTCCTTTAACCTGACTTTTGCACAGCGTTCCCGTCCGACTGAGGAAACGGTGATACCATTACAGCGTTCAGTTACCACAGTAGGCGACTTAACCCGCGAGAATGCTGTCAACTACTGGGCAATTGATGCAGAGGCAGGTGAATCGCTGCTTTTTGAAGTCAAAGTGTTTACCAATGCCCTGCAAGCGGATATGGTCCTGTTTGATCCAGACGGTCTTCCTATCCAAACTCTAATTGCTCAGGATGACGAAACCCTATTTGGGCCAATTTTTATCCCGCGTGATGGCACATACATTCTCCGCATTGGCACATGGCTGAATCTCCTATCGGTTGAGGAAAGCAGTTACAGCGTGCGCGTGCGCGACTCCAACGAAGGGGCAGGCTCTCAGGGCGGCAGCATCCCACAGATGGGGCAGCCCGTTTTTGGCGGCATTTCCGAAAGTGACCCGCAGGACATCTGGACATTTGAAGCGCAGGCAGGCAGTCAATTGTCATTGATTCTGCGTTCCAGAGAAGGGGATGCCGAACTCAGCCTGTCCCTCTTTTTGCCGGATGGCACGCCATTTGAATTTGAAACCATCGCCAATGGTGACTCGCTGACTTCCGATGAAATAGGAGTGCCGATAACGGGGATTTATACGCTGGAAGTGAATCTAGAAAAAATCAACAGCGCGGCAGTGACTTCCTATGAACTGGTGGTATCAGAGACCCTGACTCCTTACCAGAACAGTCTGGCAAACGCACAGGGCTTGACTCTGGGGCAGCCTGTTTCCGGCGAAGGGGCTTCCGATGCCTGGGTCTTTTTTGCCACCGCCGGACAAACCATCACCGCAGAAATCGACACGCCGGCGCTGCTGACTCTGCTTAGCCCTGATGGAACACCCCGTTACGCCGGACGATTGGAAAATATTTTACTTTTGGAAGATGGCCTCTACAGCATCATTGTCGATTCTCCCCAACCGTACACCCTGCTCGTAAAAACAGACCGGATGCGGGCAGACTGGCGCTGGTCGCTGGAATTGGGTCAGTTTGAACAGGCCGTGTTAACGTCCGGCAGTCCCGTCCATGAATGGATTCTCACAGGCTACCATACAGGGGAATATACCATTTCCGTTCGCCCCACCAGCCCCACCTGGCAGCCAAAAACCTTTGTGGTGAACGACTCGAATCAGGTCGTGGCTTCCGGCCAGCTTCAAACTGACGGCACAACCTTGATTCGTTTGTTTCTGGATTCTACCAATGAACAAACCTACAGCCTGCTGGTAGCAGGGGATATTTCCGGTGGCACGTATCAGGTGTTGTTTGACGCGGGTGTGAATCTAGTAACTCCTGAACCCATTCAGGCAGGGATTCCGGTCACTGGACGGATTCATGCTTTTAACACAGCCGACGAATGGTTGTGGCAGGGCAGCCCCAGCCAGCCCTTATCTCTCTATGCTGAACGTCTGGATGGGAACTTTACAATGAGCATCCGTATTTATGCCCCCGGCAACCTGTTTTTGCAGGAATTTTTTGCCGACGACTCCGGCCAGATTCACACTGAAAATATCCTGCTGCCCGTCGAAGGCACATACATTATTCAGGTCGTCCGCACGGAGGATGTCCTGAGCAGCGCTCAAGGGGTTTATCAACTGCAAGTAGACTAACACTCGTAGGGGCAGGGACAAGCGACCAAAGGGAGCGATACCTGTCCTAATACATGAGGGACACAGTTTTGTGTCCCTCATGTATGTATAAATGCCCCGGAGAGGACTCGAACCTCCACGCCCGAAGGCACAGGCCCTCAACCTGCCGCGTATGCCAGTTCCGCCACCGGGGCGTACCGTTATGCTACCATATCCTCCCCTGCCAATCAAGGTCATTTTTTTCGATTTATGCT
>CAZKZS010000403.1:0-216 GCA_964557285.1 uncultured Anaerolineae bacterium | reverse complement strand
ATGACAGGAGTAAACCTGATGAGAGCAATTCCCCTGTTTCCTTTAAACACGGTACTTTTCCCCGGCATGATTCTGCCGCTTCATATTTTTGAAACCCGCTACAAACTCATGGTGCATCGCTGTGTCATGGAGCGAGAACCCTTTGGCGTGGTGCTGATTCGAGAAGGCAGTGAAGTCGGCCCCGGCGCTAAAATTTTCGATATTGGCACCATGGCC
>CAZKZS010000402.1:0-4504 GCA_964557285.1 uncultured Anaerolineae bacterium | reverse complement strand
CTCAAGCGTGACCCGCGTGCTACCTACAGCCTGTTTACCGAGTCCGATTTACTGTCATGGGGGTTAACACAACTTTTCCTCAAAAGGATTATGAATATGGATAAAGAACGTATCAATCAACTTCGTATTTTAGGGGATCGGCTGGCGGAATACATTCAGCAGCATGACCAGCGTAAATTGCTGAACACGCTGTATCAGGAACGCCGATACTCTGTTTTTCGAGTGGCGCTTTTACGTGCCATCCGGGACTATGCCCGGGATGTTTCTCCTGAACAGGGGCCGCTGGTATCCTTTGATGGCTACGTCAAAATTTTTGAAGAAGGAGATGATTTTGAGCGTTCCGACTGGAATCTCGCCCGCGATTTACTGCTGATTCGTATCTTTGAGCAGCTTCATCAGAGTGGGTACTTATCTGAAGTCGCTCAGGAGTTACAAACCGCCGAATCCACTGAATTGATTAATGACTAAAACAAAGGAGAAACTTTATCATGGCTTATATCACGTCTTTGCTGCTTATTGACGCTTCCGCAAGTGCGCTTAACAATTCGGGCGATCCGATTCCAAATGCACGAGCCGAAAACACCTCCAGTGTCAAATTTATCCGTAAGTTTGGCGGTGGCATGTACCCTTATGTCACGGCACAGGCCTATCGGCGCTGGCTGCGTCAAACGATAGAGGATGACCCGCAGGGCTGGCAGATGTCGCCGATTTACCGTGAGGAAAAAGTGGCTTATGTGGATGCCAACCCGATTCGTTACTGGGATGATGACCTGCTGGGTTACATGCGTGCGCCTAAAAAATCTAAACAGGAAAAAAGTGACGACTCAGGGCTGACTCCTATCGGCGCAGATGTAAGCGCCCTGACACGGATTTCTCCCCTGCGAGTCAGTACCTTTGTGGCGGTTTCGCCCGCGTACATCACCGCCGATTTTGGGGTGATGGCGCGCCAAGAAGGAGATGCTGTACCCTATGAGCATCAGTTTTACCGCGCCACGCTGCAAGGGCTGCTTTCGCTGGATATGAGCAGCGCAGGGGTGTTCACGTACAGCCAGCGCACAGGCTACCAGAATCTGGATAGTATTCGCCGCACCGAAGCCGAACAACAGGGTTTAACCCATCTGCCAGAGGAAAAAGCGTATCGTTTGAGTCCTGACGAGCGCCTCCGCCGGATACGCCGCCTGGTTGAAGCGCTGCCTCTGGTGCAGGGAGGCGCAAAACAAACACTGCATTATACGGATGTCACGCCTGTGGTCAGTATGGCGGCTGTAACACGCTATGGCAATCATCCCTTTAATTATCTATTTGAGGACAGGGGGGACGAAATTACCTTTAAGGCCGATGCTTTTGTGGAAATTGTTCGTGCCTACCGTGACCAGTTCCTCTCCCCAATTTATATTGGCTGGCGTCCGGGTTATGCCGTATCCCAGTTTGAGAAGTTTGCAGGACTGCCGGAGGATGTTCAGGATATTCTCAGAGGTGGCACACCCTTTGAAGCATTTTCTGCGCTTTCCAACGCGCTGGCGGCTTCTCCTTCGTGGCTGGATTAAATCGCTATGAATGAGACATTGGAGGTTATGAAGGTTGTGATGGCCGGGGCTGTGACCTCCTTTCGCTACCCTCATTTTGTGCAGGGAGTTCAGCCAACTTACGAAATGCCGCCTCCTTCCACGATTTACGGCCTTATCTGTGCGGCAGCTGGAGCCTTTGAACCTCCCGAAATTTTCCAGTTTGGGCTGCATTTTACCTATGAGGCAAAATTTCGGGACCTGGAGCATATCCATATCGACATTCCCTATCGGCAGGCGAATCCATTTCTGCGGGAGCTTTTGTTCAACCCCTGTCTGACACTCTATCTGTCGCCCGCCAGGTATAGAGAAGTCTTTGAACGCCCTTATTTTCCGCTTGCGTTAGGGCGCTCACAGGATTTAATGACACGAACCGCTATCAGCATTACCGCATTGGAACGCGCAGATGAGGCTTACTTTGAACACACGCTCCTGCCTGCCGACTACGCACCGCGTTTTCCGCGCACCATTGCCGCGACGATGGCACGTTTTATTGACCGCCGCCGCCGTCCCGTCTGGGATCAGTATGCCATCCTCAAAGACCGCGTATTTTATCCTGATGAAGAAGACCCCTATCGCGGCAGCTATCCGCCCATCTGGGTTGACCCCGATGCCCCCCTGATAGAAGGAAAACAGCGCGGAGTCGTGATGCATCGATTCGTTTAGAAATAGGGGAAATGTGATGAGAGAAGATTGGGTGATGCCTCCGGTGGATGACGAGTTCCATGTTATTCTTGCCAAAAGTGACCCGCCCGAAAGCCTGGTTACACATACCTGGTGGGTGCTGTCCCGGCTGGCCGACCAAAAGCAGCTACGCCCCTCTCTGGCGGCTGAAACTGCCTGTCCGCGCCTGTGGCATTGGCTGTACTGGGGAACATTTTTACACGATTTTGGGAAAGTGGCAGATGGCTTTCAGGCCATGTTGCAGCACCGCACCCGGTCATGGGGGTTTCGGCATGAAGCCCTATCGCTGGCCTTTGTGGATTGGTTGTTTCCGGTCAATCATCCTGACCGCGCTCCCGTAATTGCGGTTATCGCCTGTCATCATCGGGATGTAGAGGTAATAACACAGAAATATACGCGCAACCGCTTTGACCCGGAGGAGGACAGCGCGACCAAACTGGTGAGGCAGGTCAGCGAAACCAACTGGCGCCGGCTCTATTACTGGCTCACGGAATATAGCTGGCCGTGGGCGGAGGCGCTTGGTTTTGCCCCTGATATTGAGCTACCAGAATTTCCCTCTCTGGAATCAGCGCGGGAAAGCCTAAAACCACAGACGATTCATCGGGCGGTTGACGACCTATCGCAGTATACCAGTACACTCCATTTTGCATCCAATGCTTCTCTGGCGCTGATTGGGACGCTGTTACGCGGGCTGATTCTCACGGCTGACCATGCAGGCTCAGCCCACAGCGCCCCATTTTTACCTGCGCCCCTGGAACATACTACTGTGCTGCATAGGCTTGGGGATACGATCCTGTTTCCACATCAGGAGGAAGCCGCCGCCGCGCCAGCAGGTTCGAGCCTGCTCATCAGCCCTACCAGCAGTGGCAAAACGGAGGCCGCCCTGCTCTGGCTGGCACAGCAGCAGGTTCATGACCAGCAGCCCGCCGCCCGTATCTTTTATCTGCTGCCCTATCAGGCCAGCATAAACGCCCTGCATAAACGCTTAAAACCCTATTTTAAGGTTGAAGTAGGGTTGCAGCATGGCCGCATGACTCAGGTATTATTTGAAAAGTCCCTGACAGAGCAGCAGGACAGCGAAGCTGCGGCGGCTTATGCTCACCAGCAGTCCGAACTGGCGCGGCTGTTACATTTTCCGGTAACGGTCATGAGTCCGTATCAATTGCTTAAAATCCCCTACCAGTTGAAGGGATTTGAGGCGCTTTTGACCCATTTTTACGGCGGACATTTCATTCTGGATGAAATTCATGCCTACGAGCCAAAGCGCCTTGCGTTGATTATTGCTGTGCTGCAATTTTTGCATGAACACTGCCGGACGCGTTTTTTTATCATGACGGCTACGCTGCCGCCGCAGGTGCGTACCGCTCTTCAGGACGCCCTGCCCGGTTTGCAACAGATTGAAGCCGAGCCGGAGACTTTCCAGCGATTTCAACGGCATCGGGTCCATTTGCTGCCCCACGATTTACTTGCTCCCGAAACACTGGCACGTATCGTGAGCGATGCCGACCACAAATCTATTTTAATCTGCTGCAATACGGTGCGGTGTGCGATGGAAGTTTATACGGTAGTAGGGGACGCCCTGCGAAAAAGTTATCCAGATGAAGATTTTAACATCATCCTGCTGCACAGCCGTTTTAACAATCAGGATCGCACCCGCAAAGAGGATCAGATTACCGACCAGACGGGGGTGAACGGCCAGCGTCAGCAGCGCACAATTGTGGTTGCTACCCAGGTGGTTGAAGTTAGCCTCAATATTGACCTGGATACACTGTATACGGAAGCTGCCCCGCTTGAAGCGCTTTTGCAGCGTTTTGGGCGTGTTAATCGGGGACGGCCCCCGGGGTCGCCTCTGGCAGATGTGTATGTGCTGCGCGAACAGCCTGAGTCCGTGAAGTATGTCTATGACCTTTCCCTCATTGAGGCCGCGCTGGTTTGTCTGGAAGCAGCAGATGGTACAGCCATTGATGAGAGTCAGGTCAGCCGATGGCTGGAACAAATTTATGTAGGCGAAGCTTTGACGCGCTGGCAGCAGCACTATGACGAGAGTTGGGCGTTGTTCCAGAATGAAGTCATGAGCGCATTACGCCCATTCACCGCCAGCGATTTAGATACCCTGTTTTTCCAGATGTTTGATGGCATAGATGTCCTCCCCTCGATTCACCTTCATATTTACGACCAGCATAGTCGGGCAGGAAAGTATGTGGAGGCTGCGAGATGGCTTGTACCGATGACCTGGCGTGATTACAAACGTCTGG
>CAZKZS010000401.1:277-4515 GCA_964557285.1 uncultured Anaerolineae bacterium | reverse complement strand
CCACACTCTTGCTATGCGCTGTCCTGATTACAGCCGCCCATACCTTTCGTGGATTCCTCTGGCAGGCCGAAACACCTTCCCCCGTACTGCGAGAACTCAGCAGCGTCGTCATTTTTCTAGTAGATTTTCCACTCATGGCACTCTTCGTTATCAGTGTGGTGCGCTTATTTTCTCACGATTCTCTTAGCGATACACTCACGCTCCTCATAAAACGTCCGGCCGGCGCAGGTTGGATTGGACTCCTGCTCTGGGTCATGGTCGGCTATGTCTGGGCGCGAGAAACGATTCTCGTGCAGTACACGGTATTCCGGCTGGTACTGGAAATCAATTTGCTGGTGGTGACGGCTGACCTGGTGCGGCATGGCAAAGAGCGTCCACTTTTATACGCTTTGCTTTTTGGGGCGGGACTCCAATCCGTGATAGCGATTGCACAGGTTATCAACGGCGGGGCGCTGGGATTAGACTTTCTGGGCGAATTACAGGCGGATACTATTTATCATACAGGCAGCCGTTTACGCGGGTACGGGCTAACAGTGAATCCCAACAATTTAAGCGGCTATCTGCTCATTGCACTGTTTGTCTGGTTCAAAATGCGTAGAGACACGGCATTGCCGTATCCCTACTACGGGTTATGGGGATTCCTTCTGCTGCTCGGTCTGCTGGCAACCGGATCCAGCACCGCTATCATCAGCCTGATTCTAGTAAGCATCTTTTATTTTTCCCCCTTAAAATATCGCATCCTCTTTTTACTGACAGCATTCCTGGCCGTTTTGGGGCTTCTCCTGTGGCGTGAGTCGTCGGTGGGGGTGGCTGACCGCCTGTTTTTTGCCTACGACAATACGCTGGATGTGCTGCGTCAATCTCCAATTCTGGGCGTCGGTGCGGATAACCTGATGGTCGAAATTTCGTACCAGAATCCATTTTCGCGGGAGGTGCTGCTGCCTGCCCACAATGCCTTTTTGATGATCTGGGCGGAACTTGGCCTGCCGGGGCTGATACTGATTCTGATGACGTTCTGGGGAATCGTGGGTAGGGACACGGCACTGCCGTGTCCCTACTGCCTTTTGGCAATTGCACTCGTCATGCTGTTTGATTTTTACTTCTGGGGCGATTTTCGGATGCGGGTCATGTGGTTCTGGGTGGTAGGAGTGGGCTGGGGCGAACTGCTCCGGTGATTGGACGCAAATTTTTAAAGCGGATACTCCTTTTTTGTTAACGCGGGGCTGAGAATTTGCTTTATGTAGGGAAACAGCAATGCCGTGTCCCTACACTTTTGTTACCCCGCCTAAAATCCGATAAAATACAGGGTATGACCCGTCACATTCGCATTTTTCTTTCATCCCCCGGCGATGTCTCGATGGAGCGAGCGATGGCACGCAGTATCATTCGGGAACTCGCTAAAGATGCTCTGCTGCGTCATCAAATCACGGCTCAGGTGATTGCCTGGGAAGACCCGGAAGCCAGAACCCCCATGCTGGCAATTTATTCTCCTCAGGAAGCCATCGACAAGGGACTGCCCAAGCCCTCCGAATGTGATATTGTAGTAGTGATTTTCTGGTCAAAATTTGGCACACAGTTAGACGCCAGTAAATTCAAAAAAGAGGACGGGTCGCCTTATCTTTCCGGCACGGAATGGGAATATGAGGACGCGATTCGGGCCTATCACAAACAGGCTAAGCCGCTGGTGGTGGTTTACCGCCGGACGGAAGTACCGGAAATCCTGCTCAACGACCCTGAACGTGCTGAAAAAATTGAGCAGTATGACCGGGTAGAAAAATTTTTTGCTTCTTTTAAAAATCCTGATGGAAGCTGGCGATTCGGGTACAACGAATATCAGACGCCCGCCCAGTTTCAGACCAATTTTGAAGTCGATATTAAGGCACTGATTCATGAACTGCTCAAAGTCCGTCCCGCGCTGACCCGTGTGGATACACCCGTCATGCCGACCTGGACAGGTTCGCCGTTTCCGGGGCTGCGAGCTTTTACGCCGGAAGATGCTCCCATCTTTTTCGGCCGGGAACATGAAACCGATGCGCTGGTCAGGCAGGTGCAAAAGAGCCGATTTGTCACCGTCGTTGGGGCATCTGGTTCAGGGAAGTCGTCGCTGGTGGGGGCAGGGCTGCTGCCGCGATTGAAAGATAACGCGATTCCGGGGAGTAAAGACTGGCAGTGGGTACGATTCACACCGGGGGAAATGAGCAGTGGTAATCCGTTTGAAGCGCTGGTCGTAGCGCTGCGGGAACTCGCCCCACTCAAATCAACCCCCGTCCGTGACCTGACCAAAAAATTGCAAGCCCACCCTGAAGCTATCGGCCAGATTTGCGCTCCCTGCCGCGTCCATCCCTGGAGTGAAATTCTGCTGCTGATTGACCAGTTTGAAGAACTGTTTACGCTTGTGCCTGTCCAGTACCGTGAGCCGTTTATCCATCTGCTGGCACACGCTTCCCAAAGCGATTTTATGCGGCTGGTCATTACGTTACGGGCAGATTTTTACGAAAAATGCGTTGAAAACCCTGACCTGGCAGCGCTGCTGAACACAACAACTTTTCCTCTGGCCGCCCCTAAACTGGTCGCGCTGCACAAAATGATCACCCGCCCCGCGCTGGCCGCCGGATTACGTTTTGAGGAAGGGCTGGTACAGCGGATTCTGGATGATACGGGCAGCGAACCCGGGTCCCTGCCGTTGATGGCCTATGCGCTGGATGAACTGTATCGACTCTGCCAGAGTCACGGCGATTTAACGTTTCAGGTCTATGAATCGTTTGGTGGGGTGCAGGGTGCAATTGGCACACGCGCCGAAAATACGTTTTTGGGGCTGGATGAAGCAGCGCAGGAAGCCCTGCCGCAGGTGTTCCTGAAACTGGTCGATTTAGATGATGAGGGAGTCGCTACCCGCCAGCGCACGCAGCTAAAACAGGTTGTCACCAACGATGTGGAAAAACAACTGGTGGATGCCCTCACTAACGCCCGCCTACTCGTCCAGAGTCTGGGAGAAAACCGGCAGCCCGTCATTGAAGTCGCGCATGAAGCCCTGTTCCGCAGTTGGGAGCGATTGGGCAAATGGCTGCAAGAAGCCCAGAGCGATATTCGCTACCAGCAGCGTTTGCGTCACGATACCAAGTGGTGGATTGACAACGGCAAACGGCCGGATGACCTGTACCGGGGGGCAAAACTGGAAGAAGCGCTGCTCTGGGCGCAGAAAAACAAAACCCGCATGACGGACAACATGAACCTGTTCATTGAGACTGCTCAGGTGGTGGAACAGCGTGAACAGGCAAAATCGGCTTTAAACACTGCGATTCTGGATTCTGTGGATGTGGGGGTTATTCAGGCCGACCCGGACGGCAAAGTGATTCAGGTCAGCCCCGCCGCCGCGCAGATTCTTCAGGTCACGGCGGAAGATTTTGTTAACCAGCCGATTACGCAGTTTGCCCGCCAGTTTCGCGGCAGCGTCATCAAGTGGCAGGAAGCGCTGGAACGCTGGAACACCACGCCGGAACTTGATTCGGATTTCCTTGAAGATATTCTTCAATTTCAATCGCGCACGTTTAACAGCCGGCTCTCGCCCGTCAAAAAACATCAGCAGTTTTTGGGCGTTCTGCTGGTGGTGCGGGAAGTCACCTCTCAGAGTGCTGTTACCCAGAACAGCCAGTTTCTCTCTATCATTGCCCATGAGCTTCGCACCCCGATGGTTATAATCAGGGGATATGCCGATCTCCTACAGATGACGGAAGAAACGCTTGATGCTGAACGGCGAAAAGACATGCTACAAAAAATCACCGACGCCGTTGACGGCATGTCCGAACTGATCAATCAACTGCTGGATATAAGCCGGGCGGAATCTGGGATTCAAGATTTTTACCCCGAAGCGGTGAATTTTGCTCTGTACTGCAAGGAATACGTTGAAAATTTCCAGAAAAATACGCCTTCGCACACCTTCATTTTTTCACAGACCGACTCCTGTGAGGAAGCGAAGGTCGATATTGATATTCACAGGTTCGAGCGTGTGTTAAGTAACCTGCTCTCCAATGCCGTGAAATATTCTCCCGAAGGCAGTCGGGTCTGGGTGAGCGTAGAATGTGGAGAAAAACATGCCGTGCTGCGGGTATCCGATGAAGGCATCGGGATTCCGACGGAGGATCAGAGCCGCCTGTTTCAGCGATTTTCGCGGGCTAGCAACGTGGGCAGAACCAGAGGCACAGGGCTGGGTCTAAACATTGTCAAGGAGTGGGTTGAAC
>CAZKZS010000401.1:0-267 GCA_964557285.1 uncultured Anaerolineae bacterium | reverse complement strand
TGCGGTGGAAAGTCAGGAAGGCAAAGGTACAACTTTCATCGTGACCCTGCCGAATCACCAGCCATGATACACTTCAAAAAAGGAGAGGATAGGCCATGCTTTCCAGGGAACTGCTAACCGAACTGCACCCTACTGACGAACGGGCGGCAGTATGAAATCTGGTCGCCTTACGACTCCGGCAATGCTGCCAACGCCCTTTTAAAAATGCTTGAAAAAGTTAGCGAATAAATACAGCAGTGGTGCGGGCAGGAATGATAAACACGCCTT
>CAZKZS010000400.1:0-4547 GCA_964557285.1 uncultured Anaerolineae bacterium | reverse complement strand
ACCTTCTTTTCAAAAATCCAGTAAACTTAGTGTAGCGCGTTTGCCCCTCAGGAAAGAAGTGACGAATGAAACTGTTTGTAAACGCTTTCCGACAAATCTTCTACAATTTAAGAGGCAAATGTCAGGTAACATTATATCAGGACTGTTAGAGCGTCCATTTTGCTTTGACTTTAAACGCGATAAGAGTAGTAAGGATTGGCGGATTATGTCTAAAAGCCCATCTCGACCTGAGGAACGCTGGCAGACATTGACGCGGCAGGCGTTGGATAAAGCGAGAACCCGGCTGCGGGCAGCAGGTCAGGCGTTGGTCGAATACGCGCTGATTTTAGCGCTGCTCGTCTTTGCGCTGATTCTCATCCTCTCGATTACCGGCCCTGCGGTTGGCAATGTGTTCAGCAATGTTGTGGCAAACCTGCTCGATTTGACCGTCACCCCAGAACAGCCGATGAGTGAGGCTCAATTCTGGAATCTGGTTACAGCCGTTGCCTCTTATACGCCGGAGATCAATCCGGTCATCACCAATACGCCCCCCGGTGTGGGTGATCCTGACCGTGATGGTGTTCCCACCGACAAGGATAACTGTCCGAACGTCCCCAATAGTGACCAGAAGGACACCGATGGAGATGGAGATGGAGATGCATGTGACCCTGGTATTGTGGGGGGAGATGCTGACCTGGATGGTATCCTGAATCAGAATGACAACTGTCCTACCGTCTGGAACGCTGACCAGAAGGACTCGGATGGAGATGGCAAAGGCGATGTTTGCGACGATACGCCCTTCCCGCCTGCTGCAACCAATACTCTCGGTCCATCGCCGACCCCCAAAGATCGCGTTTACGATTATCCTTTTGAAGATACTGATAATGAAGATGACTGGGAAACCGATTTTTCCAGCCTGCTGAAAGGCCCCTGGAAAGCTGAATGGTGGGATTTAACTGGCAACAGTGCGGGCGACTGTAACAATGGCAGTATTTTCACATCGGATGGGAACTATACTCCGGCTAATACACCCAAAGCAACCACTGAAGAAAGCAAAACCCTATTCCCGCGCAGTTCCCATTCCTCCTGGAAAACGCTGCCAGATCGACCCCATTCCAGCGTGCAAGTAGATTTCTGTGGGCGGCTGTCCCAGAAATTTACTCTGGAAGCTGGCAATTATACCTGGCGCTACCGCAGAGATGATCGCCTGCGGATTTTCATTAACGGTGTGATGGATGTGGATGCATGGAGTGCCAACACAAGTTACGTGGAAGAACCCATGACCATCCCCGCCGATGGTGAATATGAGATTGTGATCCTTTTTGTCGATATGGGCAGCAATGCGCTGCTGGAAGTTTCTCTAAAAGACAACGGCCTGCAAGATGCTGGCGACTGCGACTGGCAGCAGGTCGAAACGGCAGTTGAAGGGGTTACGCCGCGTTCCGGTGGCAAAATGTGGGCGGATAGTCCCAAAGGCAATTACAACAACGATACGTACTGCATTTTGCGTCTGCGCGGGGTTGTGAATCTGACGACTGCTACCCGCCCGCGTGTTGAATTCTGGGATCAGTATGCGCTGCAAATTACCACTGATACCGCATGGTTCGCGGTTCGGGAAGAAGGAGCAGCCGACTGGTATACACAGGAAATTCATCGTGGCGGCGTAACCAACTACACCTGGACAAAGCAGGAAGTACGGCTTGACCTGTTTGATGGCATTAATGCGACGACAGGAGCAACCGTCAATGATGTCAACTTTGCAGGGAAGAAGGTCGAAATCGCCTTTATTCTGGAAGCGGATGCTGCTGTCAACGCGCCTGGCTGGTGGATTGACGACTTCCGCGTTTACGAAAAAACCTACAAAATGTACTACCTGGGCTTCACCGATGATGTTGAAGGTCCGGTTGAGTGGATAAGTGAAGGGGCATGGGGAAAAGATGGCACTCGCAAAAACAGCGGCTCCAATGCCTGGCATGACAGCCCCAGCGGAAATTACACCGCAAACACCAACAGCAGCCTGGTCTTAAACGGTCTGCTTGACCTGCGCGGCTCAACGGTCATTGAACCTGAAATCGCGTTCTGGCACAGCTACAACTTACAAAGTGCTGATCAGATTCTGGTGGAAGCCTCCGTTGATGAAGGGGGCAGTTGGACGCCCTTAAAAACCTCCCTCGCGGATACCACAAATTATCTGATTCAGGGAAGCGCCTCCATTCCGGCCAGCGATTTTAATCTTGTAACCATCCCTCTGGGCATGAGTGGGCAGGATTACAAAGGCCAGTTGGTGATGATTCGCTTCCGTATCCTGACGGACGGCAGCAATCACGCGGACGGCTGGTGGATTGATGATATTCAATTCCGCAACAAACCCGTCTTTGCCCCCGTCGTGCCGGACTGGTGTGCTGGTTTTGAAACTACCAGTGAAGATTGGACGATGGAAGGCAGTTGGGGGCTAACTGGCTCTGCGTCGAATGGAAAGGCCAGCTACGGCGGCGCTCAATCCATGACCGACAGCCCCGGCACGAATTACAACAACAATACCAACAGTTCACTGGTCCTGAATCGGCCTATTCAGGTGGCTGGCGCAACGACCCCAATTTTACGTTTCTGGCATCGCTGGGAACTGGGATCGGGTGATAAGGTGCTGGTTGAAATTAACGAAGATGAAGGCCCAACCGCCGGAAACTGGGTCAAGGTTTGGGAACAAAATGCAGGGGCTGTTCCTGCTTATTATGACACAACCACTACCTCCTATGTGCCGACCACAGGATGGGATCGTCAGCGTGCCTGGCAGCCCGTCATTCTGTACCTGAATCCCTTGCTGAATGCGGCCAACACCAATAAAAGTTTCAAACTGCGTTTCCGCATTCAAAGTGATGGCAGCAATGTTAACGAAGGCTGGTTCGTGGACGATGTATGTGTTGAAAATTACAAAGACCCCGTCCTGACCATTCCGATAGAAGAAGATTTTGACTCTGCCCCCACCAGCCGATGGTACATTGGCAGTGAGTGGATTCAGCAGAGTGTTAACCCACGCGGCGGCACCAGTGGGATGCAGGCCGACTATATCCAGTATTCGGATAACACCCTTGAACTACGGGCGGTCATCAATATGACGGGGGTGACGGCGGCCAACAAACCGACTCTCTACTTCTGGGAAACCTACCGTCTTGGCACAGCCGCTTACACTTTTGTGGAAGTGCGCGAAGTCAGTACGGATGGAAGTTCCGCCAATCCCTGGAAGATTGTTGCCGTCCATACAGACGCCATTCAGAATCGGGCGTATAACCGCCGTCAGGTAGATTTATCTGCCTACGCGGGTAAAAACATTCGGATTCGTTTCCGTCTGCAATCCATTACGAATAATACCCTTAACCTCGGCTGGTATATCGACCAAATTTCGATTGTGAATCGTGCATCGCTTGAAACTTCCATCCCGCTACCCGTTAATGAGGATGTGAGTTTTGGCGCGTCGGGCTGGGTACGTGAGGGCGACTGGTCAATTGTGGATGACCCGCGTCCCCTGGGCAGTGGCGGGGCGCTAGGCCCGGGCCTGTGGACAGCCGCCTATTATCGGAATCCTACTGGGACCTCTCCTAATTTCCCGACTGCTCCAGCAGATTTCTGGGGAACGGAAACCGTTTCTGAAATTGATTTCAAATGGGGAAGCAACAGCGCTCCGCAGATTGTTCTGAGCAAAAATCCCAACTCAGACAAAGATGATCGCTGGATGGCAAAATATACCCGCACCGTTTTCTTTGCGGAAGATACCACCTTCCAGATTGACATCACTACGGATGACGGCCACCGCATGTATATCAACTCGGCGCTGGCGGCCAATGACTGGAGTAATGGGAGTGGCAACTATACTTCCACTAACTATTTCTTTGCAGCCGGCACGCATACCATCCAGATTGACTACTACGAAAATACGGGTGGGTCGCAGATTGTGGTGGACTTCATCCTGTTGCAAGGTGGAAGCGGGGTTGACTTATTTGATGGCAACAGTTGGTCAGCCTATTACTTCCCCTATTGTGATAGCGCGGTGTTTAGGACACCTCCTTTCAATCGCGGGGTTGCTGATCCAGTGAGTGCGCTGGACTTCACCTTCCCGTCCGATACGCCGCAAATTGTGCGGGATAACAACACCGTTACCCAATTAAATGAGGGTGTGCTTTCTCCGGGCGGCGGGGGGGTGCCATTTGAAGAAGTGAATGGCTACGTGCTGATTGAAGCAGAAGAAGCCATTAACGTTCCTGGCACAGGAACTGCCCTGAACAAAAACTGGGTGCTGGATACGAGTTATGCTGGATACAATGGCAGTGGGGCAATGCAGGCCAGACCAACTACTCCCTTCCAGGATTTTGGTACCAATACCAGCATGGGGCCGACAAATATTGTTGCCCGTCTGGATTTTGTGGTGGACTTCGCTACGACAGGCTCGTACAGACTTTATATACGTGGGCGGTCTGCCAGTGGTGGAGATGCAGTCCATGTTGGTTTGAATGGCAGCCGTTTATCTAGCACTTCGGGTTTGTCTGGCTTTACGACCAACTTTGGATGGTCCA
>CAZKZS010000399.1:0-4563 GCA_964557285.1 uncultured Anaerolineae bacterium | reverse complement strand
AGAAAAGTTTCATGTGATGCGTTTTCAGTCTCCCTCTCCCCTCCGCCGCAAACGGAGAAGGGGAGAGGCAAGGGCTAATTTTGTTTGACGATACCCAGGACAAGCTGTTCGTTATCAAACTCGTCCTTTACCTGATGCGGCGTGCCGTTGGGTGCTTCCGATTTCAGATCATCGGCCAGCGTTTCCCGGCTGATGTACTCCGCAAAATTCTGAATGGCGGCGGCCAGTTTTTCGCTGGCCTGATACCGTACCGTGATATGGTCGCTGATGTTCAGGTCGGCGTCGCGGCGCAAATTCTGGATGCGGCGTACCACTTCCCGCGCCAACCCTTCCTGAATCAACTCCTCTGTCAGTTCGGTTTTGAGCGCGGCCAGATAGCCTGCGGTTTCTGCCACTGCATACCCCTCCGCACCTGTCTGCTGGACAATCACCTGTTCTGAACCGAGTTCAAAGGTTTTGCCGTTCACCTGCACGCGGATTTTTTCACCGCGTAAAAGCTGCTGACCCCATTCCGCGACCTGCTTTTCATCTCCATTGATGATTGCCTGACGCACCGCCGGAAAATCCTGCCGCAGTTCACGCCCAAGTGTATCCACAGGTTTGAGTTTGTAGTTCACCATGCCGGAAGTTCCCGCTTCCAGCACCCGCACCTGTTTTACGTTCAATTCATCCGCGATGATGTCTTTCAGTCGCAGCACCACTTCTGCATCGTGGTTAGATGGCACACCGAAGGCAGCTTCACTTAGCGGCTGACGCACCCGAATATTTTCGGAGTTGCGGGCGGAATGTCCCAGGCTCACCAGCCGTTTGACGAGCCGCATTTCCTCCACCAGTGTCATGTCTACATAGGCGCGGTTGATTTCCGGCCACGCCGCCAGATGTACACTATCCGGCGCGTTTGCATCAAGCGCTGCCACCAGATGGATATATAATTTGTCCGCCAGAAATGGCATACTGGGTGGAAGCAGTTTTGCCACCGTGACCAGACATTCATACAGAGTCTGATAGGCTGCTTTTTTATCTTTATCGCTGCCCGAACGCCAGAACCGCCGCCGTGACCGCCGCAGATACCAGTTGCTCAGCAGGTCAACAAATTCCTCAATGGGACGAGTCGCACCGGGCGCGTCATACGTATCCAGCGCTTCAGTCACCTGCTCCACCAGCAGATTCAACTCACTGAGAATCCATCTGTCCAGTGGGTCGCGTTCGGCAAACGGGACGGCTTTTTCACGCGGGTCAAAGTGATCCAGGTTGGCATAGGTCGTGAAAAAGCTGAACACATTCCACAGGGTCAGATAAAAACCCCGTACCACGTCCCCGACCAGTTCCACCGAAAAGCGGCGGGATTCGCCGGGCGGGGCAGCGGTATACATATACCACCGGAAGGCATCTGCCCCGTATTTTTCCAGCACCGACCAGGGTTCGACGAAGGTTTCCGGTCTGCTTTTGGACATTTTTTGCCCGTTCACATCCAGAATATGCCCCAGACAGATGACATTTTTATACGATACCTGTTCGTTCAGCAGGGTCGAAATCGCGTGCAGGCTGTAAAACCAGCCGCGTGTCTGGTCAACCGCTTCACAGATGTAATCCGCCGGATACTGTTCCTCGAATTTTTCCTGATTCTTGAACGGATACCCCCATTGAGCAAACGGCATCGCGCCACTGTCAAACCACACGTCAATGACTTCTGGTACGCGGCGCATCGTGCCTTTTTTGCCGTCGATTTCCACTTCCCAGGTGATGTCATCCACATACGGGCGGTGGAGTTCTAAACCAGGCAGAGAGCGTCCGGTATATTCTTCCAGTTCTTTGATGCTGCCCACACAAACCGCATAATCAAGGTCAGGGTTATCACAGACCCAGACAGGCAGAGGTGTTCCCCAATAACGTTCGCGCCCCAGCGCCCAATCTTTGATTTCCTCCAGCCAGTTGCCAAAACGCCCTTCGCGGACGTGTTCCGGCACCCAGTTGATGGTATTGTTCAGTTCCACCAGCTTATCGCGGTAGGCTGTAGTGCGGATATACCATGTCGAACGGGCGTAATACATCAGTGGGCCTTTATCACGCCAGCAAAACGGATAGGTGTGGCGATAAGTGCCGCTAAAGAACATCAGGCCGCGCTCGCGCAGGTCACGACTGATAGCCTTATCCGCCTGCTTAAAATATTGCCCTGCCACCAGTTTTACCTGGTCGATAAAATGTCCGGTAGCGTCTACTGTAACCAGCACGGGCAGGTTAAACTTTTTACCCACTTCAAGGTCATCTGCCCCAAAAGCAGGCGCGATATGAACGATGCCCGTACCATCTGCCGTGCTGACAAAATCACCGCTAACTACATAACAGTAATCCTGGTCAACAGGCAGGTCACGGTAAAGCGGCTCATAATGTTTGCCAAGCAGGTCACGGCCTGTCATTTCGGCCACCACGTTATAACCGCCGCCCTCTTTGACCCGCTTCAACACCACATCCTCAAGCAGGTCTTTTGCCAGAATCAGCCGTTCAAGCGGTGCGTCGGCGGTCAGCCGACCTTCGATGAGGACATACGCTACTTTTTCGCCCACTGCCAGCGCAACGTTGCCCGGCAGCGTCCAGGGAGTGGTTGTCCAGACCAGAAAATATGTATTGGCCTCGTCTTTGACCTTAAACCGCACGTATACACTGGGGTCATCCACTTCATCGTAACCCTGTGCAACTTCATGGCTGCTCAATGGCGTGCCGCAGCGTGGGCAGTAGGGAACAACTTTATATCCCTGGTAGATGAGTCCTTTGTCCCAGAGCTGCTTTAAAATCCACCACACCGTCTGGATATAGTCGTTATGATAGGTGACATAGGCATCTTCTAACGACACCCAGAAGGCAATACGTTCCGTGAGTTCTTCCCATTCCTGAATGTAGCGGAACACACTTTCCTTACATTTTTCGTTAAAGGCGGCGATGCCATAGGCTTCAATTTCCGCCTTATTTTTGATGCCCAGTTCCTGCTCAACGGCGATTTCGACGGGCAGCCCGTGAGTATCCCAGCCGCCTTTTCGCAGCACGTACCGTCCGCGCATGGTCTGGTAGCGGGGGAACATGTCTTTAAATGCCCGCGAGATCACATGATGGCTGCCGGGGCGACCATTGGCTGTTGGCGGGCCTTCATAAAACACATAGACCGGACCGCCTTCACGTTCTTTCATAGAGCGAGCGAAGATGTTTTTCTCGCGCCAGTATTGCAGGACACTTAGTTCATTGTCCTGGATGTTGATTTTTGACGTAACCGCTTCAAACATGGACTTCCTCAACGTTCTTTGTATACATATACCCGGAAATAGGTCTGGTAATCGGTGCTGCCTGTGCTGACCATTACCTCATAGGAATAGCCGGACACTTCAGCCGGTTTTTCACCAACGCAGCGTGCCACCAGCGCGCCCGGCTCATCCAGGTTAAGATAGGGTATGTTGTCCTCCCCCATCTCACACATGGTCGGCATGAAGTTGCAACTTGCATCTCCCTGCTCATAAAACCAGCTTACCTTACAGGCATCTTCATCCACACCGTAAAACCATTCCTCGTCGGCGGTTTTGGAGTCTTCCAGATGCTCCAATTCCACTGCACCCGAAGGCAGGGGAACGTCCACTTTTTCCGGAAAAACTAGATCAACCAGCGGCCCCAGAACGTTTGACATAATAATCCCTGCCAGAATCAGTGCAACGAGTAATGCCGCCAGTGCCACCCAAATCGGTATATATAAACCCGTTTCTTCTTGATCGGTTGTCGGCTTTTGTTCTTCTGACATTAGTTTCCAATTCCACCATTTGAACCCCAATTGCGGCTTATTTCTATACCCACTTTGCCCGTCAGGTTACTGCTTTCGTCCCGCAGTGGCACAATTCTAATCCGGTTAAATCGGTCAAACCCCAGAAAATTCGTTTTTTCCAGCAGACACGTAGAATACACATAAACGCTGTTGTCATGTAAGCTGCGGCAGGTATAATCCTCATCCCGATAAAAATTTTCAATTTCCCGTGCCAGCGCTTCGACTCCAGCCACGTCCTCCGCCTGAACTTCGTAATACAGGCGGTCATTGCCTTCCAGCAGAGTTTCTTCAAAGACCTTTTCCGCATTGGGATAGGCTTTGACTTCCATCGGTTTATCCAGCCGTGCGCGTGTCACATTATAATAGATAACAAATACGACTACTGCAATAATCGCTAGAATAATCAGCCCCAGAACCACACGAACATTCCAGCTTAACCGCCGCATGTTTTAATTACTCCTTTGGTAACAGGCTTTCAAGCAGACTCATTTCCCTCTTTAGTATCATCCCATACGGTGTAGCTGCAAAACGTTCGGCTTCGGTGTGCCAGTAGGGAAGTGCATGAGCAACCCGCGCCATCATTGACACGGCTCTGGTATCGCTGCGGGTGCGGTGCAAAATATAATTGACCATCAGTACCCGATAGGCTTCTAATTGCAGCAGACGCGCTGCTTGAAGGGCGGTTTGTCCGGCTTTTTCCATGTCCTCATTCAAATACTGTGCCAGCGCCAACTCTGCCCGCAAAACATTACTCCCGCCGC
>CAZKZS010000398.1:0-4565 GCA_964557285.1 uncultured Anaerolineae bacterium | reverse complement strand
GGCTGCCATCTTTACACGGGAACGTCAGGAGAACCGCGCCGGTCATGAACTGATGTTTGCGACGAATGTCTTGGGACGCTTTCTGCTGACCCATGAGCTATCTCCGCAGCTTAAACGTGGTGCTTGCTCACGAGTTCTAATTACCACTGGCCCTTCTCCAGATGCACTGAACTTTGATGACCTGATGGCCCGGAAAAAGTTCCAGCCCTTTTTACAGTTTCGCGCAACCAATGCTGCTAACCTGCTGTTGGCATTTGAACTGGCGCGTCAGTTGGAAGGAACTGGAGTAACCTCCAATGCATATCATCCAGGTATTTTGCAGTCGAATTTGATGCGTGAGATGCCAGCAGTTGTGCGATGGATTACTCTGCCTTTTGGTCGGCGTGCCGACAAAGCTGCCAGGGCATTAAGCACACTTGCGTTAGACAATGAATACGCTCAGCAAACCGGACAGTTCTACAACTTTACACGACCGATTAAAGCTCCCAAAAATTCACAAAATGTCCAGGCGCAGCGGCAGCTTTGGGATGAAAGCGAACGCCTATTAGGGATTCAATGGAATAGCAATTGACCAAAATCTGCTATTGGTCAATTGTGACAAATATGTAGTAACAAATATTGATTTTTGTTACTACATACTCTATGATGCTTCTATCTGTTATAGAGAGGAGCAAAGTAGAGATGAACACTCGAGCGTTGGGTACACAGGGCCTGCGGGTATCCGCAATTGGGTTGGGCTGCATGGGCATGTCCGACTTGTATGGCCCTGCTGATGAGGCCGAGAGCATAGCAACCATCCATGCAGCGCTGGACGCCGGAATCACGCTGCTGGATACGGGCGACTTTTACGGCATGGGCCACAATGAACTCCTGCTGCGAGAAGCCTTACAGGGTCGCCGCCGGGAACAGGTCATCATCAGCGTGAAGTTTGGAGTTTTGCGGGATGCCAACGGGGGATGGAATGGCAGTGATGGGCGTCCTGCTTCCGTTAAAAATTTCCTGGCCTACACGCTGCGTCGGCTGGGTACAGACTATATCGATATCTATCGTCCGGCACGGGTTGACCCCAATATTCCTATTGAGGAAACCGTTGGTGCAATCGCGGATATGGTGAAGGCCGGATATGTTCGCTCTATTGGACTCTCTGAAGCTGGCAGCCATACATTGCGCCGCGCCCACGCCGTTCATCCGATTTCCGATTTGCAAATCGAATACTCTCTGATTTCGCGGGGCATTGAAGCCGACATTTTGCCAACCTGCCGGGAGCTTGGTATCGGTGTGACCGCCTATGGGGTGCTGTCGCGCGGGCTGCTCAGCGGTCACTGGTCGAAAGAACGGGTGACAGCCCCTGATGATTTCCGCAGTCACAACCCGCGTTTTAGCGCCGAAAACCTTGACCAGAATCTTGCACTGGTTGAAGCACTTCGGAAAGTTGCCAGCGAAGAGAGCGCTACCGTTGCCCAGATAGCCATCGCCTGGGTGCTGTCACGAGGAGAGGATATTGTGCCGCTAATTGGCGCCCGCCGCCGTGACCGATTGGCAGAAGCGCTGGGCGCAGTCGAGTTTAAGCTGAGTGAGAATGGCCTTGCCGCCATTGAGCAGGCTGTCCCACCTGGCGCGGCTGCGGGTGAACGCTATAATACTTACTTAATGGCACATCTTGACAGCGAACAGGTGAGACAGCTTGAGTGAGTCAACATTGACCCCGGAACGGATTCTTGAAGCGGCGGAAGAAGTCCTCCGCCGTTTTGGGCCAGGGAAAGCAACGGTAGTGGATGTTGCCCGCGCTCTGGGGGTCAGTCATGGCAGCGTTTATCGACATTTTTCCAGTAAGACGGCGCTGCGGGATGCTGTCACGGAGCGCTGGCTGGCGGCATTATCCGCACCCCTTGAGGCGGCCATCCAGGAAGAAGGTTCGGCCGCCGAACGCCTGCGCCGCTGGTTTGACCTGCTCATCGAGTCCAAACGCAGCCGCATGTCGGATGACCCGGAGTTATTTGCTACTTATCTTGAACTGGTTGCGGAAGCAAGGGACGTGGTGAAAGCGCATGTCGATCATCTGGTCGCGCAAATTACCCGGATTCTGAGGGATGGAATCGCACAGGGGGAATTTAGCATTACCGATGCGGAAGCTGCAGGTCGGGCAATATTTGATGCGACTGCCCGCTTTCATAATCCCGTTCATGCAGCAGAGTGGACTGATCCGGGGATTGATATTGCCTTTGAGCGCGTCTGGTCGCTGGTGATGCGCGGGCTTGGGGTGTATGAGCGCGGTGGGGTATTATAAAAATACCTCCACCGCCAATAGACTAACCTGGCAGAATTAGAATGGCTCATTCACAATAATAAGCACATTACCATCCCTGAAGCCAAGCGAACTCTGTACCCGATATTGGAAAACGTAAAACCCCGTAATCGTGGGCTTATGGACAAACAAACTGCCATCGGCGTAGAGAATCAGCGTGCCGCCTGCAAAGGGAACTGCCGTGCCGGTTAAATAAGAAGCGGGCGTTCCCCCCAAATCCCCGCCGCCAAAGCTGACCAGCGCAGGATAGGGCGGCTGCGAGTCATCATCCCCCAATACCCCCGGCATTGGATCGAAAAAGATGGTATTCACTTCCATATAATACTCGTCGCCGCGTGCCTCAAGCAAGTCTCTTCCTGTTAGCTCAAGGGTCACCGTGGCATCATCAAAACCCGCCTCATTTTGCAGACGGTATTGGAATGTAAACGTACCAAACATAGTTGGATTTTGCAGCCAGAAGTGATCAACACCTGCGAAATTGGTTACAATCAGCGTGCCGCCCGCAAAAGGAACACTGGCGGGAACGGTATACGTGGCACTGCCAAAAACACCACCGCCAAACTGAACAACCTGAGCTTCCGGCGAACCGAGATTATCATTGTTGGTGAGACCCAAAGCGGTGTCCATATCATAACTTTCTATGACAAGATGATCATCCTGGGCGTCTGGCGGCTGCGGATTTTCGGCAGGAGGAGTCACGACGGGGTCGCCCTGAATTTCAATCGTGACAACTGCCGTATCCCTTCCCGGATTGTAAAGAAAGTAAAATGTGCCAGCGCTGGTGGGATTAACCAGTTCAAAAGTGCCATCTCTGTGGACAGTCAGCGTGCCGCCCGCGAAAGCAACCGTGTTGGGTGCTTGATAGGGGAGGGTAAAATGGGGTCCCATCGGTAAGTCGCCGCCGCCAAAGCTTATATACGGAAACTCGTTTCTGATGACATCTGCCCCATGACCGTTATCGGCCGTTAAATCTCCGGTCAGCGTGCCATTGACGGTCATCACAAAGGAGTCATCTTTCGCATCAGGCAGTTTCTGTACCTCAAGCGTAATGGTGGCGTCATCAAAGCCTGCCGCATTTTGCAGACGATACTGGAACGTATAAAGTCCGGCAGGAGTCGTCTCGTGAACGGTCAGCACTCCATAGGCATCCAGCCGCACCATAAGATTATTTGGCATAACCGCCCACGAACCGGCCACTCTATCGGTCACTGAACCGCCCAGGTCGCCGCCCCCGTAACTGATCACCACCGCAGGCGGCATTCCCCGGTCATCGTTAGCGAAAACATGGAAATTAGAACCAAACCTGATTTGTTCCACAAAATGGTCATCCACCGCGTCAGGTGCTTCTGGCACATAGGTTTCAACCACCTCAATAGTCACCGTGGCATCATCATAAAAGCTGCCAGAGAGCGTTGGCCTCGTTTCCAGCCGATACTGGAACGTGTATGTACCAGGAACAGTGGGATTCACAAGCTGGAAAGTCCCATTTCGATGGACAGTCAGCGTCCCGCCTGCCAGCGAGAAAATGTTCGGGGTCGGGTAGGTGGTTACTGACCCGCCCAGATCACCCCCACCAATATACTTGAGGTCGCCTTTGAGGCCGCTGAAAAGAGTTGCACCACCACTCGCATTTACCAGTAAATCTCCCAGCAGGGTTTCATTGACCGGCACAGTAAATGTATAGTCCTGTGCAACCGGCTTCTGAAATACCTCAAGATAAATGATGCCCTTATGACCGCCCGTGCCATTGTCCAGATAATACTCAAAAGAAAAATAACCCGGCGTGGTCAGGTTCGATACCTGAAGGCTGCCATCGGCGTTCAGCGTAATCGTCCCTCCGGCAAAATTCACGGTGGTACCGGCGGCATAATCCCATCCCCGCTCACTTAAATCTCCGCCGCCAAAATGCGTCACGACGGCTGCGGGGAAACCCAGGTCGTCGTTGCTTAACACACCGGGCGCCGGTACGAAAAATGCTTCCTCTGTGGTAAGAGAGTAATAATCATCTACCGCGTCCGGCCATGTCCCTACAATGATTGTGACGGTTGCATCATCAAAGCCAGCCGCATTTTGCAGACGGTACTGAAAGGTATAGGTACCAAGCGCTGTGGCTGAATAAAAGAATAAATCGCCGTTGGCATCAACGGTCAGCGTTCCCCCTGCCAGCGGGATCGTGTCGCCGGCGCGATGATCGGTCACACTGCCGCCTGCATCACCCCCACCGAAGGTAGTAAGGGCTGCGGCGGGCATCCCTAAAGAG
>CAZKZS010000397.1:0-4567 GCA_964557285.1 uncultured Anaerolineae bacterium | reverse complement strand
ATTCCGAAACGCAGCTTCGCCAGCACCAGGCGATGCTGCTGGAAGGGGTATACGGCAATCCACATTCCGGCAATCCAACGTCGCTGGCGATGACCCGCCTCGATGAACAGGCACGCCATTCCATTTTTGAGTTTTTTAATGCTGAGCCGGATGAATACATCGTCATTTTTACCTCCAACGCAAGCGGGGCGCTCAAGCATGTCGGCGAGTCGTACCCCTTTGAGCCGGGCGCGAATTACCTGCTGACTTTCGACAATCATAATTCGGTGAACGGTATTCGGGAATTTGCCCGCGCCAAAGGTGCATCAGTCATTTACTCTCCGGTTGTGCCGCCCGATTTACGTATTGATGAGGCGCGTCTGCTGGAAAATCTGGATCGGGCCAACCCGAACAGCCACAATTTATTTGCCTATCCCGCCCAATCGAATTTTTCCGGCGTGCAACATTCGCTGGAATGGATTGAAATTGCGCTGGCAAAAGGATGGGATGTGCTGGTGGACTGTGCCGCCTTCGCCCCTACAAATCGTCTGGATTTACGCCTGTGGAAACCGGATTTTATTTCGCTGTCCTTTTATAAAATTTTCGGCTACCCCACCGGAGTGGGGGCGCTGATTGCCCGCCGTGCCGCCCTACAAAAAATGCGCCGTCCCTGGTTCGCCGGAGGAACGATTCACCTTGCGTCGGTGCAGGCGGGCAGCCACTATCTGGCGGACGGGGAAGCGGCCTTTGAAGATGGCACGATTGATTATTTGAATCTTCCGGCGGTAGAAATCGGGCTTAAATTTCTGCTTGCTACGGGCATTGACCGGATTCATAATCGAGTCATGGCGCTGACGGACTGGCTGTTGAAAAATTTGCTGTCCCTGCATCACAGCAATGGCAAATCCCTGGTCACGATTTACGGCCCGACGGATACGACTCAGCGCGGTGGCACGATTGCCCTGAATTTTTATGATGCTGAGGGGAAAATTTTTGACTTCCGGTTGATAGAAAAACTGGCGAATCAGCACAATATTTCGCTGCGAACAGGTTGTTTTTGTAATCCGGGGGCGGGCGAACTGGCGCTCCATTTTTCGGCTGAGGATATGCGGGCCGTTTTTGAAGGACATGACCGCATGACCTTTACTCAATTTGTGGAAGCCATGACCCAAAAAGGTAACGAGCAGGCAGCAGGCGCGGTGCGAATTTCGGTCGGGCTGGCAACCAACTTCGCGGATGTGTACCGGTTTATGAATTTTGCCCGCACCTTCGTAGATAAAAAATCCGACTAAAGACAGATGGCGCGTGATTCCTTCCTGTGTAGAATAAAGCTATTACTGCAATACCCAATCAGTAACATACTTAGAGGGAAGAATCATGAATAAGCCGCTGCGGATTTTAGGAGTTTTTGCTCACCCCGATGATGAATCGTTTTGTGCAGGTGGCACGTTCGCCCGATACGCGCAGCAGGGGGCAGAAATCAAAGTGATTGCTGCTACCCCCGGTGATGCAGGTCAAATTCGGGATGCTCAGGTGGCTACCCGCCGCACGCTGGGTCTCGTGCGGCAGGAAGAATTACGCCACGCCTGTCAGCAGTTGGGTGTCCAACACGTCGAATGCTGGGATTATCATGATGGTACACTCAGCCAGGTCGATAGAGAGCAGTTGGTGGGGGATGTGGTACGTGCCATTCGTAAATTCCGCCCGCATGTGGTCATTACCTTCGGGCCGGACGGCGGGTATGGGCATCCTGACCATATTGCCATCAGCGAAGCGACCACCCTGGCCTGCCAGTTGGCCGGAAAGGATGAAGCCTACTGTACGCAGTTTCAAAGCGGCCTGACACCTTATACCCCCGAACGGCTGTATCACGCCTATTTTCCACAGTCGCATACCCTGTTTTCGGAACGGCTGGTGCGGTGGCTGGTCAGCCTGGAAAACCGTTTCACTGGCACAATGGATTTTGTCCATGCGCTGCTGCTGCTTTCCGAAGAAACGACCATGCTGCATTACGCCAGCGACTATGTGGAGGTCAAATGGTTTCCGGCGGGCTTTTATATGATTGAACAGGGCGAACCCTCCACCAAATTGTATTTTATCCTTTCCGGTAAAGCACAGGTCATCCGCGAACACCGGGACGGCACGCAGGAAATGTTAGAAGAAATTGGCGCGGGGCGATTTTTTGGTGAAGAAGGGCTGGCAACCGGACGCCCACGCAACGCGCACGTCATTGCATCGGAAAGTGTGACCTGCCTGATTTTTTCGCCCACACAGCCGACTCAGTTTGCCGGACGCGGCGAAGATGCTCAATTTATGGGGCAGACTGCCTCCCGTCTGGATGGAAGCACCGACCCGGACGCGGCCACAACTTGCATTGATGTAAGCGATTTTGTGCAGCACAAAATGAATGCTATCGCGCAGCACCGGACGCAGTTTCCCATCACGCCGGACCTGTTTCCTTCGGCCATGCTGCAAGATATTTTCGGGCATGAATATTTTGTTCGGGTGCTGCCCCAGCGCCAGTTAGAAGCAGAGTTAATCTAATCTGGGTAGTGTTTGCAGCGCGTGCGGCACAATTAAGGTTTTTGTGCCGCACCCTGCTTGATTGATGGCTTCTTCTACCGTAGCAGCATGAGCTAGACCCGTTTCCGTTACCACCGATGGATGTTCCGCCCCCACAAAAATGCAGTGATATTTCGCCAGAAGCAACGCCAGCATATACGCTCGCTGTTCCCCCGGCTGACATCCGTGCTGGCGCAAATGGTGGATCAGGGCAGGGGTGGGACCGAACTTTTTTAAAATGGCAAAGAAATTTTTCTCGCCCGTGCCTTCGCCTGCCCCTTCGGGCATTTTTGCAGGCACAATGATGACGCCTCCTTCGCGCACGACCGGAGTCTGGCTGAGGCCGATATAGGTTGCCGCACGGGACGCCTGATACAAATTGGCCTCTTTGGGCGCTCCCACACCGGCAATCACCACATCATAGGGCGCGTTGGGGACGGGGGTTTCATAAAGGGTGCGGGCGGCGGCCACCAGTTCATCAAAAACCGCTAAACTGCCAACGGCTGCCGCCGTTATCCTGTCCTCTGATGGCATAACCGCGTTGGCGATAAGCCCAATGCCGCTCTTTTCACCCGCCTGCCGCACAAACGCCTGAAACGGGTTATGGGCGACTGCTCCCAACCGCACGCCTTCCCGGTCCAGCATAGCCGGCCCGTGTGTCAGGCGGATTGTGTTTGCCCCGCCACAGCCAATCACAGCAGTTTTTGCGCCCCCACTGTAACCCGCATACTGGTGCGGCTCGACCACGCCCGTTGTGATGATGAATGTCCCTGGTTCGACCAGTAGGCGGTTAACTTCAATGGGAATCTCATCTATGTGACCGATGGTGATGACCTGCGTCGGGTCATGGTCAATAACTATATATTTTTCCACGATGTCCGCGCCCAGCTTAGCGACCTTTTCCGCGTGGGTGCTGGGGCGGTGCATCCCCACCGCACACAAAAACGTGATTTTTTCCGGTGGCAGGGGCAGCGCTGGCAGCAGATGTTCCGCAAACCATCGGTCAGGAGAATGACGGGTGGCATCGGTGAACACAATCACCGCCCGCACCGCGCTACTGATGTTGATGGGCGGCACAGCAAGCGTGACAGGAGGAATTTTTTCCAGAGTGATGTCCGCTACGTCCACTTTGTAGGACAGGTCAAAAACAAAATTCCCCACCGTATACATTTTTTCGTCCTCCGCTTCACAGGGATTATAATTCAGGGAAACAAAGCCTGAGGAGAATCTCATGACAGACGAACAACCCATCTGGCGTGTCGCATTAAATGACAGCAACCACCCTCTGTATCAGGCGGCATGGATGATTTTTAGCGGCGCATCTTCCCCTCAATTTATGACAAAAGCGCTTGAACCACGTAAAGAAGAAGTGATTCCTTTTTTGCTGATGGTTGTAAACGAACCGGAACTGTATAAAAGCACGGGGCTGGGGCAGGGAAAAGCGCCTTTCCGCGCTATGACCTCCCTGATGGACTGGAAAGTGATGGAACTCGTTCCGGCCATGCTGAAGGCGATTGAATACAGTGATTTATATGAGGAAGTGACAGATGAGGATAATGAGGACGAAATTATTGATGAATTTACCGCCTATGACGCCATCAGCGCCTATATAGATCAGCTTGATGAAAGTTTTGCTGAAACCCTGCTCGAAAATGCGGAAACTGTCACCGATACCGACCTGCTAAGAAGCATAAGCTTCCGGCTGGCGCAACTGCTGCCCGATGATCGCCGCGTATTTGACCTCATCACCCGAAAAATTGAGGCGGTTGAGGCGGTATGGGATAAAGTGGATCTGGTGGATGTGCTGCTTGAACTCAGGATTCCTGAAAAAACGCGCTGGTTGGAAGATTATGCCAAACGGAAAGAACATCCTCACGATCTTAAAGGGATGCTGCGGGATAGGATAAAAGAGGCCAAACACAAAGAAAAAAGCCACCTGAACAGGTAGCTTTGAAGCGGGCAACGGGACTCGAACCCGTGATTGAAGCTTGGGAAGCTGCCGTGTTACCACTACACCATGCCCGCA
>CAZKZS010000396.1:0-4605 GCA_964557285.1 uncultured Anaerolineae bacterium | reverse complement strand
AGTAGGGACACGGCAATGCCGTGTCCCTCCGAGGGCATTTAAAAATTAAAGCGCCCTTTTCAGGATTTTCCGCCCTATTCTTCTACCACATAATCAAACAGGTAATAGGTCACAACCAGAAAAATAATATCCACCAGCGCAAGAAGCTGCATCCAGGGCAGCCAGTCCTCCCTATCTAAACCCGAAAGCAGCGCCCCACTTGCCCGCACCGCACTAATCAGCACCGGCAGCACCACCGGCAGCAGCATAATCGGAAGCAGGGTTTCGCGGGCGCGGGCATACACACTCATACTGGAAATCAGCGTGCCGGATACCGTGAATCCCACGCAGCCCAGTACCAGCACCGCCAGAAGCTGCCATATAAACAGGCTGATATTAAACAGAACCGTGAGTAAAACCATCAGCAGCAGGGCAATCACCAGCGTAAACAGCAGATTCGCCAGCGCTTTGCCGTAAAATAGAGCGCTGCGATGCACAGGCGCAATCAGCAGCGCATCCAGACTGCCCTTGTCTTTTTCGACGGCCATCGAACGCGCCAGCCCCAGCATACCGGAAAAAATAATTGTGACCCACAGTACCCCGGCTACCGAATTTTCGCGGGCTTCACGGTCAAGTTCCAGCGCAAAACTAAATATCACCACCGCCAGAAATGCAAACAGGAACATGGAGGTAATCAGTTCCCGCCCGCGAATTTCCGCCCGTAAATCTTTCCGTGCGACCATCAGTACCACACGCCAGTAGGGGGTCACAAAATTTTTTTTATCCGTCACTGACCCGCCCCTATGGTTTCCGTATAAAGATTCAAAATTTCGCTGGAAGGAATATCACTGCTCGCACCAAAAAATCCAATTTTCCCCCGGCTCATAATAGCGACATGGGACGCCAGTTGATGTCCGCGCTGAATATCATGCGTGGTCATGACAATCGTCCGGTTTTGCTGCGCTAAATCCCGCAGCAGACTGTCTAAAATGGTGGCGGCTTCCTGGTCAAGTCCAGTATAAGGTTCATCAAATAGGACAACGGACGGGTCATGCAAAATCGCCCGTGCTATTGTCAGACGCTGCAACATGCCGCGTGAAAAGGTTCGGACTAAATCTTTTGCCCGCCGTGCCAGCCCGACCTGAGTCAGCGTAGTATGAATCAGGTCGTCGAGATTGGCTTCCGGTAAATCGTAGAGTTGGGCGAAAAAGCGCAGATTTTCCTCCGCCGAAAGGGTGTCATACAGGAGGGGGAGATGGCTGACTACCCCCAACTGCCGCCGCACAGCGAAGGCTTCATCAGGAAGCTGCCAGCCACCAATTTTAACGATGCCGGAGGTTGGACGCGCTAACGCCGCCAGAATCCGTAACAGGGTGCTTTTTCCTGAGCCATTAGGCCCCAGCAGCACCACAAACTGTCCGGCTTCAACGGTCAAATCTAACTTACGCAGCACCGGATTAAATCCAAAAGTTTTGACTAAGTTCTGAACTTCAATCATGCTGTTTTTTTTCGTGCCTGCACTAACCACACCATCAGCCCCACAAAAACCACCAGCGCGGCAAAAATAACCACCACAATCAGGGCGGTCGGTGATGACGATTTTTCATCCAGCCGTGTATCCGCTGATTTTTGTACCGTTTGGGTCGGCTGCCCCACCAGCGAAAATTTAAAGGGTTCACCGGGGGTAAGCGGCCGCGTCTGCTCGTAAATTTGATACACCTGACCGGACGAGGTTTGAGTTTCGTCGCTTAAGGCAAATAAATCCCCCCCTTCCACATAAACGGTATCCTGCCGCACAAAAATCAGCATGTTGTTCACAGCCACTGGAAAACGCATATCAATAATCGCGCCCAGTTCATAAGGGACAAAAAAAGAAACACGCAGGATATTCGGCCAGTGGGGAACAAGCGGCTGTGTATCCCGAATCCCCGGAATTTCCAGACCACCTATGCGGGTGACAGGCTCAAAACGGGGGACTGTGCCTTCAATTTGTTCTGGCGCGACGGCCAGCGCCCCTACCGGAAGTTCAACGGTGAACGCTCCATTTTGCGGGTCAGGCAGGATAATTTTATCTCCCAGATTGGTGTAATTAATTTCGAGCAGCATTTGTACCGTGCCGCTTTGCTCAAATGTGACCCGTAAGTTGCCTTCATATAAAACCACATCATTGAGGCTGGTGGTGGTTTCGTACAGGGGAAATTCAATTTGATTTTGATCTATAGAAAGGGGCAAACTGGACTGTTCAATCCCTGCCCACTGGCTGTACAGCACGTACAGGCTGCCATCCTCATAACGGGGGATGTTTTCAAAGGTAAAACCGCCCTCAGTATCGCTCAGAGTCTGGTAGGTTTCTCGAATCTCCCCTTCCGGTGACAGGATTTCCAGCCGAACGGGGAGTCCAGGGGAAAGGGGGGGGCCTCCGTCTGTTCCCTGAATAAGTTTGCCTGTGAGGGTAAGGGTATCCTGTGCATGAACTGTCGAAAAAAGCGCCAGCAAACCGACCAGCAGGGCAAAAAGTCGTTTCATATTGCTTTTTTCTGGCGGTAGGCGTCCACAAGCGCCTCAATTTCATCATCAACTTCTTTTTGCTCTTGTAGCGCTTCATCCAGCCGCTTGAGGGTACTCACGCCGCGCCCAATCAGCAGTTTACGCTGTTCAATATAATCGGCTTCCCCGATTTTGCCGGTATCAAAATCGAAATCCAGGTCGCGCACCGATGTCACAAACCGATGCAGGCTGTCCTCTAACTCAACTACAGAGCTTTTTTTCTGAAAATTGGGCTGGCGGTTCATACGGTTCATCAGGAACGGCCAGCCAATGGCCGCCCCTGAGACGACCAGCAGGATAATGCCTGCCAGAATCGTGTTTTCACTCATGCGTTGATGGCCTTTTCAATGGCAGCACGTAAATCGGATTCACGCGGCTGGGCGAAAAAGAATTCAACAATTTCACCATCTTTGCCCACAACAAAGGTTTCAGGGACGCCCTGCGTGCGGTAATCTTTTTCTGTCTGGCCGCCTTTGTCCATCACATTGGGATATGTGATGCCAAATTCTTCAATGTAGGCCAGCGAGTCCCGTTCGATGTCTTTAACGGCAATGCCCAGAAACACCACACCCTGATTCTGGTAATCCTCATACATCTGTTGCAGCATGGGGGCTTCCACGCGGCAGGGGCCGCACCAGCTTCCCCAGAAGTTAATTACGACGACCTCACCACGATGGTCAGACAGCTTAAAGCTGCCTTCTGCCCCTAACAGGGGCAGGTCAAAATCCGGTGCGGGGCCGCTTTCGGGCTGTGACTGTTCATTCTGATAAATTCCCCAGGCGACCACAGCCACCATTAAAACAGCCACCAGCATCACCACCAGTCCGAACGGGGTAAAAAACCGCTTTCTGGTTGGAGAACCGGACTGTAGAGTCTCATCGGCATAGGGGTCGTAGGTGGATTCCGTCATTTTTTCTCCTCAACCAGACGCATGAACCGTTCAAGCGCCTCTGAATCTACATTGTCGGGAACAGGGCGGTCATAATCGGAGCGCAGACCTGCTGCCCGCGCTGCCTGCAATGCCCGTGATTCCCCACTCTGGTATAAACGCAGCAGCCGCCAGCCAATAACGATGCCTGCCAGTGTTATGAGTAAAGCGGGCAGCCCTAAGCCGATGTTCCGGTCCTGGGTTTTTAGCGGTACGCCCGTTACTGCGCTGCCGTAATTTTCCGCGAAGTACGATTTAATATCGCTGTCGCTGTAGCCTTCTCCAAGCAGCCGTGCGATTTCCTGCCGCCAGGCGCGGCAGGTCACGCTGGGGCAGTCGCTCAGGGGAACACCCGCGCAGACTTCGCAGTACATTTTGTTAGAAACCCGGTAAACATCTTCCGCCGTGACGCCAGGAGGAAGTTCCTCACCGGACATCTGCGCGGAAACTGACGGAACAAAACTCAACAGGAACAGGGTTATCAGGGCGGCTTTTAAGAAAACTTTCATCCCTTAATCCCCTGCGGGTGCATAAGAAGCACCCCGCCGCATAGACTGCACTTTTCGCACCGTCTCCGGCTCGGGGTCAGGCCAGACAGCAATCACGGTGCCGATAATTAACACCAGGCCGCCCCACCAGACAAAATTGACCAGGGGGTTACGATAGACCCGCAGTGATACACGGTCATTTTCCCAGAAGGTTAGCAGCACATAGACATCGTTTTCCAGCGTACTGTGCTGCCCGGCAATCGTCATCGGATTCTGACGGGGGTCAAAAAAGTCCTGACGCGGACGTAAATCGTCGATTTTTTTGCCATCCCTATAGAGGGTCACATCCGCAATCATCATATCGCGGGAATCAATGGCTTTTGCTTCAAACAGGCGGTTATATTGCAGCGTATACGGCCCAATATCCAGCGTTTCTCCTGGAGACAGGGTTTTGGGAATGACCTCCTGAAAGGCGGTGCTGCCGATAATCCCGATGCCGATAATCACCACGCCCAGATGAATTGTGTATCCGCCGTAGCGCCGCCGATTGCGGGCGAACAGGCGGCTAAACGCCACCAGCCAGCTTTCTTTATGCGCCTGATGACGGGCGGCCACCCCTTTATAAAATTCGAGAACCGTCGCAAAACCCGCAAACGCGACCAG
>CAZKZS010000395.1:0-4615 GCA_964557285.1 uncultured Anaerolineae bacterium | reverse complement strand
GGGTTGAAGTTTCAACGGGGTCGCTAGGACACGGCCTTCCGATTGCGGTTGGGATGGCACTCGCAGGAAAACGCAGCCATGCTTCTTACCGGATATTTGTGTTAATGAGTGATGGCGAGTGTGATTCAGGAACGGTCTGGGAAGCGGCTTTATTCGCTCAACATCACCAGTTAGATAATTTGACTGTGATTATAGATTATAACAAGATACAAAGTCTTGATAAGGTAGAAAACACGCTGGATTTAGAACCTTTTGCCGAAAAATGGCGCAGTTTTGGGTGGCGCGTGGCCGAAATTAACGGGCATCAACTCGATGAAATTGAGGCGGCGCTGACGCACGTTCCTATGGAACAGCATTTTCCAAGCTGTATTATTGCCCATACCATCAAAGGGAAAGGGGTGAGCTTCATGGAACATGAAGTTTTATGGCATTATCGTTCTCCCCAGGGCAGCGAATTTGAAGCGGCTTTCCGGGAACTTCAAACACCCTTATGAGAACCGCCTTTATCAATACACTTTTTGAGGCCGCCAAGCAGGATAAGCGGATTACGCTGGTCGTTGGGGATGTGGGATTTGGCGTTACAACGCCCTTTGCACAGGCGCTACCGGACCAGTATGTAAATGCGGGTGTGGCAGAACAGAATATGACAGGGCTGGCGGTTGGTCTGGCCTTAAGCGGCAGAATTGTCTTTATTTATTCCATCGGTAATTTTTCAACCCTGCGCTGCCTGGAGCAGATACGCAACGACATTTGTTATCATGAGGCGAATGTCAAAATTGTGACGGTTGGCGGCGGGCTGGCCTACGGTTCGCTGGGCATGTCACATCATGCGGTTGAGGACGTGGCAATTATGCGGACGCTGCCTAACATGACCGTCATTGCACCGGCCGATCCGACTGAGGCAGCTTTAGCGACTCAGGCAGCTATCCATCATGTCGGCCCGGTTTACCTCCGCATCGGGCGGGCTGGCGGGGAAGTCGTCCATCAAACCCCCATTGATTTTCAGATTGGGCGAGCGATTTCGGTGTGTACGGGAAAAGATGCGACCCTGATTGTCACAGGCAGTTCGCTTCAGGAGGCCGTGTCAGCCGCACAGCTTTTAAAAGCAGCCGCTATTGATGTGGGCGTCATCAGTATGCCTACCATCAAACCGTTAGATGTTGAAACAGTAATCGCCGCCGCACAACAAACAGCACGCATTTTTACCCTGGAAGAACATAGTATCTTAGGCGGCCTGGGAAGCGCTGTGGCCGAAGTTCTCTTAGAATCCAGAATACGACTGAAATATTTCAAGCGGTTAGGGCTAAACGATGCCTATACCAGAGTCGCCGGAGATCAGACGTATCTGAAGCAACTTCATGGACTCGACAGTCAAAGCATTGCCCGGGTAATCGAAGCCGCAGTAAAACATGGTGAACCATGACGGACTGGAAAGTAAAATTCATTGATTATCCTCAGCAGTATCAAAAACTGAGGGCAGAAATTCTCGCCACCGTAGACACCCTCTTGAGTCATGGGGATGTGATGCTCCGCCAGCAGCTTCACGATTTTGAAGCCCACTTTGCGGAATTTGTCGGAACTAAGTATGCAGTCGGCGTCAGTAACTGTACGGATGCCATGTATCTGGTGCTTAAAGCGGCAGGCATCGGGGCAAGTGACGAGGTTATTACGGTATCACATACGTTTGTGGCTACCCTCTCTGCCATTGTGCGTACTGGCGCGGCTCCGGTGCTGGTGGATATAGGAGAGGACCATCTCATTGATGTTGAGTTGATTGAGGCGGCCATTACACCGCGCACGCGAGTCATTATGCCTGTCCAACTGAATGGGCGTGTCTGTGATATGGAACGGCTACTTGGCATTGCCGAAAAATATCATTTACAGGTGATTGAAGATGCTGCCCAGGCGCTGGGGGGCATGTTCAAAGGAGTCAAGGCGGGCGCGTTTGGGTTGGCCGGATGTTTTAGCTTTTATCCTGCCAAGCTGCTTGGTACGTATGGGGATGCTGGCGTGGTAACAACCAACAGCCCTGAATTAGCTGAAAAAATAAAACTGCTCCGTAATCATGGCAGGATGCCGGACGGAAATATAGCGGAATGGTCATTCAACCATCGGATGGATAATCTCCATGCGGCTATCCTGGATCTGAAATTGCCCTACGTCCCTGCGTGGATTGAGCGCCGCCGCGAAATTGCTTCTATTTACCATCGCTCCCTGAAGGATATTCCCGAACTGGCACTTCCGCCTGCTCCCTCAGAAGATGAGGCTCATTTTGATGTCTTTCAGAATTATGAAGTGACGGCTGAAAATAGGGATGGCTTAAGAAGCTGTTTAACGGAATGGGGCGTTGAAACCCTTATCCCCTGGGGCGGAAAAGCTGTCCACCAATTTCCGGCGCTGAACCTGGGTCATGTCCGTTTGCCGCGCACGGAAGCGATTCTGGCGAAAGCATTGATGCTGCCCCTGCATGGTGAATTAACGGATGAGCAGGTCCGTTATGTCGCGGATTGTGTTCGGCAGTTTTATGCAGAAAAACACTGATTTTAGTCCGGTTACTGAACTTCCTGGCAGTGGGGCAACTTCTGAGCAGCTTGCCCGATTAGCGCAGCGTTATCAGTTTGCTCAGGACTATACCGCAGGAAAACAGGTACTGGAGGTGGGGTGTGGGGCAGGCATTGGACTTGGCACGCTGAGCCGCACAGCCCAGCAGATAGTCGGCGGCGATTATACAGCCTCTCTCTTAAAAATCGCGCAGCAAACCTATCATGCCAGGCTGCCTCTGGTACATCTGGATGCCCACGCCCTCCCCTTTGCAGCCCATCGTTTTGACGTGGTACTCCTGTTTGAGGCCATTTATTATTTAACTGATGCCCTTCAATTTGTGCGCGAGGCGCGGCGGGTGTTAGCACCGGAAGGGGTGCTTCTCATCGGGACAGTCAATCGGCAGTGGGATGGATTTTCGCCAAGCCCATTCAGCCAGCGCTACTATTCCTCATCTGAACTTGTGACCCTGCTTGAAGAAGCGGGATTCCAGAATATCCATCTCTACGGCGGATTTCCTGTGCAAAAAGGCAGCATCCAACATCACCTGCTGCGATGGGCGCGGCGCGTATTTGTGAAACTGGGATTCATGCCCAAAACCCTGCGCGGCAGAGAATTTTTGAAGCGGCTGGTTTATGGCAAACTTAGCCCCCTGCCCCCCGAATTAACCAATCTCCGCGCTGAGAAACCCGTTCTGCTTTCCGAATCAGCCCCCGTTTATACTATTCTCTATGCGGCTGCTGAGCGTATCCCATAACCATGCCCATCACAATCCAGAAAAGAAGCGCTGGACGGGAAGCCCACAACGGCATATCAAACAGCCCGTTTACAAGCATCGTCACATAAACCGCACACAGGATAGCCGCTTTCCAATCCTCCCGCAGCGCTGTTTTCACCGCAAAATACAGCACCACGAACGTCAGGAGGCTGTAAATGAGTCCGATGGGAATCCCCATTTCGACAACCCAGTGCAGATACAGATTGTGGGCATGGTCCGCTTTGGTCAGCAAATAATAATCCTCAATAATTTGCGGGGTAGCGGCGGGAGGAATATAACGGGCGTAAATGGGATACTGACGAATGGCGGTTGAAAAATTCCCTATCCCCACTCCGGTGATCGGCGAGTCCTCTATCAGGTAAGCACTGCCAATCCATATCCCTAACCGACCTTCAATATTACGTTCCGTTTCAAAGGACACCGGACTGAGGTAGCCACGGACCAGAAATGCCACCGGAATCAGCAGCAGAATCAGGAGCGCGGTAAACCACAGCGACACACGGAGAGAACGAATCACCAGAAAAATGTACACACCAAAAATAGCCGCTAGCAGGGATGCCTGAGAGGAGGTTTTATACAGGGCAAAAAAAATGATTCCCCCGCCGATAAGCAGAAAAATAAGATACGGCCAGCCTTTTTTGAAGGCCAGGGGGAGAAGCACAAAAGCAGGCGCTAAATACCCCCCCAAGATATTTGGATTCGCCTCAATCAGGGTATCATCCAGCAAAATATCGGCTGCAATCACCAGGGCAGCCGCTTCCAGCGCCCAGGTCAGCCAGCGCAGCAGCGCAGGCGAAAAGTAGACCGCGTTCGCCACCACACTATAACAGTTCAGTCCGGCCACGATATAGATGACAAAATACAGACGGTCATGCGGGGGAAAATGCCAGGCCAGAGAAAGCAGCAATCCAACGCTGACGGCGAAAATCATCATCGGCTGACCCGTGATTTTTTTAAGATAATAAAAGCGGATACCGCCTAAGATGAGATACCCCAAAAGCGCAATCAGCCCCCCTCTCACAGGCGCATTAACCGCCATCCCTGAGAGAAGCAGGACCATCCATAGTTCATACACAGTCCAGGCTTTTGCTTTCAAGGCTTATCTCTTTTTGTCTATCGAACCAATAATCTATCATAGTAGAACATGCCTTGATTGAACTTGCCCTACGGACATGTGGATTTGGTAGGGGCGGGGACGATTCCCACCCTTTTTATCCTCACCCCAAACCCCTCTCCGAAAATCGGAGAGGAGCTTATGGTGGTCGCTTGTTCCTGCCCCACCTTATGCCATCGCTG
>CAZKZS010000394.1:0-4656 GCA_964557285.1 uncultured Anaerolineae bacterium | reverse complement strand
CCGATTGTGCTATCATTTTGTCTGTCTGTAAACGGTCTAGGATTCTGTTTCCAACGCCGCCGCCCCTGCAACACCATGTTAGAATGGAAATGAGCAAGGAGTTGCATCATGACTAATTTACAGGCACTTTTACAGGCGATTAACCAGTTATCCCTGGATGAACTGCTGTACATCAAAGAGTATGTGCTGGATAGGGAAAAATTTTTGCTGCAACAACCCGCGTCCAACTTCAATCTGGATGAAGATTTTGCCACCCTGCGCCGCACTTACGGAGAAAACCAGTGGGACGATGAGGAGGACAACGAATGACCGATTTACAGGCACTTTTTACCCAGTTAGACGCGCTTTCGCCTGAAGAATTTGCTCAGGTGCGGGCGTATTTTGAACAAAAACAGGTGATCGAATCATCCAAGCCAAGCCCATCCGAACTTGAGGCATGGATGAATGCGTTAGACCAGGCGATTGACGAATTTCGGGAAGGACTCACAGAAAAGCAACTTGAAGAGTTGCTCCTCGCTATGAGCTATAAATCTCGTGACCATGTAGCAGATTTACGAATGTTTGATTGGCTAGATGATCTGCCAGAAGAGGCACGATGATTTACTTACTTGATACAAATGTTATTTCCGATCTCATTCGCAAGAATCCCAATGTAACTCAGAGAGTTTTTCAGGAAAGAGCATCGGGTAATAGTTTAGCCTTATGTTTTCCTGTTTATTATGAGTTGATAAGAGGGATTCTATGGAAAAAAGCGATTAACCAGTCAAAGGTACTGCATACAAAAATCATGCCTTTGTTGATATGGTTGCCATTGGAAGATGGTGATTGGATACAAGCTGCTCACTTTTGGGATACAGCTACCAGTGCAGGGCGTAAAATTTCAGATATTGATTTCTTAGTATCAGCACTGGTCTATCGGTTAAATGCAACCCTGGTCAGCAGTGACGCGGATTTTGATATTCTGCCCATCAGCCGCGAAAACTGGCGGTAGGAGGACACCCCATGCGACTGGCAATTTTTTCTGATGTACACGGCAACGCCCATGCGCTGCAAGCCGTTCTGGCGGATATAGACTCGCGGGGTGCGTTTGACCGGATTATTTTTGCCGGAGATTTAGTCTGGGGCGCGGCGCGACCCCTGGAATGTATCCAGATGTTACAAGCCCGCGCCATTACCGGAGTCTACGGCAACACCGACGAATTTTTATGGAAGCCGCCCGGTGAAGAATGGAAATTCTATGCCGACTGGGTTCTCCATCAGATTGGGGAGAATGGCTTGAAGATGCTGCAAGCCCTTCCCTTTGAGCAACGCCTTTCCCCCACCGGACAGACACAGGACGATTTATTGATTGTCCATGCCAACCCAAAAAATATTTCCGATGCCATTTTCCCGTCTGAGGAAATGCAGCAGCGCCTCAAAGGAGAAATCATCCAGCCCGATGAGGAAGTGCTGCCCCTGCTGGAAAATGTCACCGCGCAGACGATTGTTTTTGGGCATGTGCATGTTCCCAATATTAGGCACATCGGCGGGTATACGCTGGTCAATATCGCGTCCGTCAGCCGCCCGCAGGACGGAGATTGGCGTTGCAAATATGGCATTTTGACCTTTCAAAACGGCGGCTGGCAGGCCGAACATCAGTATGTGGAATATGATGCGGAAGCGGCACGGCAGGCGATTTTAAATTCCGATATGCCCTACGCACAGGAAGCCGCCCGCGCGATTATCAGCAGCCAGGGAGAGAGATGATGAAACGGCAGGTTGAAATTTATCGGGACGAAGATGGGATATGGTGTGCCAGAGTTCCCAGTTTGCCGGGCTGTTTTAGCGACGGTGAAAGCAGAGAGGATGCTATTCAAAATATTAAAGAAGCTATTCAACTTTATATCGAATCCCTTCAGGCACGCGGGCTGCCTATACCAGAAGAGGACAATGAGGTTGTGATGGTAGAGATATGAGTAAGCCGCCGCTTATTTCATCAGGCAAATGTATTAAAGCGCTGCAAAAAATAGGCTTTGTAATAGATCGTCAAAGGGGCAGCCATATTATCTTAGTCCGTGACGACCCTAAACCAGAGCTTACTATTTCTGTTCCTAATCGCAGAGAAATTCCTAGAGGAACATTACGTAATATTATCAAACAGGCGGGCTTAACAATAGAAGCATTTATTGAACTACTGGATTAGAGAATGCAACAAAAGTGTCATGTCACATCTCACATTCAGGCCAAAGGGAAGGTTTCATTTTTTTTACAGGGGGTAGACTTCGCAGCCAATAAAATAGCGAGATTTACCCATGAAATTTAAATTTCCCCGCCGCCGCACATATCAGCGTCCCCTCTACCGCAATTTCACCACGCGGGTGATGTATCTGGCGGTGCGGTTGTTTAGCGGCGATAGACCGCCCCTGCCTATTCGTGACTCTTTACTGGCTGCACCGAATACCCATTTTCTGCTGATTGCAGGAGGGAATCAATACACAGAAGTAGATTATAATGAAATGTTCGCGGATACCGTCGGCGAACGGGCGACCCTGTGGGTCGCGCCGGATGCAGGGCATGTGGGAGCGTTTCGCCGCCATCGGGAGGAATATGAGCAGCGAGTCATCACTTCTTTTGAGGAAACCCTGCTCAGGTGAGAACCCCCAATTTTTAGGGGGTGACACGCACTCAGGGCGTTTGTTATCTTCTCTCATAGTCTCGGACGACAAAACAAAGCGTGAACCGTCACGAGTTGTGGTGTAGGCCGGCATTTTCTCGCAGGGGAATGTCGGCCTTTCTTTTGAGCCAATCCAGGAGAGAAGTGCATGTTAAAACTACAAGTGGAAGAAGCCCCCGATGTTAAACAGGATAAACCACGCGGGTGGCATACCAGTACACCGGAAGAAACCCTTATCCGGCTGAATGTGCTGGAAGATATTGGCCTGACCCCTGAAGAAGTTGAAAAACGGCTGGAAAAATACGGGCGTAATGAACTGACGGAAGGCACGCTGAAAAGCCCTTTAACCATTTTATGGGAACAAATTCGTGAACCCTTAGTGCTAATTCTAATTTTTGCGGCAGTCGTAGCCGGGGCATTGGGCAAAGCCGACAGTGTAATCGCCATTTCTGCGATTGTCGTCTTAAACGCCGTTTTAGGCGTGGTACAGGAATACCGCGCCGAAAAAGCCATGGCCGCCCTGAAAAATATGTCCGCGCCGTCGGTGCGGGTTCGCCGCAGTGGACAGGTGCAGGATGTCTCCTCTAAAGAAATTGTTCCCGGTGATATTATTCTGCTGGAAGCGGGAAATATTGTCCCTGCCGATGCCCGCCTGCTGGAAACCATGACTTTACGGGTGCAGGAAGCCTCCCTCACAGGGGAATCCTACCCGATTGATAAAACCACTGAAACCCTTTACACCGAAAACATGACGCTCGGGGATCGGAAAAATCTCGTATATATGGGTACATCCGTGACCTATGGGCGTGGCACGGCGGTGGTCACGGCGACGGGCATGAAAACCGAACTGGGACGCATCGCGGAATTGATTCAGGGAGTCGAGAACGATAAATCCCCCCTGCAAAAACGCATGGAGGAACTTGGTAAAGCGCTGATGGTGGCGGCGGCGCTGGTGATGGTGCTGGCCTTCATCGTCGGTCTGATTGGCGGCCGGGATGTGCGCGATATTTTGCTGACTTCCGTTGCGATTGCGGTGGCAGTTGTTCCCGAAGGGCTGCCTGCCGTAGTGACCATTTCACTGGCCTTAGGCGCTCAACGGATGCTCAAACGGCAGGCGCTGATTCGTAAACTGCCCGCCGTTGAAACGCTCGGCTCGGTCACAACCATCTGCTCGGATAAAACCGGTACGCTGACCGAAAACCGGATGACCGTCAAAATCATTGATGTGGCGGGGCATAAAATGGACTTGACGCCCTACACGCAGCTTTCCAATCGGCTGAATGGCAAACGGCATCAGGTCGAAAATCCAGCCCAGACCCTTTTGCTGGCGGCAGGCACACTCTGTAATGATGCCCTGCTCATTTTTAAGGATGATGTGTCTACAGAAGCCTTTGCCCAGGGCGACCCTACCGAAGGCGCGATTGTGATTGCGGCCGCCCATTTTAATCTGGTGAAACCCGAACTGGAACAACATTTCCCGCGTATTGGTGAAGTACCGTTTTCCTCAGAACGCCGCCGTATGACCACCATTCACCGGATCAATTCCAATGCGGCGGTGAGTGGCAGCCCAACGCAAATGCTCAAACAGCAGCTTGAAGCCGCCAACTATGCCTATGTAGTGTTCACGAAAGGGGCGGTTGACAGCCTGCTGGAAGAATGTACCCACATCTGGATCAACGGTCAGATGCAGCGTCTGGATACAGAACATATTGCCCGTATCGAAAAAGGGAACGATGAACTGGCCCGCGAAGGGCTGCGGGTGCTGGGGGTGGCTTTCCGCCCCTTACAGCGTCTGCCTGTGGATGAAAACTGGGAAGATGCCGAAAAAGAAACCGTTTTTGTCGGTATGATTGGCATGATTGACCCGCCGCGACCGGAAGTCCGAAACGCAGTTAAGGTCAGCCGGACCGCAGGTATCCGTCCGATTATGATTACGGGCGACCATCCATTAACAGCGCAGGCAATTGCCCGTGACCTCGGCATTATTCAGGACGTGGATACGG
>CAZKZS010000393.1:0-4716 GCA_964557285.1 uncultured Anaerolineae bacterium | reverse complement strand
TTGGAAGTGGAGATAAAATCATGCCAGACGGTAAAGCGACCATTGAAGCGAATGCTATTTATTCGCGCAGGGAAGCGGCGCAGGCGTTAGGTGTCAGCCTGAGTACCCTTAAGAAATTAATAGACCTGGGATATTTAGATGTCTCCCAACCGCCGGGGATGCGCCGAATATTTATCAAAGGGTCGAGTATTCTGGATATGTTGGATCGTACCACACTGAATGTTGTGGAAAGAGAAAGGCTATTTTGAGATGCTGGGACATTATACAACAGCAAAATTACCTAATTACAGTTTGCCTTCGTGTCTCGGTACGCTTGAACCTGATCAGTGGCGAGAGTCCGCCCGTATCGATTTTGAAGTCGTGCTGATGACCCAACATATCCACGCCTCTGTGGGAGTAACGCCGATGTAGGGCGTTCTAACATCAAACCCTCAACGGGGCGTGGAGCAGGTCAAAGTTCTACGCCCCGTTTTTTTTCGCGGGGCAACACACAGAAATAACTAATGTTAAGGAAGAGGATGATGATTGAAATGTACACCCGCAAATTTCTGACCGACCAGTACACAGAAGCCCACTTTGAAGCCCTGCTTCAGGTGATGGACAAGCTGCATGATGCGGCGACTGTAAATAATGTAGCTGCGGTTTCGCCTCTGACTCCCCGTGAAATTATCGGCTGGCTGGATGACATTATCTTCACTGCGGAAGAAACGATTCGGGAACTCCAGGCAAATACGCACACAGTTCCGGCAGAAAGTGCTAAAGTCTACTCAGACAACTAAGGTTTGATGAGTCCCGGGGCGGGTCAGCGCGGAATAAAAGATGCGACAATTAGGTGTTGGCATTCCGCGCTGGCCTGGCTCTTTTTTACTGCCCACGAGTCACAGTAATCTGGTCAATGCAGTTGCCGAGAATCCCGCCATCACTTTTGGTGATAAAGGTTGCTGCCCAATCTCTCGTTTGCCCATCTTCGGTATATTCGCTGGTCACTTCAACCCGATTGGAGTTATTGGCATCCTGTACAGCATCAAACTGAGAGGAAAACTGAACATTGCGCTCTTTATAGTCCTGTGTTATCCGTTCTGCCTGAGAGCCATCACACACAAACCGTTCGGAAAAGGTCCAATCGACCTGTGCGCCCGCGCCCCACATGGCTACCGCCCCTGCGGGCTGACGGGCTACCAGCACCACTACCCCCACACAGCACAAACACACCAGCATTACCAGCACACCGCACCCGCCTAAAATCAAAACAGGCGTACTGGTCAGGCAGCCGCCCCGCCGTTTGGGAGCTTGTCCATATTGCGGTGTACCAAAGCTATCTGCCGAGTAATCAATATCCGGTAACTGATTGAGATTTTGAGACATAACCTATCCTATCGACTATTAGATGCTTAAAACGGACACAATTCATTCAAAGTATAACTGCGATTGGCATATCCGTAGCTATTTAAAAACGAAAGTGCTTCGGGTCGGGAAGAAGCAATTCCTAATGCTGCCTGACATCCTCCCGACGAGCCACCTCCCGCAATATACACATCAAAAAATGCCTGTCCCATTGCGGCATAAACCGCGCCAGGGCTGCCCTCCGGGTTTTCGGAAAGCAAACTGTCCAAAAACTGACGGCTGCGGTTGCTGTTCCCCAGGCGGGCATAGGCCGTTAGCAAACGAAAGGTCGCAAACGCCCGTAGATTTTCCGATTCATTGGAGATTGCCCAGGGCAGCAGATTTTCGCCGCTTCGTACCGCTTCATATCCTGCGATAGAAGCACGAACATTGTCGTTTAAAAGTTCATTGTCGGCATCATGCAGCGCGTGAATCCGGTAGCGTGATTCATCCGGCACTCGTACCGCCAGCACATAATTTGTGCCTGTCCAGTCCCAGACATCCACCGTGCCGCGTGTAGGACCAGAAGTCGCTGAACCAGGGGGCGCGTTAGACAGGGTAATTTCCAGAATCCCGTCGCTGTCAATGTCTACCACGCCCATCCGTCCATTAATAGACAGCATTTGTCCGGTATTCAGGTTATCAAATGTTCCCACCACCGGATTCCACGACAGGATATACCCTTCGCGGGTGCAGTAAGTGGTCGAGCAGGATTGAATATCAAAAACCAGTTCGGCTTTCACATCGGCGTTCATATCGCCCAGGCGGTGAAAAACAGGCAGCGCCAGCCCCGGATTACCGGGTGTGGAATACAGCAGGCGGTAGCCATTGTTATCGCAGCCGTAAACCAGCATTTGCCCCGCGTTTAACACCGCATCCGGGTTGTAGGTATAGGGATTAAACACATTGACCACGATTTCAGGGATTTTGTCGCCTGTTAAGTCGGTATTGGCCTGAATAAATCCACCTTTATCAGTGATTGCTCCCCAGATTCGCAGCGTATTTTCCAGTACCGAAGGAGCGCCGCCGTTGCTTAAATACACCCCAATGGCATCGTTAAAATCATCAAAACCTGGGGGTAAGGCGGGGGGAGTGCGCCCGCCGGGGTCAGGACATTCATCCTGCAAAAATGCGGGCTGTGGCGTCGGGGCGGCGGCGGTCTGCGTGGCTGCTGAAATCGTAGCGACGGCGGAGGTTGCGGTAGCTGCCGGCCCCACAACCTGCCCTTCAACGGTGCGATTCGGGGCGGGTGTCCCTTCCTGAGTCGGCTCAACCAGCCAGACGGAGATTCGCCCGCCAGGGGTCGCCGTGCTGAAAGGCAGGGGCGTAGCTGTTTTTTCGGCAGGTTCTTCTAACCGCCGTTCAGCAATATCACAGCTGGATAAAAATAAAATAATGATCAGGCCAGAAAAAAACAGATATTTCATGTGTGTGAGTATAGAGGAGAAACGAAAAAGGCGGTAGTTAGTCTGCCGCCTTTTGTCTGGTTAATGCGCCCTGGCCTTTTCCGAAGGCGATTCGGGCTGGGAGGTTTTGACAGAGGCTTTTTCTTCCGCTTCCAATTTCTCAAGGGCGGCTTCATCAGCTTGTAGGCTGCGGCTGCGCCACCACAGGCTTAAAATCATCAGCGCTAACAGTCCCAATCCAATTCCATATCCCGTAATCATATAATCCAGTGTGTCAGGCATGTTACATATTCCCTAAAATCGACAGTTTACGTTCCTGAATCGAGTCGGCTTTATTCTCAATCCGAATCCGATGCCAGGTTAAAACAGCGCTCAGCACACAGTACGCAAAAATGTTAAAAAATACGGTGTCCCGAATACGCGGTGTGACGTTAAATTCTCCCTGAACATCTGAGGAAGTCACCGACGGGCCGGCGACTGTGGGGTGAATTACGTCGGGCCGCACGCGAATGATAATAATGGTGAGAATCACACTGCTAAAAGCGATAATGGCATACACCGCCGCAAATCGCCGTTTGCGTTCCGGGTCTTCTACCGCCGAACGTAAAAACAAATACGCGGCGTAGGTCAGCCACATAATCGCTATGGTAGTCAGGCGCGGGTCCCATGTCCAGTATGTTCCCCAGGTGGGTCTTGCCCAGACTGCGCCCGTCACAATCGTCACGGTGGAAAGCCCTAACCCAATTTCGATGCTGGACAATTCCAGCCGATCCCATTTGGCGTCACGGGTGCGAAGGTAGTAAATCCCTGCGACGACGGCGATCAGGAAGGTGAGAAATGACCCAAAAAATGACCCCAGATGGATGTAAAACAGGCGCTGAACTTCGCCCATTGAACGCTCCGTGCCAGGATAGGTGAAACTCATAATTGTGGCTGCTGCCAGCAAAAACGCGCTGATATACGTCATCACACGCAGCCAGAAATTCCGATTCTCGGCATATTCCATAGTGTCCTCACAAGATTTTCACGAAGTCTCTGTATGCTGATATTTTAACCACAATACTACAGGGATTAACATGAAAAAACACATTTTTTATCTATGCGCTTGTGCCGTATTTCTGCTGAGTTTTGTCACTTCGGCTCAGGAAAATACCCGTAACCCACCCGAAGGAGATTTAGCCCTGCCTGTCCTGTACGAAATTCCAGACATGGACTCCGTCAACGTGGTGAAAAATATCCCCTTCAAAACGCTGGACGATGAAACGTTGTTCATGGACATTTATACTCCGGCCGGAGATTCACAGGAGTCTTATCCGGTAGTTATTCTTTCCTCCGGTGACTTAACGCCCTATCCAGAAGCCGATCCGAAAGACTGGGGGCAGTATACTTCATGGGGAACACTCATTGCGGCGTCGGATATGGCAGCCGTTGTGTTTAGTCATCGTTCCTCACGAGAGAATATTCAGGATGCCATGCAGGATGTGGACGATGGAATAGCGCATGTGATTGAACATGCCGACACCTATCATCTGGATACAAGCCGGATGTGTTTTATGGGATTTTCGGCACAGGTGCCTTTAGCGATTACGCCAGCCCTGCGCGGCACATCAGACACTATAAAATGTGCTGTAGCCTATTACGGGGTCATGTCCCTGGGAGGGCGAAGAAATGCCCCTTACTCCCCACAGGATTACGTTCGGAATGCCGAAAGTCTGCCGCCAATTTTTATTGCAAAAGCCGGATTGGATTCACGCAGCATCAACAGGAGTATTGATCAGTTTGTTGAGGTTGCCAATCGGCGAGGGTTTTCGGTAGAACTGGTGGAACATCCGAACGGCGTTCATGCGTTTGATTTGCTGACGGATGATGACACCACGCGGGAAATTATCCAGCAGACGCTGGAGTTTTTGAAACTCCATTTGGAGGC
>CAZKZS010000392.1:0-4719 GCA_964557285.1 uncultured Anaerolineae bacterium | reverse complement strand
CAGTTCTTCAGCATCCGTGACTGCATTCACCTTACTCGCTTCGCGTTCCAGCACCTCGCGGTAATACTGCTGCCGCTGAGTCGGCACGAGGGCGTAGGCTTCATCCAGTTCCGTTAGTGACAATGCCTGCCATGCTGCTATCGGGCGATACTGAACTTCCTCAAGTTCAGGAATGGGGGCAATAATCTCGTTTTTGGCTTTGCTCATGTGTGACTGATTTCCTTTGTTGTGCCTGATTGGGTCTGTGAACTGCCTTCAGCAGCTTGGGTGATACGAGCCTTGTCAATAGACCCCCTGATACGGACTTCATCCGGCATCGCCGCCGCGACGGTCAGGAACTGTCCCACCTGCTGCTGTGCCTCACTCTGGCGTGCGCCAGTCGCAAGGCGAACATGCTGTACCAGCTTATCGTGGGTTTCAGGGACTACAGTACGCCCGTCTTCAGCGTTAGCCTGCTCCTTCAAGACTTGCATGATCTGTCCGCCAGTCAGCCCTAAGCGCAGTGCCTGATCGCCTACGGCATTGAACCGTGCCGCATCGCTAATCGGAGTTTGCCCGTCAGTGGGCTGCATCCCGACTGCCTGTGCCATGCGTCCACCAAACTGGTCGCCTGCCCCATCGAGCATGGGCTTGTTCATTTTCTGGCGGTAGTCGCGCTCCATATCGACGGCATCTGCCACGACTGCTCCCACATTGCGGCTGCCTGTCACATCCATCTGCCCCATGACCCGATCAATATGCTGTTGGTCAGCCATCGCTTTCAAAGCCCCTGCCGCCGCGCTCAAGTCGCGCCCGGCCCGTTCCAAGCCAGAGGCATCCACCGTCACCTTTTGTTCAGACCCAGTAGTTTTGAGTGTCTCGCGCATAGCAGCATCATCGCGCACATTGTCCGCATCTATCTGTGCTTGTGCGACACTTTCATCGCGGCTGTTATCGTTGTTGAGGACGGAACGCAAAGCCATGTCATCGCGGTCATTATCGGCATTCAAACGCGCTTGAGCAGTCACTTCAGCCTGTGCCGCCGTTTCTCCCCCATAACTTGGCGTGATGGGCTGTCGGTTTGTTATAGATGCAGGGGTGGGATCAGCCTCCTCACCTGCTAAGGGGGTGAACTGTGCTGGAATACGTGAGGTGCGACGACCCACTGGACTATCGGGCAGCAGATCACCCGCCTCATAACCCGCAATCGTGACGGGCTGTGGAACAGGGTTAGGAACAGAGACTGGGAGGGATGATCCATCTGCCTGACTGCCATTTCCAGAGATAGGACTGGCTTCCCCACTGGGCAGCATTAACAGAGGTTCACTGGCGTTCTCGCCTGCTTCTAGTTGAGGAGTAGGCTGAGCTTGCCCCACACTGCTACCCGCCATGACACGCCCCGCGCCACTCATCGAAGCCATGCGTCCCGCCATCATCAACTGCCCCCCAGCCATGCCCATCGCGGGTCCGCCAATCCCTGATGCACTCATGCCTGTCATGGCTGCCCCTGCCAGTGCCAAAGCACCGCCGCCTGTCGCCACCGCCGCGACAGCTCCCACTGTCCCCACTGCTGCTCCCGCAGCGATTTGCTGGGGAGCCATGATCGCCCCGCCGGTTGCCTGACTGATCGAACCAAAGATGCGGGTCAGGGCATTCCAGACCAGTTTCATGGCGGAAATCATCAGGATGAGCATCATGACCGCACACAGCAGCCCCACACCAATAGAGGCGAGGGGATTTTGTGTCGCTGCTGCCGCGAGTGCCAGCGACACAATGAGTGACTGACCCAGCGCGATGACCACGCTGGTCACAATAATCTCAATCCACAAATCCACCACTGAGCGGGCAATGGCTTCGGTCCGTTTGAAGAAGGCGAAAATCGCTGCCACACCAAAGGACACAAAGCTCAAGCCTTGAGCGAAGGTGACAAGCAGATAGACAATCTTCTCGAAGATGCCTAACCACAGCAGCGGCCACGCACCGAGGATGCGGTACTGGGCCGCCGCCGCCATGCTCAATGAACGTTCGCGGTCATCGGGGGGGATAAACTCCCATGTTGGTGGAGAAACCGTCGTATCAAAATAGCCATCCGTGTGATACCAGCGAAAGGGCAGATTGTTTTCGTATCCACCGGGATTGACCGTTGTACAGTTGCCAATGACAGGTGGGGGCTGTCCCAGCACATCGCGTGAGGTTGCCAGCATGTACGCCATGCCAATGTCCAACCCATCCACGCCTGCCCCTGCCTGCGAAGAAGTCTGCCCCGTCAGCCAGCCGAAGTTATCGCAGGGTTGCAGCATGGGAATGCCCTCGTTAGAGAGGTTGTTGTTCAACGGTGACAGGGGCGAACCACTGTTATTGATGGATTCCAACGCAGTGGCATAGAAAAAGCTGTTGATATCCGAGCGCAGGCTGTTCATACTCAGGTAGAGTTCAGGTCCCAACTGGAAGAACAGTGCCACCAGCACATACCAGCTAAAGGCACTCTTGAACTCAACCACATTGAAGCGGATGAAATGGGCGATCATATAGCTCATCCCCAGTACCAGGATGGCGATGGTGAAGCTCATTGACACCGCGATCCCAAACTGCGAATTGCTCTGAGTAATCAGAGGTGCAAAGGCTTGTTCCGCCATAAAGTCCGTCACCAGATCAATGACGATACCTAAAATGAAAAACACTTTCATCAAAAACCACTGGATCTGAGCATGAAGTGCCAGTAGGTTATACCACAGCCCATCCACCATGAACTGGATGTCCTGCGTCAAGTCATCTACCCAATCGCCCGGATCAGGGATTTGGGCAAAGGCAGACGATGGGAATGCCAGCAGCAGCCCCAGAAGCAGCGTAATCGAGATCATCCGCAGTTGTTTCAAAAGCAGTCTCCTATCTTGGCTCGGCAATCTCGCCTACACAATCAGTGTTGACACTGTTGATCCAGGACACGATATTGCCCCCTGCCACAATTGGCGTAGGTTCGGCAGGGTTAACAGGTGTGGGTCGTCCACTGGCATCCATCACCCATGAGACACGGTAGAGTGTCCCCTGTGGTCCTTTGGATGCCAGCCGCAGCGTCACCTGCTGACCGGGGGCGAGGTTGTGTGCCTGATAACCTGTGAAATCAGTAAACCCTGCCAACTGTGCGGCAGTGTAGGTTGGGAACAGCAGCACACTTTGTTCTGCCCCATTGGGCAGCAGGATGGAGGAGACAAAGCTCTGGGCAGGTGGGTAGATCGTGTAGGTCTGGTTGTCGCTGAAGTTCTTGACCACAAAGGTCCAGACATACAGCGATTCAGGATAGATGGCAGTTGGGTTGCTCCCCGGCACAGGTGTTTTGGGTGGATTGGGTGTGGGGGTTCCCTGAAAGCTGAGACTCTGCATTTCCGTCACCCGAAAGCGGATGTTCAGATACTGCTCATCGGGTGAGGTATAGATGGGATCATTCAGGAAATAATCATTCGTCCGCACATAGGGTGTGGGGGTGGGATAGGGCGTATAGGTGGGTCGCGGTGTGGGATAAATCGGCGGCGGCGCACCCCAGCTTGGTGGTGGGTAGAACTGCCCCACGCTGCCGATGATGCGATAGATGGAGAAAGTCTGTGGATAACCAGCGTTCGTCGCCCAGACCTGAATCGTCGCGCTGCTAACTTCAAAGGGGATGTAAATGGTATAGAAGCCGTTCTGGGCAGGCTGATTGGGAGTGGAGTAGCCCACATAGATGTTACTTGCCCCCGACCAGTAGAAAGGTGAGACGGTCATGTTGCCTGAGTAGCTGACATAGATATTGCCCGCGCTTTGTGCCAGCCACTGCACCGTCACGCTGCTGATGTTATCCCCGACCTGATAATTGCTCAGGTTGGCTGTGAAATACGGATTATAAGTGGGTGGACTGGTGGGCAGCGGTGTGTTGGTAGCTCTGGGAGTTGCCGATGGGCAGACATACTGTGGCAGTTCCCCAATCGTGACCGCTTCAGGCGTGAGTTCCCCTGTGCAGGCAAGGGCAGCCAGCATGAGCAGCAGAACGACCAGCATGACCATAGAAGCGACTTTGTATTGGTTCATGATGAGCCTCCTTATGGAATAAGTCCCGGCTGATTACCGGGCGACAGCAGCAGGGTGAAAGTCTGGGCAGCCCCTGAAGTGCGCGGCTGCACCGTCCATGACTCGCCGAAATACGGAACCACCAGCAGCACCGATGAATTGGTGGAGGCTTGCAGTTGGGCAAAACCCTGCTCATCCGTGAAGGTATGTGACAGGACGTTATTCGTCCCGACTTCAACTAACCGTACCGAAATGCCACGCACCCCTTCACTTACATCCAGCGTGCCATTGGCGTTCTCGTCATAGCCAATGACGATGGAAGCACTTACCACTTGGATAGGAATATCTGTCGCAGTGGGCTGCGGTGATGGCGGAGCCGCGATGAGTTCAACATCGCTGGCGGGTATGAGTGTCGGAGTCGGGGTGTCGGTGGGCAGCACCCCGCCGGGAACAATCAGGGTCAGCACATCAGGACGGTAGACTTGCACCGCGTCAAATGCCAGCATGTGTCCGCTGCTGGCAGAGTTGGTATTCGCGGTATTCTGGAGTTCAAGGATGTGTTCACCTGGCCCAACGGTATAAACTCGCGTGCCAGTGAATGTGCCTATTGGGGCATAAGCGTCAATGACATCCATGATCATGCCATCCAGCAGCACATTCCAAACCCCACCATTAGTGAAACTCACGTAGCGCACTCGC
>CAZKZS010000391.1:3200-4723 GCA_964557285.1 uncultured Anaerolineae bacterium | reverse complement strand
TTTTTTGAGGTGATAGATAAGTTGAAAGAGGTGCAACCTCCCCTTACTCAGGAAGCAATTGACGCTGCAATTCAAGCCTATCGGAAAGGAGAGTAAATGGGGCGAGGTTGTGTGACCGCGCCCTGTGAAAGTCGCTACGTGCGGGGGTTGGAAAAAAGCTGGCTGTAACGCTGGAAATTCACCATATCCGACAGGCGGCGGGTTTTCATGCTCAGGCGGATTTGCTCAAACGTAATCGCCAGAATAATCGTCGCACCAATGGCGGCGGGCTGCCAGTAGGGGTCATACCCAAGCAGATTCAAGCCGTTGCGAAGCACCTGCATAATCGCCGCGCCAATCAACGTTCCTAAAATCGTGCCTTTTCCACCCATCAGACTCGTGCCACCAATCACGACGGCAGCAATTACATCCAGTTCATAACCGTCGGCGGCGGTAGGAGCAGCTACCCCCAGGCGGGCAGTCATCAGTGTGCCGCCAATGCCTGCGGTCAGGCCGCAAATCACATACACCATCAATTTAACCCGCTTAACATTGATGCCAGAAAGCTGAGCCGCCTGTTCATTACCCCCTACTGCGTACACCCGATAGCCGTAAATCATCCGTCCGAGGAAAATCGTCGTGATGACCGCCAGGATGAGCATGATAATCGTGGGATAAGGCACATCATATCCCAGAACGGGTAAATTGCCCTGCCCCAGATTGCGAAAGTCATCATTTAACTGGCGGAAAGGCCAGCCTTCTGTCCAGCCATAACACAGCCCGCGTGCGATACTCATCATGCCAAGCGTCGCAATAAACGGCGGCAGATTGGCGCGGGTGATGAGCAGACCGTTTATCAGCCCGACAAATGCGCCCATCGCGCAGCCCGCCAGCACCGCTATTGGCACGTATTCGCCGCCCACAATCATCACTTCACGGCCATTCACGATGCCTTCTTCCGCCCAGGGCGATTTTTCACCGCTAATAAAATAAGCCGCCGCCAGCCCTGCCAGCGCCATATTTGACCCTACGGATAGGTCAATTCCGGCGGTAATAATTACCATCGTTTGCCCGAAGGCCGCAATCGCAATCCATGAAAACGAAAGCCAGACATTGCGAAGATTTTGCGAGGTGGTGAAGGTATCCGTTTTGTAAGTCAAATACAAAACCATGACGACCAACACCATAAAAACCCCGATTTCCTCACCAGAAACCAGACTGCGTAAAATTCCATAAGTTTGTTTTTTGGCCCGGTTGTTCATGCGACTCTTTCTTTTTCCCTTGTTACCTGTTGTCCACTTGCGTAGGTCATAATAATTTCCTGAGTAGCTTCTTCGCGGTTCAAAATGGCCGCCATCTGCCCTTCGTGCATGACCACAATCCGGTCACTCATAGCGAGAATTTCCGGCATTTCGGAGGAAATCATGATGATGCCAATGCCCTGCTTTGCCAGATCAGACATCAGCGCATAAATTTCGGATTTTGCGCCCACATCAATGCCGCGTGTCGGCTCATCCATCAGCAGCACTTTGGGAGAAGTTAAG
>CAZKZS010000391.1:0-3190 GCA_964557285.1 uncultured Anaerolineae bacterium | reverse complement strand
CGGATTCAGCATCAGCCATTTACCCAGCACCAGTTTTTGTTGATTCCCGCCAGAAAGGTTTTGGGCGACCTGTTCCAGCCCCGGCGTGCGGATCCGCAGCCGGTTCACAAAATCGAGAATTGTCTGGCGGGCGCTGCGGCGCTGTACCTGTCCGGCGCGGGTGAACCGTTTTAAGGTTGGAAGCAGCATATTAAAGTACACAGTCAGTTTTAAAATCAGTCCCTGGTTGCCCCGATCCTCCGGTACTAACCCGATGCCCGCACGGATGGCTTTTTCCGGCGAAGTGATATTTACCTCCTGACCATCCACCCAGATGCGCCCCGAGTCACGGCGGTCAGCACCAAAAATCAGCCGCATCGTTTCGGTACGGCCTGCTCCCACCAGCCCCGCAAAACCGAGGATTTCCCCGCGCCGCAGTTCAAAGCCCACATTTTTAACCACACCACGCCGCGACAGCCCCGCAACCTTTAAGATTATATCGCCGCGTTCGACTTCTTCTTTTATAAAACGCTCGCCCACGTCGCGCCCGACCATCAGCTTGATAATCTGGTCGATGGTAGCTTCTGCTGTTTTTAACGTACCGACCCGTCTGCCGTCGCGCTGTACGATAACGCGGTCTGAAATTTCAAAAACTTCTTCCAGACGGTGGGTAATAAAAATGATGCCCAGGCCGCGTTCCCGCAGCCCACGCATAATCTCAAACAGGACTCGGGTTTCGTCCTTGCCAAGCGCGGAAGACGGTTCATCCATAATAATGACTCTGGCATCTACCGCCAGCGCCTTCGCAATTTCGACCTGCTGCCGTTCTGCTACCGAGAGTTTGCCAACCTGTTCCGCCGGAGAAACATTCGCCCCCACCAGTTTGAGCAGTTCCGCCGCTTTTTGCTCCATCAAACGGCGATTGACGATTCTGAACGGGCTAAAAATCCCACCGTAATGAGGTTCACGGGTCATAAAAATATTGGCGGCAACGGTCTGGTTGGGGGTTAAAGTAAATTCCTGATAAATGGTCGCAATTCCCAGATGCTGGGCATGAGCCGGATTCTGCGGGTTGATTTCTTTTCCCTGCATGAAAATTCGCCCGGAGTCCTTATGATATGCCCCCGCGAGAATTTTCATGAGCGTGGATTTGCCCGCCCCGTTTTCCCCGAGAAACGCCAGCACCTCTCCGGCATAAACTTCAAAATCTACGTCATCCAGCGCCAGCACGCCCGGAAAACGCTTGGAGATGTGTTCCATTCGTAAAATCGGTTCTTGATGATCCACACGCCCTCCCTGTTATCAAAGAAGGCGGGTCAGCGACCCGCCCCTACAAAAACCATAAATGGTTATCTGAGCAGGGAAATTCCCTGCTCGTCAGTTGGTGTGTCCCTATTCGTTGGGGAAGGCAGGCGGCAGGGGCTGAGTGAAATCACTGTTTTCCCATGCCGTTATCATCGCATCGACATTATTGATAGTGACAATATCCATCCCGCTATCTGTCCAGCCGGGGTATGGATACAGATTCAAAGCGTTGTTGAAGGCCATGTACATGGTGTCATACCCCCAACCCCAGTATTTCTGACCGACCAGGCCATCCAGCAGGTCGTCTTTCAGCCATTCGAGTTCAACGGGCAGGGTATCAAACGCAACAGCTTTCATATCGCCATTCAGCGCGGCTTCTTCAAACAGAGGCATCGCACCACGTCCGGCGAAAATCGGCCACAAACCGACAAAGAACCAGCCGTTGATGTCCGGGTTTGCCAGCATGGTTTCTTCCACCACCTGCACGCCGAGGTTGATGTCGTCGTTGCAAGCGACGGTAGCGACAATTTCGATGCCGGGATACTGCGCCACATAATCCTTGAAGCCACGAATCCGTTCTTCCAGATTAAACGCACCGGGAACACCCGTCAGCAGGGCAACTTTGCCTTCTTCGCCCATGGCTTTGACCAGCAGTTCGCCAGCCGCCCAACCGCCCGTGTAGTTATCTACACCGAGGTAGGTAAAACGACCTGAATCCGGCGAGTCAGAGTCCCAGGTCATGACGGGAATACCCGCATCAATGGCCGCGTTAATCGGATCAATGCAGCCGTCGGGGTCGTTACAGCTTACGCCAATCGCATCCACACCTTTAGCAATCGCATCTTCAATCACCCGCGCCTGTTCCGCCATGTCGGAGTTCACCGACCCCATATATTCGCAGGTGACGGTCATGCCATACATTTCGGAAAGTTCTGCTGCCGCCGCAAAACAGCCATCCCGCCCCAGTTCAAACACCGGATTATTCAGGGATTTGGGTATCCAGGCCATCGTAAACGTGCCATTTTCGGTCGGATAGGCCGGAGGCAGAGGTTGGGTGAAATCACTGTTTTCCCACGCCGCCGCCATTGCATCAACGTTATTGATGCTCACAATATCCATGCCGCTATCTGTCCAGCTTGGGAAGGTCGCGCCGTTGAGCAGGTGGTCAACCAGCATGTACATGGTGTCATACCCCCAACCCCAGTATTTTTGACCGACCAGGCCGTGCAGCAGGCCATCTTGCAGCCATTCCAGTTCAACGGGCAGGGTATCAAACGCAACAGCTTTCATATTGTTGTTCATGACCGCTTCTTCAAACAGAGGCATCGCGCCCTGTCCGGCAAAAATCGGCCATAAGCCCACAAAGAACCAGCCGTTCAGATCGGGGTTTGCCAGCATGGTTTCTTCCACCACCTGCACGCCGAGATTAATATCGTCGTTGCAGGCGACAGTCGCCACAATTTCAATATCCGTACCCGCGATACCATCTTTAAAACCGCGAATCCGTTCTTCCAGATTAAACGCACCGGGGACGCCTGTCAGCACGGCCACTTTGCCGGATGTTCCCATTTCGCGCATCAAAATATTGGCTGCTGCTTTGCCGCCTGTGTAGTTGTCTACACCGAGATAGGTCAGACGATTGGAATCGGGGGAGTCGGAGTCCCAGGTCATGACGGGGATTCCAGCTTCCACCGCCGCGTTAATGGGGTCAATGCAGCCGTCGGGGTCGTTGCAGCTTACGCCAATCGCATCCACACCCTGGGCAATGGCATCTTCAATAACCCGCGCCTGTTCCGCCATGTCGGAGTTCACTGACCCCATATACAGACATTCAACGGTTTTACCTGTGGAGGCCGACAGTTCCGCCGCCGCCGCCATACAGCCATCCCGTCCCAGTTCAAAAACC
>CAZKZS010000390.1:0-4734 GCA_964557285.1 uncultured Anaerolineae bacterium | reverse complement strand
CTTCAAGATAGCGGCAAACTGGTCTAGCTCTTCTCTAGTATTATAACAGTGAAATGATAAGCGCAAGTGAGGCAGACCCGTTTTATCCAGATGTTTGACCACGCTGATGTTACGCTGATTTAACTGCTCCACCAGCGCATCCGCTTTCCCGTTCTCCAAACCAGATTTGAAGGTAACAATAGGGCCGTGTTCTTCGCGTACCGTCACAACCTCATAACCCATCTGCGCCAACCGTTCAATCGCTTCCGCCGCGAGGCTGGTGGTGTGCTGGTCAATATTTTCTAAGCCCAGTTCGCGCAGCAGAGTCAGGCTTTCCAGCAGGCCAAACATACCCACGACGTTGGTCGTGCCACTCATAAAACGGGCTGCTCCCTCTAATGGAGTTATATCGTAATCCAGCCAGAACAGATAATTTTGGGTGGCATTAGCGCCTATAAAACGCGGCTGCATGGTGGCACAGACTTCATCCCGCACATACAAAAATCCCACGCCGGGCGGCCCCATCAGCGATTTTTGCCCGCCCGACGCCAGAATGTCGATATTCATGGCCTGCACATCCATAGGAAAATGTCCAACAGCCTGAATCGCGTCTACCGCAAACAGGATACCCCGTTCACGGCAAAAAACGCCGATTTTTTCCAGGTCGGTACGGTGTCCGCTAAAAAATTGAACCGCGCTGGCCGCCACCAGACGGGTGTTTTTATCCACCATCGGCGCAAGCGCATCCAGAGTCAGACCGCCATTGACCGACGGTACAAGCCGCACTTCTACCCCGTCCCGTGCCAGCGCCATCCAGGGGTAGGCATTGGAGGGAAATTCGGTGTCGCAAAACAGGATATTATCCCCTTTTTGCCATTGAATCGCCTGTGCGACGCTGTTGATAGCAAACCCGGTGCTGGGAACAACCACAATTTCCTGGGGATGCGCCGCGTTGATGTGATGGGCTATCATTTTGTTAAAGCCCTCAAACATGGGCAGGCCATCTTTGCTAAAATGCCGCATCGGATGTTCCGCCAGCCGTTCGACCGCCCACTGCATTTTTTCACGGGTACGCGTCGGTAGGGGCGAAATGCTGGCATGGTTAAAATAAATCACATCGCTGCTTAGTGGAAATTCCTGTTCACGTAAGGTCTGTAGGTCATACATAAAAACTGGCTCACTCCTCTCATCGACTATTCCTAATTGTAGAGGGAGGCAGGGCTTAAGAACATTGGCAACAGGCAGGGAACATCCCTGCCTGCTGTCATTTTAAACCGGAGTGCATAAAACTTTTGATGAACTGGCGCTGGAAAATCAAAAAGCTGAGCAGCAGGGGCGCAACAATGATTAGGGTTGCCGCCATGATGAGACTCCACTGTGCGCCAATATCGGTAAGCTGGGTAAAACGCAGCAGTCCCATCGTCAACGGGCGGGCTTTGTCGCTCGTCACCACCAGCGGCCACAGCAGTTCATTCCAGTGGAAGCTCACGCTCACCAGCCCAAACGCGACCAGAGTCGCCCGCGCGGGCGGCAGATAAATATGCCACAGCAGTTGATACCATCGGCAGCCGTCAATCCGCCCCGCATCAACCAGATCTTTAGGCACTTCCAGAAACGCCTGCCGCATCAAAAACGTGCCAAACGCCGACCCAAAATATGGCATCGCCATCGCCCAGGGCGTATCGTACAAATTGATTTCTTTGTAATAAAGCGACTTTGGAATGAGCAGCAGTTCCGTCGAAAATTCCCGTATGGTCACAAAATTAGGGACGAGCAGAATCGCCGTCGGGATCATCATTTGTAACAGCACAAAATAAAACAGCAGCCGCTTGCCCGGAAATTCATAATGGGCAAAAGCAAACCCGCCCAGCGTAATTGTCACAATCTGCACCACCAGCGTCAGCAGCACAAACTGAATCGTATTGGTGTAGTAGGAGCGAGTCGGGCGGCCATTTTCAAAAGAGGGAAAAAATGGCGCTAAATCTGTCGCTTTTTCGTAACTGGCAGTTGTCACGGTTTCCCCAAACCAGACATCTCCCGAACCCAAACTGTCATCCGGCGGGCGGAAAGAAACCACCGCTGCCCAGACAATCGGCACCGCCCAGACCAGCGCCAGCAGCGCCGTTAAAATATTCACGACTCCTGTGCCTAAATTTTGTTTGGACATAGGATTTTACGCTCCCTTCCGTTCTGAGAGGAAAAAGTTGCTCAGAGTCAGCACCAGCAAAATCAAAATCATGACCACCGTCAGCGCGTTGGCAAATCCATAATTTTGCAGTTCAAAACGCTGCGAATAAATTTCATACAGCAGCAAATCCGCTTCTCCGGTCACGAGCTGCCGCGTCATGACCAGCGCATGGTCAATATTCTGAAACGCCCCGATGAAAGCAATCACACTCACAAAAAGCGTGGTGCGGCGCAAAAGCGGCAGGGTAATCAGGAACATTTTGTGCCACCAGTTTGCCCCGTCCAGGTCGGCGGCTTCATAAATTTCTTCCGGCAGATTTTGCAGCCCTGCCAGGTAAAAAATCATAAAATAGCCCGCGTTTTTCCAGATAGCGACAATGACCAGCGACCACAGGGCGAGATCCGCATTCACGACCCAGTTTTGAGAGCCGGTATACCCGAAAAATTTCAGGACAGAGTTCCATAAACCGTAATCTGGCGTAAAAAAGAAGAGCCAGATGGTCGCCGCGCTGACCAGGGGCAGCATGGTCGGGTAAAAAAAGGCGACCCGCGCAAACCCGACCCCGCGCAGTTTTCGATTGACCAGCACGGCAAACACAAATGCTAAAAACATGCTGGCGGGTACGGTGGTCATGACATATATCGCGGTGTTTTGAGTCACCTGGCGGAAAATGCGGCCTTCCTCTGTATCCCTATCAAACATGGCACGGAAGTAGGCCAGCCCCACATTATGCGGGCCGCGAATACTGCGGGCGGCTTCCTCCACCCCCGGAAGCTGCAAATCGGTCTGAATCACCCGCCCCGGACGAGTCGGATGATAATATTCCTGGCTGTCCTGCAAGACTTTAATCGTCGGGCGCACCGTAAATAAAAATACAAAATAGAGCGTAGGGAGAATGAGCAAATAAGGCAGTAAGTTGATATTCAACAATCGTTTCATTGTCTGTCCTTTCCGGCCAATAGAAAAACGCCTGCACAGGGCAAGCGTCTTTCTCAATCAAATTAGGGAGTCATCGGAGTTTATTGGAAAATACTCAGCAAATCATTGGCTTCCTGCTGCGCCGCTTTCATCGCGTCCGCCGGAGTTTCCACCCCATTCAGCACATTCAAAATATGGGTGTGCAGGATGTTGCGGACATCCCCCAGCGACTGCACCGAAAATTCCCGCACAGCCACATCACCGGAAGCGGCGGCCTGCGCTGCCTGCGGATTGGCTTCAGCATATTCTTTCCAGGCATCCAATTCAAAGCCACTGGCGCGGGTATTGATGTACCCTGTATTGATGCTCCAATCAACGGTGCGTTCCGGTTCGGTCAGCCACTGCACAAAATCAAAGGCTGCCTGTGCGGTGGCTTCATCAATGCCGTTGACCAGATACAGATTGCCACCGCCCGTTACGGTATACAGACCGCCATCTTTACCCGGCAGCGGAGACACGCCAACTTCAAATTCAGCGCGGCTCAAAATGCCGGGCAGCGACCCCGTGCTGTGAACAATCATCGCGGCGGCACCGTCGGTAAACAGACCAGGCGCGTCACCCCAATTATCCTGCACGCCTTCGGGGGTAGCGTTGTAATTCTGATACAGGTCAAGCCAGTATTGCAGCGCCTCAACGACACCTTCATTATCAAAAAACACTTCGGCATCACTTTCGGAAACGATATTCTGGCCGCCGCCCGCCGCAAACGGCTGGAACACCCAGTAAGGCCAACTGTTCGGGATAAGAATCCCCCACCGGTCTTCGGTGGTGAGCGCCTGTGCCGCCGCCGCGAGTTCTTCCCAGTTGGTAGGCACGCTCAATCCATTTTCATCCAGCAGGGTTTTGTTGTAGTACAGCAGCACCGTCGAACGCTGGAACGGAATCCCGTACAGTTCCGGCGTACCGTCGCCGTCATAATCATAGTAGCTGTTGGTCAGCCAGGTTTCCACAAAATCCGCCAGATAGTCGTCGCTTACATACGGGTCCCAGGGCTGAACCAGTTCGGCGTTCCGCACATCATATACATCGGTAGCCAGCATAATCGCCAGCGCGGGCAGTTCACCGCCGCCATCTGCAATGGTTTGCAGTTTGGTTTTGACATCGGCATAACCGCCTTCGTAGGAAAAGACAATATCCACACCCTCATGTTCGGCTTCGTAGGCAGTAGCGTACCCTTCCAGAAGTTCCGTTACCGGACTGTCTACCGCAATCGGGAAATAAATTTCCACCTTTACCGGCTCTTGAGCGCTGCTCATCATCGGGATAAGCAGCAGCAGCGCCAGCAGAACAAACAGTGATTTTTTCATGAGTTAAAAACACTCCATATTCTATTGCGAACCTTCAAGTAGAGCATATTTGACCCGACTCGTCAAAAACGTCTCAGGTTCTATTAAAAATTTTTTAACTCTCTTAGCGATAATATAAGGCTATCTGGAGTACCAAAAATTCACATATATTTTATTTTTTCTTCATAACGTTGATTGCTAGTCGCACAAATGGGGCAAATAGCACTATCCTCGCCCTCTCCACTAAGTGGTTCAAGGGCGGACGGGAAGCGGAATGTAGGGGCGGGGACAAGGGCGGTACGC
>CAZKZS010000389.1:0-4736 GCA_964557285.1 uncultured Anaerolineae bacterium | reverse complement strand
AATTTTGACAAACCACGCGCCGTCATCAGGGATAATTTCAAGCGTGTAGGGCAGGTAATCTTCACGATTCGTCATTGTGATTTTCCACAAATTGCAGGGTGGAAGCATAGTCTTAAGCGCAGCGTGACCCACCCTGGATTCTCATTTAAAATCCGTTATCGGTTTCAGTATAACCCCTTCGGCTGTAGCAACTGCTGCCTGTTTTGTGTCTATCGTGAGAAAGATATGCTGGGTTCGTAAGGCCAGGGCAATATAAACCGAATCGTAAATTGTCAGATGATGCTTTAATCCAATGGCTAACGCCGTGCCAAGGATAGATTTAGTGGCAGTACGCTTAAGCGGCAATGCTTTGAGATTCTTCAGCGCCCACTCTGCATCAGAGGCAGACATCCCACGAAAACGTACAGCCTTCCAAATCACGTTAGTACATTCATTCAGACATAGTTCAGGCGTAGTGAATAAATCTCCTCTCAAAGCTCCTCGAAACAAAGCTTGAGTATAGGAGGTGTATGAGCCTGTTAAGATATACTCAGCAACGACACTGGCATCTACAATATACAACGTCATCGGCTATCCCGATCTTCACGAATCATCTGCGAAGGAGAGGGTGCGCTGGGCGGAGGCGTCCATCGGTGGCGCTCAATGTCATCAAAAACCTGTTCAAGGGTGCGTGTATCTGGCTCATCATCTAAGCCTAAATCCGCTTCTTCCATATCCCCTAAAGAAGAAGTGATGTGGCGTTCATCCAGAAGATCATTGATAAGCTGTTTTAACTCATCTAAGGTCATATTCGCTATCGTGTCTGTCATCACTACCTCCCATCTCTATCACTATATCACGTTATCGGCGGGCGACGATCAGGGGTGGCACGTCAATTTCTCCCGTGCGGAATTTTTGCATGTACCCGCGTAAGCCTTCCTCATACCCTTTAAGTTTTTGCGCCTCTGCCCGCAATCCGACAGACCGCAAAAGCGGGAGTAGATTTTTGGCATCGGGCAGGTCGGTAATCATTAAGAAGCCGTCAGGGGTGAGCAAATCGGCGGCCTGCTGCATGACGCGGGGCAGGCTTTCCGACGGGATACCCTGCACCGAATCGCTGAACACGACCACATCAAACACGCCTTTTTGCAGGGGGATTTTTTCCCACGCGGCCTGAATCCGTCCGTAGCGGGTATGCGGATACGCGCCAAGCGCATACGCGCCAACATGCGGGCTAACGGCGCAGGTGATATATCCGGCTACATCCAGCCCGTAAGCCATATATGGCAGCCCTAGCGTAAAATCTACTGCTACGCCCGCCTTGCCGACAGGTAAACCGCCTTTTTTCTTGCGGGCTTCTTCCAGCACATGCCAGACTCCGGCGGTGCTGAAAGCACGCTGCGCCCAATAATTTAACGGCCAGCCGGAAATCCCACTGCGCGGCAGGCGGCGAAAGGCGGCATGGTCGGGTGGCTGCCAGCCCTGTTCGCGGCACGAACGGTCATATAAATCGGACAGCAGTTTTAAACGTTCCCGTTCGGCAGGTGAGGATAAATACACAATGCCGTCTTTCACTGGATACACTTTGTGGGGGGTATCCTGCGGCGCGATTCCAAAATCGACCAAACGCATGGCGCTGCCTGTTTCCGGTTCAGCTACGTAGGGAAGCCATACCGCCTGCATGGATTACGCTCCTAAAGTTGGCTTTTTGACGACCCAGTAAAGCACAATCCCGATGATGGACAGCACCGGTCCCACAAACAGCGCCACAAATACACGCTGCGCCTGATTCCAGTCTGTCAGGTCAGACAGGGTAATTAAAAAGTAGGCCAGCACCACGCCCGCAAAAAACAGCAGCAGAAATACCAACCCCAGGAGCGTTCCTTTGTGTAAAACGTTTTTATCCATCTTATTCTCCTAAAAACACCCCGCGTAACATAGCTTCCAGACGGGGCTGTTCCCCTTCCAGCCACGCGCTGATGTCCTCATGGGCGCGGAGGGCGGTGGTGGCCTGCTGCGGGTACGTTCCAGCAAACGATAATACACGGTCTACCTGCATGGCGACCATCAAACGGGGAATCAGGTCAATTTCGGCACGGGTTAGCTGTACGAATCCGGCGTAACCTTCCACAAAAGCGCGTGCTGTTCCCCAGAACATCGGCCCCAGATCGCTGGCAACCCACAGCAGCGCGCTGGCAAATTCCAGCGCACGGTAATCGGGATGCGCTTCTCCAAATTCGACCACCCCCACCACACGCTCTCCATTGTAACGTAAATGATGCCCTGAAAAACTGCCGTGTGTGATATGCCAGCGCAGGTCATGGGTTGGCATAGGCAGCGATTCCTGATGGCTGCGTGCCTGCGCCACGAATCGCCGCAGGCGGTGCTGGCTTTCCCGGCTGGCCGAAAGCCCCAGTTGGGCGGGGTCGTGCGGCATGGGTTTATGCAGATTCGGCAGAATCCGGTTGTGGAGCGTATAAGGTGCAAAATCCGGTCGTGGGAGGGGGAGAATTTGCTCCAGCGCCCGATGCAGTTCGGCCAGCGCCGCCCCCATACAGTAGGCATGATCGGGATCGTTTGCCACAATCGGCTGCCCTTCCGGGCGGGGGGTGATGACCCATTTTTCGCCGTTAGCACAGGGATGCAGCGTTGCACCATTGCGATCTCGAAGCGGGGCGGGGATGGTAAACGAAAGAGGGCTGGCAGCCAGCGCGACCAGCAGCCAGTGTTGATAATAATGCCCGTCTAAAGAGGTGTGCGGCGGCAAAATAGTCAGTGTAAAACGGCCTTCAGTCGTGACCAGATGATAGGAATAGGAGGTTTTCGCTTCAATGGCAAGAAGTGGAGGAAGCGCATAGGCGGCGGTCAACGAGTGAAAGTCTGGTGGATTCAAAATCAATGAGTTTCATGATTCACTTGGCCTCACATGATAACATTTGCGGGGGTCTCAAACCACACTTTTTAACCCAGATTGTATTTTTTTAACCTTTCATAAAATTTTTGCAGCACCGGATAGCCGTAGTCCTGAAAATGCCCTTTGACCCGTTCCGCGTCAATTTCGGCGGCGGAATAGGCACTCTGCGCGTCTTCGGCGGCAAATTTGGACTGTTTGCGCTGGCGTTCCCACGCTTCCAGCCAATCGCCCAGCCTGCCCCCTAGAAAAAGTTCGGCAATTTTTTGCAGCGCCCGCCCCATTCCATGCGGTTGATGAGGCGGTGTAGGGTGAAAACTGCCTTCCGCATTGGGCAGGTAGGTTTTTGTCCAGGGATTCATTTCCCGGATGCGGTCATAGAGCGCATGGCCGCTAATCGGAATCATCTGGGTGACTTCATGGGCGGTAAACATATCCTGACGCTGCTGCACCAGCGTGGCCTCACTTAACACGTAATTCGGACAGAGTTCCACGCCCCACAGCCGCGCCAGCCGCACCAGAATCACGGCAAAAAGTCGGGTCAGCCACACCCGACCGGATTGAGTGACAATCATATAATCAAAATCTTCATGCGGGCTGGTCGCGTTTCGCATGGAAAGCGCTCCGGTCATGGCGACCATGCGTACAAAAGGCAAATACGAAAGCAGCACCCCGTAGCGAAATGCCCGCTTCCACAGCACCGCCGAAATCTGTTCGCGGGTGTGGCGCTGGTCAGCGGCTTCGGGACGCACCGCATAATAGCCATTCACAGGGATGACGTGCTGTGCCAGCCAGGTCGATTGTTTTAAGGTGTGGCGAATAACCTCATGGGAGGCTTTCTGTTCCAGCAGAAAATGATGAATTTCCGCGTCAGTCATCGGAAAATCAAACACATCTCCGTACAGCAGGGTTTTTAAAATGGCAACTTCCAGGGGGGTAACTGAGTCCATACCGTTAAGCATATTGATAACCCCAAAATCTGCAAAAAGGATTCTATAATGACATTAACGTGGATAGGCACGAGGTTGGATTGAGACGGTGAAAACACGCGAAAATTTGTTTCGGGGGGTGAACCCTTATCTGCAAAGCCTGCTGCAAACCCCGGGTACAGCAGAGCATCTTTCTTCACGGCGTAGTTTTCATGGACAGTACATTATCAACATGACCAACCATCTGAACACCCACCTTCCCGCCCAGTATACGGCGGTTAACGAACAGTCGTTGCAGCTTTGGGGGGAATCGGATGGCGGTATCCTCAAACAGACCCGTATTCCCGATGTGGCTGTTTATCGGGAATTTTCCGGGGAAAAACTTCCCGATTTTTCAGGTGCTGTTGCTGAGCCGACGCTGGAAATCACGATTGAGTCGCTCCTTGAGGCAGAATCGCCGGACGCGGTACTTATTTTCCATGATGAGGGTTCGAGTCGGCTGGTGCTGCGGATAGAGGTGCTTTCCCCGTCGAATAAAGGCAAAAGCGAACATGCCGACCACTATCGCAGCAGCCGACGGGAAGCGCTGCGGAGTGGTGTTCCGCTTGTGGAGGTGGATTTTTTGCACGAATCGGTTTCACCTGTGGAAGGGCTACCCCATTATCCTCATGAGAAAAATTCTGCTCCTTTTTATATCGCCCTGACTCGACCTGCCAAAGCGCGAACTGCCATTTATAGCTTCTATGTGGAGATGCCAGCGCCAACGGTTAATCTTCCTCTGGCAGGGGAGGACAAATACGCGCTGAATTTTGATGCCCTTTACCAGTTTACCTATGAGACGGGGTGGTGGGGAAAACGGGTCGATTACACCGACCTGCCTGTGCGATTTTCCCGCTACCATCCTGACGACCAGCAGC
>CAZKZS010000388.1:0-4752 GCA_964557285.1 uncultured Anaerolineae bacterium | reverse complement strand
GACGCGGCTTACGGTTTCTCGGTTAGTATACGCCGATGTCCCGGCGTCACAAGAGTATATCCAAAGTCCATCTCTCATGTCAATGCGCCTTCTATTCACCCGCCCTAAGCTGGAGCGTTTATGGCGCTTTTCGATAAAAATTAAATACAATGCACCTTGCTCATTTGTATGTCAGTCCAGCCGGACTGATTTTTTTTGTTTTTTACAGAATTGATTTATAATTAAATCCCCATTGACCTCGGTTCGATGAGGCAGTGGTCTATCGATTCAAGAGGATTAACGATGTACAAGAAATACCTATTTTTTATTTTCATTTTTGCTGCCCTGCTCATCTCAGGGGTGGCGGCTCAGGACGAAGAAACTTTCCCCCTCACCATCATGCACACCAATGATACCCACGCCGCCCACCTCCCGAATGGGGATGGCAACGGTGGGGTGGCAATTCAGGCTGCCGTTGTAAAACAGATTCGCGGGGAAGCTGAAAACTCCCTACTGCTGGATGCTGGAGACCGGTTTACGGGTACGCTGTTCCATACCGTGTATGAGGGACAGGATCAGATACCGATTATGAATACCCTGGGTTATGACGCGATGACCCTGGGCAACCATGAATTCGACAAAGGCGACGAAATTCTGGCGAACTTCCTCACCGGACTGGAATTTCCGGTAGTGAGCGCCAATATTGATTTCAGCGCTTCTCCTTTCCTGGCCGACCAGGTTCAGCCCTACATAGTGCTGGAGGTCAATGGCGAAAGAATCGGTGTGATTGGCCTGACCACTGCCGATACCGTTTTTAGCTCCTCCCCTGGTGATGAACTGGTCTGGCGGGATGATTATGCGGCGGTGGTGGCGGAACAGGTCGAAGCACTGACCGCCGAAGGGGTGAACAAAATTATCCTGCTCACCCATGTGGGCATCAATGTTGACCTGCCCCTGCTGACAGAACTGGCGGGCGTAGATGTGGTGATTGGTGGTCACAGCCACACCCTGTTTAGCAATGCCTACGCGGGCGCGTTTGATGAATATCCGGTAGAAGCTGAAACAACGGCAGGTGAACCCATTTTGTACGTTCAGGCAGCTTCCTCCAATGTCTACATGGGGCGGCTGGATGTTGAATTTGATGCTAACGGGGTTCTCGCTGACTGGGACGGGGATACCATTCTGCTTTCCCAGTATATCACCCCCGACCCGGAGATGGCGGACATTATTGAAGAACTGTCCGGTCCGGTTACGGCGCTGCAAGAAGAACCCACTGGCGCAACGACGGATGTGCTGCTGGTCGGTGATCGGACGGTATGCCGCGTACAGGAATGTAACATGGGCAACCTGATCGCCGATGCAATGCGGGCAGAAACCGGTGCCCAGATTGCCATTATGAACGGCGGCGGTGTTCGTGCCAGCATCGAACCCGGTGACATCAATTTTGGTGAAATTTTGACCGTTCAGCCCTTTGGCAATACCATCAGCACCTTTGAAATTTCCGGCGCGGATATTATCGCGGCGCTGGAAAATGGGGTTTCTGGCATTGTGGTTGAGAATGGCGTAGTCGTGCGTGACGGTGCGCCGGGACGCTTCCCGCAGGTTTCTGGACTCCGCTTCACCTTCAACCCGACTCTGGAAGTGGGCAGCCGGATCGTCAGTGTGGAAGTAGAGCAGGAAGATGGGACATTTGCCCCGATTGACCCTGCCGCCACCTACAGCGTCGTCACTAACAACTTTGTCCGCACGGGCGGCGATAACTACACCATGTTCGCGGAAAACGCGATTGACCCCTATGACTTCGGACGCACCGATTACGAAGCCACCCTGGATTACATTATCGAAAACTCGCCGATTAACGCTGCCGTAGAGGGACGTATTACCCTTGAAGGTGCGGAATACCCCGAATAAAGTGACTTCTCAGCCCGGCGCTCCGTCGGGCTGATGTTTTTTAAATTCCATGATCATCATTTTAAGGATGACTCCGGCAGGCAGCCCCGTCACGACCAGATAGGGATAAAACGGCTGCCGTCCGTCCATCAGCGCCGACCCTACCCCTAAAATCATCATCGAAAAAGCGGTCAGCAAAAACATTGTGCCTAAAGCAAGTGTGCTTCGCAGGCGCGGCGGCAGTTTGACACGCATCAAAATCGTTACCGCCGTCACGGGAGGGGTTAAAACCAGCAGAATCACCGCAGCATCCATATAAAAATTGTACAGCAATTCATCCGTACAGCCCCAATGTTAAAATCCGGTGCGGGTGGGCGGTAAATTCAATCGTCCCCTGAGCGTCAATATACAGTTGGCCGCCCGTGCGCGATTCATCCATGTGCAGCACATCGCAGCGCGTCAATGGCTGCCAGAAGTGCAGTTTGACCCTTTGCGCCTCACCTGTACGGTTGTATCCCCGTACCACAATGCCCGTCTGCCCATCTTCACGTAATTTGACTGTCGTAATTTCAAATGAATCCGTATTTACCGTAACCAGTTCCGGCACGGGGTCAGGGTACATACTCCGCAAACGCTGTACCCTTTTTTCAATCTCAGAATCGCCCGTTAAAAAGTCGTGCCAGAGTTTTTGCAAAAAGCGCTGTGGATTTTTAAGGGGAAAATTTTCATAGGCCGTCAGAAATTCTACATCCCGCAGCAGTTTTTCCACCGCCGACTCGCCGATTCCTGGCATCCCCACCTTCTCACGATTTTGCTCAATGATTTCCTGAATCGTCGTCGGCAGAGGCATACTTGCCAGACTTGCTTTAGCGCTTCCTGCGCGGCTGCTAAAAAAGACATCATCTTTGGGCAGGAGTTCGCGCAGTTGATTCAAAGCGTGCAGCCAGTCGGCAGGTTTTCCCGTGACCCCAGCCAGCAGATGCCTTCCCGCCGCCGTTTCCGCAAAAAGAGAACGCTGGCTGCTCCACTGTTCAACCGGATGGACGGCCAACCTGCCTACCGCACTGCCATCCAGTCCAATCCAAAAATCAGCAGTGTGTTCACTTTCCGGCACAATCACGGCAGAAATACCAAACCCGCGTAAAATCTGAGGTAACATAAGCCCCTCTTCCGTTTTGGGAGAGGCGTGTGGGGTGAGGGCAGCAACATTCACAGGCATCTTCAGCAGGCGCAGTGTTTCCGTCCCTAGCAGCAAATTCCGAATCAGCGATTCCAGGCTGGATTGCTCCGGTGCGACCAGCCAGGGGCCAAATTCGACTCGCCCTTCCACCGCGAATCGGGCAAGCACATCAAAATTTTCGGGTCGCAAACTGAGATAATTTTCTACGGGGGCAACCGTATCGGCCAGCACGCCGCCCCCCAGCATGGGGTTATCCGCCAGCGCCGCAAAAATGTCGTCAAACAGCATCACCTGTTCAAATTCATTGTCCACTTCCGGCGCGTGGCAAATCAAATGAATAATGTAGCTGGCAAACTTCAATAAATTTTGTCCTCCCGTGAAAGCAGCACCGTCAGCGCCATCACCGCCGCCGCAAAAAATACCAGAATCAGGGCTGTCCAGATGGCTGCGTTAATATCGCGTTCAAAAATGTTGTAAATCAGCAGAGGCATAGTTTGCGTTCGTCCGGTCAGGCTGCCCGCAAACAGAATCGTCGCCCCAAATTCCCCCAGCGCCCGCGACCAGCTTAGCAGCGCTCCACTCACCAGCGCCCGACTCGATAACGGCACAGTCACCCGCACGAATCGCCAGAAGCTGCTTGCCCCATCCACCAGTGCCGCATCCTCAATATCCGGGTCAACACTCTGAAACCCAATTAGCGCCGCCCGCACATAAAACGGCATGGCGACAAAAGTTTGTGCCAGAATTACAGCGCGGCGGGTAAACACCAGTTGAATATCCAGTTCACGCATCACCGGCCCCAGAATCCCACGTCGGCCAAACGTGACCAGCAGCGCCAGCCCCGCTACGGCGGGCGGCAGCACAATCGGAAGCTGAGTCAGCACCCGAATCAAACGATTACCGGGGAAACGCCAGCGTGCCAGCGCATAGGCCAGGGGCGTTCCCAGCAGTAAAATTAAGCCCAAACTGAGCGACGTAGTAATCAGGCTGAGTTTGATAGCATCGGTTACAGGCGATTCTTCGACCAGAGTCCATGCCCGTTCTCGCCAGACCCGCCAGAACAGCGCAAAAACGGGCAGCGCAGTGAGCAGCACCGCCATGCCCGCCAGTCCAATCACCACTAACCGGATCACCCCTTTTCTCATGGGTTTACAGGTACGAATCCCCACTTCTGCATAATCGCCTGGCCTTCACTGGACAGCACAAAATCAACAAATGCCTGTGCCGTATCATCATCGCTCACCGTTCCAATGTACAACTGCGCTTTGACCTGATAGGCTTCTGGAAATTCGATCACCCGCACCTCATCCGCAATATCGGGCGTTGCATCTGTCAGGTAAACGATGCTGGCATCGGCTTCTCCCAAAGCCACCTTTGCCACCGCCTGCCGCACATTTTCTTCTTCCGATACCACATTTTCCATCACCCGCGTCTGAAAATCCTCCCCAAATTCATCGTTCAGAGAAACCAGAAGCGGGTCGGTATAGGTACGAATCGGGGTTTCCGGCGCGACCAGAATCAGCTTGATGCCTGCATTGGCAATATCCTCCGCCTGCTGAATCGGACTGTCCTTATACGCCACAATGACCAGCCGATTCTCCGCCAGCAGACTCGGCTCACCTTGCAGTTTGCCTTCCGCTTTGACCTTTTCAAGCTGGTCAAGGTTCGCGCTGGCAAACACATCGGCATCTGCCCCTTCGATA
>CAZKZS010000387.1:0-4776 GCA_964557285.1 uncultured Anaerolineae bacterium | reverse complement strand
AGAGGCTTTGATGGATTACACGACAACTTCCAAAACGGAATGGCTGGAACAGGAACTTGAGTCCCTCAAGGCGCAGGGACTTTTTAACACGATTCGCACTATTGACAGCCCCATGGATGGGCGGATTGTGGTCGATGGCAAAGAAGTCCTGAATTTTTGCGCCAATAATTATCTGGGGCTGGCGAATCATCCCCGCCTGCGGGAGGCCGCAAAAAAGGCGATTGATACCTATGGGATTGGGCCGGGGGCGGTGCGTTCGATTGCCGGAACAATGACCCTGCATACACAGCTTGAAGAACGGCTGGCACGGTTTAAGGGCGCTGAAGCGGTCATTACCCTGCAAAGCGGCTTTACCGCGAATCTAGCGACGATTCCGGCGCTGGTGACTAAAGGCGATGTGATTTTTTCCGACCAGTTGAATCATGCCAGCATTATTGATGGCTGCCGCCTCAGCCGCGCTCAGATTGTGGCCTATGAACACAACAATATGGACGATTTGCGCCGCCAGATTGCCAACACTACCGAATACGGGCGGCGTCTGATTGTCAGTGATGGGGTATTCAGTATGGATGGGGATATTGCCCTCCTGCCGGAACTGGTGGAGATCGCCAGAGAACACAATATTTTGCTTATGGTGGATGATGCACACGGCGAAGGGGTGCTTGGCAAAGGCGGACGCGGCATTGTTGACCACTTTGGCCTGCACGGGCAGGTCGACATTGAAGTCGGAACAATGAGTAAAGCCTTCGGGGTGATGGGCGGTATCGTCGCAGGGAAAAAGGTCATTGTGGACTGGCTGCGCCAGCGCGGACGCCCCTTCCTGTTTTCCAGCGCCATGACCGTTCCCGATACGGCTGCCTGCCTGGAAGCGGTTGACATGCTCGAAAATTCTACCGAACTGGTAGACCGTCTGTGGGCGAATACCCGCCTGATGAAACAGGAAATGGTCCGGCTTGGTTTTGATATTGGCAAAAGTGAAACGCCAATTATTCCCCTGATGCTGGGTGAAGAAGCCTTAGCCCAAAAATTCAGCCGCACCCTTTTTGAACGGGGTCTGTTTGCGATGGCGATTGTTTACCCGACAGTAGCCAAAGGCAAAGCGCGAATCCGGCTGATGAACACGGCTGCCCATGCTCAAAGTGACCTTGAGCAGGCACTGGATACGCTTCAGAGTGTCGGCAAAGAACTGGGTGTGCTGTAAAAGGGGGAGATGAAACATGCGTAAAAAAGTTATTCTGATCACCGGCGCCAACGGTGAAGTTGGTCATGGTTTGATTACCCATCTGGCACAGTCCAAAGGCAGCAGCATTTTAACGCTGGATATCAAAGACCTGGATGCTTCCTTACAGCCGATGGTCAAACGAGCCATTGTGGGGGATATTCTGGATAATCGGCTGCTGGAATACCTGATGAGCGAGTATGAAATCAGCGCGATTTATCATCTGGCAGCGCTGCTTTCGACCCGTGCCGAATTTACGCCGGAAGCCGCGCATAAAGTCAATGTGCAGGGAACTATCAACCTGCTGCATCTCGCCATTGAACAATCGCGCTGGCAGGGAAACGCGGTCAAGTTTATCTTTCCCAGTTCGATTGCTATTTATGGCGTACCGGATTTAAACACAAAAGCCGCCGTGCCACCTGTTAAAGAGGAACTTTATAACACCCCCATCACCATGTATGGCTGTAATAAACTGTACTGCGAACACTTAGGGCGCTACTACGCCGCCCATTATCGCCAGCTTGCCGCCAGCCCCGAACCCTACGGTGTTGATTTTCGCTGTTTACGTTTTCCAGGTTTGATCAGTGCCCACACCATTCCAAGCGGCGGGACGAGCGATTTTGTGCCGGAAATGCTGCACGCCGCCGCGCAGCGTAAACCCTACGCCTCCTTTGTCCGGCCTGATGCAACGATTCCCTTCATGGTGATGCCTGATGCGATTAAATCCCTGCTCATGCTGGCCGAAACCCCGCGAGAAAAACTATCGCGTTTTGTGTATAACGTGACCAGCTTCAGCGTATCCGCCGAAGCGGTGGGAGAAATCGTCAAAAAAGCCTTCCCCTATGCTGAAATTTCTTACAATGTGGATGATAAACGGCAGGGGATTGTGGATAGCTGGCCGGCGGCGTTGGATGACAGCGCAGCACGGCAGGATTGGGACTGGCAGCCGGATTACGACCAGCAGCGTTCCTTTGAAGAATATCTCATTCCGACTCTGCGAGAACGGTACGGCCATCGGGTGATATGAAACTCATCCTGTTTGATATAGACGGGACTCTTTTGCATTCCAGAGGGGCGGGCGCAGCAGCGACCCGCCTCGCTATGCTGGAAGTTTTTGGCACGGTTGGCACGCTGGAAAAATTTCAGTTTGGCGGCAAAACCGACTGGCAAATGCTCCTTGAAACGCTGTCAGGCCACGTTTTACCGGATGCCATCCAGGAACAACTGACCTGGTACGATTCGGTGCTGGCGCGGCATCTGGAACAAATCGTCGGGAATTTTGAAATGCGCCCCTGTGTGGGCGCAGAAGCCCTCTTGCAGCGCTGCCTGGAACAGATGACGGTAGGGTTAATTACTGCGAATATGCCGTCAGCAGCTGCCATCAAACTGCGTACCGCCGGATATAAACTGGAGGCCTTTCATTTTGGGGTGTTTGGCTCAGAAGCGATTCTTCGGGATGACCTTGCCCCGATTGCCCTGCAACGGGCGCTGCATATCATGGGGCAGCCTCCCGAACAGGTGTGGATGATTGGTGATACACCGGAGGATATTGCGTGTGCGAAGGTCTGCGGGGCCAATATGCTGGCCGTTGCGACGGGTCGTTACAGTCTGGAAAGCCTGGCAGCTTATCATCCTACCCATGTGGTTGAGAATCTAGCCGATACCGACTCTATCTGGTCCCTGCTGACTGGATGAGTGTAGAAATCCGATTAGAAAATGGCCTATCGCTATTGCCGTGTGATAACGAAAAGATTACACTGGTCATCAAATGCAGCCCCATAACAGGTAGAGGTTTTTCCCTATGATTGAAAGTTTATCTAAAGTTGCCAGTCCGGTGTTAAATGTGGCTTATATTCGCCGTGTGCGCCGCAATCATGGGCTGGAACATGCGACGATTCACATGCTCAGCCGGAAAATCAAAAATCTGAGCATTGCGGGCCGCGCTGATGGCAGTGGATTTTATTTGTATGGTGAAGCAGATACCGAAAAAATCCGTGACGCTGCCGATGAAGCGTTGCGCCGAATGAAAGCAGGTGAGCATAAGTGGGCGGTGCATCCGAACTGCGGCACGGGCTTAGTCACGACCAGCCTGATGACCAGTTTAGCGGCTGTCATCGGCTTAAGCGGCACAAAGGACGACAGACGTGAGGTTGCCAACCGTCTGCCACTCGTGATGCTGCTGACGATTGGTGCGCTGATTGTGTCGCAGCCGATGGGACTGTCCTTTCAGGAGCATTTCACCACCCTGGGCGAACCGGGCGACCTTGAAATCGCGGATATTACCCGTCACGAAACCCGGATGCCGTTCACTGGAAAAACTATGACGATTCATCGGGTGAATACACGCTTTGGCTAAACCAACCCCCACATTTTACATCTTTCACGGGGAAGATGAATACAGCCGCAAAGCGCAGATTACCACCATGCGCCGCGCCATGAATGACCCCAACGAACTGAACACAATGATTTTAAATGGCGCGGACACTTCCCCAATGGCCGTGGTCAATCTGGTGTGCGCCATTCCTTTCCTTTCCGATAAACGTCTGGTGATTGTCGAAGGGCTGCTGGTGCGGCTGGAAAAACAGGGCAAAACTGGAAAAGCCGAATTAGAAAATTTGTGCGAAAATCTTCTTAAGCTGCCAGACTTTGCCCGGCTGGTTTTCCATGAAAACATCACGCTGCCTAAAACCAATCCGGTGTTAAAACTGGCACAGGAGAACCCACATGGCTATGAAAAAGCTTTTGTCCCTCCGGCCAATCTTACGGGATGGATTGTGACGCACACTAAAAACGACTACGGGGCGGAGATTGAACCCAATGCGGCGGCGGCGCTGGCTTCGGTCGTGGATAAGGACTTGCGGGCAGCCGACAGTGAAATCGCTAAACTGGTGGCTTACGTGAATTATGAACGGCCTATCCATGAACGTGATGTCGCTGCCATGACGCCGTATGTGGCAGAAGCCAATATTTTTGAGATGGTGGATGCCATTGGGCGGCAGGACGGCAAAACTGCCATGACCATCGCGCAGCAGCTTTTAACCGAAGGCAGCGAACCCCTGTCCCTGTTTGGGATGATTAATCGCCAGTTTCGCCTGCTCATTCTGGCACGCGAATACATAGATGAACATGGGAGTGCTGACGGACTGGCAAAAGCTGCTGGCATATCGGATTTTGTGGCTAAAAAGGTGGGCGCCCAGGCGCGTCAGTTTGGCAGCCTGGACGCGTTAGAAGGAATTTACCGCAAGCTGGCCGATTACGATTTTCAAATTAAAACAGGCAAGATGACCGACCAGATGGCGCTGGAAGTTTTTATTGCTGGCGTCACCCGATAATTTGCTCCGGTGTCACGGAGTCACCGTGTCATGTTAATTGAACACCTCTCCTTAAAAAATTTTCGTAATTACACCCGTCTGGAAATGTCTATTCCGACGGGTGCGGTTTTGATTCACGGACAAAATGCACAGGGTAAAACCAGCCTGTTAGAGGCGGTGTATTACGCCGCGACCTCCACTTCCCCCTATGCCACTTCTGATAAGCAGTTGATTAACTGGCGCACC
>CAZKZS010000386.1:0-4819 GCA_964557285.1 uncultured Anaerolineae bacterium | reverse complement strand
GCCAGGGAATCGCCGGATGGGTAGTGGAGTATGGCAAAACGGCCATCGTGAACGATGTCAAAAAAGACCCACGCTGGGAGCCGGCCATTGATGAAAAAGGCGGGTTTAACACACGCTCGATTATCGCCGTGCCGATCATTCTGGATGATGAAATTGTTGGGGTGATTGAAGGCATCAACAAGGTCAATGATATTTTTGATGAAGCCGATGCCCAACTGCTCCGCACGATTGCAAAATGGGCGGCCATTGGTGTGGGAAACGCCAACACCTATGAAGCCCTCAAATTTACAACTGAACAGCTTGCTGATGCCAAAAAACAAACCGCAATGGCGCACATGGTTTTGAATCTGGCGCACAAAATCAACAACTCTGTGGGCGCGGTGCGGGTGTGGGCGATGGAAATGGCGGAGGAATTAAAAACCAATGTCGAACTGCGGCTGCTGGTGGAAAATATCCTGCATAACGCCGAAGAAACCCTGCTGATGGTGCGGCGGATTCGTGGGGCAACGGAACTTCGCCCCGGGGATGTACGCCCCATTGAAGTGGTAGAAGCCATGGAAACCGCCCTGCAATTTTCCCGCGTGGATGCTGATATTAAAGTTGAGCGCCACTATGAAGAAGGCGTGCCGCGTGTGGGGGCAGATGCCGAACGGCTGGTTGAGGTCTTTCTGCATTTGATGAACAACGCCACCGATGTGATGAATGGACGGGGAACGCTCACCCTCACCTGTCGGCAGGCACACAACGGCAATGTTGAAGTTCTGGTTCAGGACGACGGGCAGGGGATTCCCGACCATATGCGCTCCAAAATTTTTGACCCCTTTGTGACCAGCAAATCCGATGGGCTTGGGTTGGGGCTGTGGATGGTTAAATTGTATGTAGAATTAATTGGCGGCAAAATCAGCGTCACCAGCAGCGCGGGTAAAGGCACTACCTTCCGCGTGACCCTGCCGCCCTGGGAGAAATAACAGGCTATGACGTGGCGTGCCATCCTGGTTGAAGATCGGATTGATTGGCAGACGATTCTGGCGCGTACCCTATCCAGTATGGGCGGGAATGTTGACCTTGCCAGCAACTTTCGGCAGGCGCTGGCGCTGCTGGAAAACAATACCTATGACATCGCCATTGTTGACCCTGTGCTGGATAACGCCAACAAATACAACCGTGATGGGGTGCGGGTCATCATCGAAATTCAGCAGCGCTACCCTTCCACCGCTTTAATTGTCGTCAGTGGGTCGGTCAGTCATCTCTCCCTGCCGGAATCGGATGAGCTGCTGCGAAAATTTCCTATTGTCGAAAAACAATCGTGGAACAAAGAATTTTTTAAAAAATTAGTCCAGGAAGCGCTGCACGGCCTCCCTATCCTGACCTCCCAGACAAAAGGCGGCCAGCAGGTTAAAGTCAGCACTCAGGAAATGCCTATTCCACCTGCCGAAGGCGAACGGAAAGGCGTCCCGCGTATTTTGATTGTGGAAGATCGACCGGACTGGCTGGTGATTTTGTCCCGTGCCATTGAGGAAGAAGGCTGGTTCTGGCGGGCGGTCAGGGACGCAGGGGAAGCGCTAAGCCTGCTGCGGGAGCAAAAAACAGCTTTTAACGTGGTGCTGCTGGATTTGCGATTGGGAGATGCCAATATCCCCTTACAGCACGGGCAGGGCTGGCAGTTGTTGGATTACCTGACCAGCGCCGACCTCCCTACCCACGTCATTATCGTGAGTGGAGAGGCCAGCCGGGGAGATGTCGCCACGCTGTTTATGAAATACGCGATTGCCGGATTTGTGGATAAAGATACGTTTCACAAATATGAATTAACCGGCATGATTCGGAAGCTGACCGCCAGCGCCAAACTTCGGATTCAGACTCTAGGCGATTTTCGCATCTGGCGTAATGGGGAAGTGATTGATGATTTTGGTGAACCGGCGGTTGAAACCCTGCTCAAAATTTTAATTACGCGGCGCGGGATTCCGGTTTCTTTTGAGGAATTAGTTGACCTGATGAAAGCCGAGGCCGTGACCGGCCCGGATTTACGGGCGCTGGTCAGCAAAACACGTCAGATTCTTGAACCCAATCTTGCCGAGTCAAATGATTCGGCGTTTATTCTGCGGGAAGGGTCGGCTTACCGTTTTAATTTTTCGCCCCATGTGCGTGTAGATTTTATAGAGCTGGAGGAAATCCAGAGCGAAGGCAAACTGTACGAACACGAACATGCCTATGCCAACGCCATTAAAACCTACGAACGCGCTTTGCTGGTGTATCAGGGGGAATATCTGCCCAAAGACCGCTTCCAGCAATGGAGCGTGCAGCTACGCAGCCATATTCAGACCAAATTCGCCAAGACGCTCAATCGGCTGGCGGATTTATACGCCCGTGATGGTCGGCTGGAAGATGCTATCTCCATGGCGGAACTGTGCCTGAAACAGGATTCCTACCATGAAGCGACCTACCGCCGTCTGATGCGCTACCATGCCTGCCTGGGCAATAAAAACACGGCGCTGATGGTGTATATGACCCTGGAAAAATTGTTCCGTGAATTTTTTCAGGAAGAACCCAGCCAGCAGACCCGCGAACTGCGCGATTCGATTGCTTCCGGCGAACCCGTTCCCTGCGTCGAAATCAATCATCGTAAATCCAGCTAAAGACACAGCCCGCACGACCCGTTACAATTTTTCTCCAAAAATTCAATGAAGGAGAAATACTTATGCCGCGTGCATTGTTCAGCGTGTCCGATAAAACCGGACTGGAAACGCTGGCAAAAGGGTTAGCGGAACTGGGTTGGGATTTGGTCGCAAGCGGCGGCACCGCCCAAAAACTGGCCGAGTCAGGCATTGAGGTTGTGCCTATCGAACGTGTCACCCAATCGCCGGAAATGTTAGGCGGGCGGGTCAAAACACTGCATCCCGCCATTCATGCCGGAATTCTGGCACGGGATACCCCCTCTGACCTTGAAGAACTGAAACAGGCGGGTTACGCCCCAATTGATCTGGTGGTTTGTAATCTGTACCCCTTCCAGAAAGTGACCGGACGGCCTGAGGTGAGTTTAGATGAGGCCATTGAGAATATTGACATTGGCGGCGTCACGCTGCTGCGCGGGGCAGCGAAAAATTTCAGCCGCGTGACGGTCATTGTCGACCCTGCTGATTATCTGCCCGTGCTGGAAGAAATTAAAAAAGCGGGTCGGGTATCACCAGAAGGCCGCCGTCGGCTGGCGCTCAAAGCCTTTGCTCACACCCGCGATTATGATACGGCTGTCGCAGCTTACCTCAGCACAGACAGCAGCCCGCAGCAGGCGCTTGGGGATACTTTTACACTGGCTGTCCGGCAAACACAGGAACTTCGCTACGGCGAAAATCCGCATCAGAACGCCGGATTTTTTGCCAGCGCTGCCAGCACCGGCCCCCTCAACGGTGAACTGCTGGCCGGAAAACCCCTGTCTTATAACAACATTCTGGACGCTGATTCCGCATGGCGGACGGTTTGTGCGTTTAGCCCCGCTAAGGAGGCCGCCGTTGCCATCATCAAACATCTGACTCCCTGCGGGGTGGCGGTGGCGGGTACGCTGGCTGAAGCCTTTCCCCCCGCCCTGGAAAGCGACCCAACCTCCGCGTTTGGCGGTGTCATTGCCGTGAATCAGGAAATTGACGATGCCTTTGTGGAAGCACTGGGCAGTTTGTTTATTGAAGTGCTAATTGCACCGGATTTTTCCGAGTCCGCGCTGGCAAAACTGGTCGAAAACCGGAAAAACTGCCGTTTAATTCGGATGGGGCAGCAGTTTGCCCTGCCGCGCCTGGAATTTCGTTCCGTGTTGGGCGGGGTGCTGGTTCAGGAAACCGATTCAGGCGATCCGGCAGATACAACCTGGAAAGTGGTTACGCAGCGCCGCCCCACCGATGAAGAAACACGAGCGCTTGAATTTGCCTGGAAGGTGGTGCAGCATGTCAAAAGCAACGCGATTGTGATTGCACAGCCGGGAGCAACTGTCGGAATCGGCGGCGGGCTGTCCAGCCGGGTTGATGCGGTCAATCTGGCAGTTGCAAAAGCGGGTCAAAAAGCCAAAGGTGCGGTGCTGGCCTCCGATGCTTTTTTCCCTTTTTCAGATGGAGTTGAGGCGGCAGCACAGGCGGGTGTAACGGCGGTGATTCAGCCGGGCGGGGCGCTGCGTGACCAGAAAGTGATAGAAGCAGCAGACGCGGCGGGACTTGCCATGATTTTTACCAGTGTGCGACACTTCCGCCATTAAGCGTATCATCATACCCGCTTAAGGGCGCTTTAACCTCCTGCCAGGATAATAACATCCAAAAGACAGGAGTCTGAACATGAGCAGCAAATCAACCAAGAGTACATCAAGCAGCACGGGAACAAAATCGACAGGTACAAAATCAACCAGTACCAAAGCACAAAGCAGTCAATCGACAAGCTCACGGGCAGAAGAAACCAGCATGACTCAGCAGGCGTCGCAGATGGCCTCTCAGGTCACTGACCGGGCTAAAGAAATGGCAGACCAGGCAATGTCGGCAGGCAGCTACATCTCCGAAGAAGTGCAGGTGATGGGCGGTCAACTGGTGGAACGGGTCAAAAACTTGATTGAAGAAGGCAACGTGCGCCATATTGTGGTGCGGAACTCCGACCGGGAAGTAATCCTGGAAACCCCTCTGACGACAGGTGTTGTGGTTGGTAGTGGTGTGGTTGCGGGGCTACTGGCGGCGCTGGGTGGACTGGCTTCGGTTCTCTCGAACGTCAACGTTGAAGTACGCCGCGAAAAAGAAAAATCCTCCAAGTCCTAAGGCCATTCCTTCACCACAAGGGATTAAGCGGCGGACAG
>CAZKZS010000385.1:1403-4822 GCA_964557285.1 uncultured Anaerolineae bacterium | reverse complement strand
CATCTTCACCAACGACAACCGCGCTGCCATCTTCGCTCAGGAAAAACGTGTTACCGTTTTCATCCGTAAAGGCGACCAGCGCTGTACCGTCCGGTGAAATCCCGACAAAGTTGCCGTTTTCATCGGTGAAGAAAATTGTGCCATCAGGAGATTCCGTTACTTCCAGCACCGTGCCATCGTCGGTGACAACGATGGGCGTTCCGTCCGGGCTTTCACCCATGAAAAAAACGCTGCCATCGTCCGACACAAACAGTTCCCCTGTCATCAGAAGCTGACCATCCGGGCCAATTTGTGCCATATAGCCATCCGGCGTAATTAGCAGGGTATTACCGTTGGCGTCGGCAATCACGTAATTGCCATTGGCATCCGTGCCTGTGAACAGGACGTTGCCATTTTCATCAACAATTGCCTGACCCGTGAACAGCGGATTGCCGTTCACATCCACCACCATGACATTGCCATCCTGGTCAATGGTGAAGTTATTGCCATATTCATCTGAGGCGATCAGGGTGGTTTTCCCGTCAGGGCCAATCATGACGGCAGTGCGATCTTGTTCATTCACCACCAAAACCATACCGGTGGCTTCGTCTACAAAAACGGAACTGCTGGGTTCTTCGTAGACGTTGCCCGTGCTGACCAGCATCCCATCGGCATTGTATTCCTGATAGCTGCCGTCGTAGCCAATAATCGCATAATTGCCATCAGCATCGGCTACAACGAAATTCCCATTTTCATCATAGCCAGCCGCCCAGGTATATCCATCGGCATCCGTAATCATAGCAATGCCATTTTCATCGTAAGTGACGGCATACGCCGAACCGTCCGCACCGTAGACGATGAAATTGCCATCGGCATCACTCATGTAAAGATTACCGTCAGCGTCAACAACTGCGTCAAACGCTCCCCCATTGGAGTCAACGGCATAGACATTACCCTCTGCATCGACGCCGTACCAGATGACCGTGCCATCTTCGAGGGTGATGACCGACCCATCAAAGGTTATATTCCCGTTCGCATCAAATTCCTGATATGAGCCGTCCGGCCCGTACACATAGGTCAGCCCTGTCGATGGGTCAACTCCGGTATAAATCTGATTTCCGTCTGAATCTGTGACAAAAAAGCCGCCCATGCCGTCGGGTTCAACCACAAGCGAACTTCCATCGGGACCAAACACGAAGATAGTGCCGTTTGCCAGAATGAGGTATACATTGCCGTCCTCATCTTCCAGGACCGTAAACGTCGCGCCACTCTGGTCGATAAGAACGGGTTTTCCGAAGGAATCTTTGCCCGAAAGGTAAACCTGTTTGTCCGAACTGGCAACAATCTGGCCTTTGACCACCACATTGCCGCGTGGGTCCACCTTAACGACATTACCGGGTTTTTTCTTATCAATGACGACTGAATTACCCTGTGCGTCCGTAATGACGAGATTGCAGGCCGCCTCAAAACCGGAAACCGGTACATTACTATTGTCATCTGAGGCAGGCTTGCCCTCAAACAGGGACGTACCACCGGAATTGGTTACGCTGACCGTGCCATCAGGGTTCAGGGTGTAAGTATTGCCTTCTTCATTTTTAGTCGTGTTGCCAAGATATTCTAAATTTCCGGAAGCGTTGAGGATGAAAGTATCGCCGTTTTCCTGAACGACCAGCGCACGGCCTTCCGTGCAGTAGGTGCCAGTTGGAATGAGAGTTGCTTGAGCAAAAACGAGGTTGAGGCTTGTGAGAAGAACGAGAACTACAATAGCAGACGTTATAGAACGTCTAAACAAAGACATTTTAATCCCCCTCTGGTTAAAGCGTACCCCCTCATTGTAAGGCTAAACTTACAAGGGCATCATGACAAAATACCTGAAGTAATAGTGATATATAGCATGTTGATTTCTACTTTTACTTATGAATGAAAGAGGAACATTAAGCCTGAAACACATCTACTTACAGAAGTTAGGATTGTCATAGAATTGATGGCTTGAGTGGACTAGACCAATGGCGCTTAAATACGCTACCCTTGAGGCACATGGGATGTTTTAATCATGAGGAAATGAAGTCATGTCTCTTTTAAAAATGGGTTCAAAAGCATCTGAATATATCCAGCGTGACCAGAAAGTGATTTCTCCTTCTTATACCCGCGATTATCCGTTTGTGATGGCCTACGGGCGGGGTTCAGAAGTCTGGGATGTGGACGGTGAACGGTATATTGATTTCACCAGTGGTATCGCTGTGAATGCGACAGGTCATACCCATCCTGAAGTGGTGCAGGCAATTAAAGATCAGGCCGATAAATTTATCCATATGGCAGGCACAGATTTTTATTATCAGGTGCAAATTGAACTGGGTGAAAAGCTGGCGTCGATTGCTCCTTTTGAGGAGCAGGCGCGGGTATTTTTTTGTAATAGTGGCACGGAAGCGGTTGAAGCGGCGATTAAACTGGCGCGGGTTTCCACAGGACGCCAGCAGTTTATTGGGTTTTTACGCGGGTTTCATGGCCGCACGATGGGGTCACTCAGTTTTACCGCCAGCAAGCGCGTGCAGCGTGAAGGATACTTCCCTAAAATGCCCGGCGTAATTCATGTCCCCTATCCCGACCCGTTCCGGCCAATTCTAAATCTGGATGGGTACGCCGATTACGGGGATAGAGTCATTGACTACATTGAAAATCTAATTTTTACGACACTGGTTTCTCCTGAAGAAGTGGCCGCCGTGCTGCTTGAACCTATGCAGGGGGAGGGTGGGTATATTGTACCGCCGCCGAACTTTTTCCCGCGTCTGCGTGAACTGTGTAATAAGTACGGCATTTTGCTGATTGTGGATGAAGTGCAAACGGGCATTGGACGCACAGGCAAATGGTGGGGGATTCAGCATTTTGGTGTCGAGCCGGATATTGTGTGTTCGGCCAAAGGCATCGCCAGTGGGATGCCGCTTGGTGCAATCATCGCCCGCGATTCGCTGATGTCGCAGTGGGTACCGGGGTCGCACGGCAATACCTTCGGCGGCAATCCAATTTCCTGTGCGGCGGCGCTGGCAACCCTCCGGTTGATTGAAGGTGGCATGATGCAAAATGCGGCGGAAATGGGCGAGTATATTATGACTGCGCTGGAAGAAATGATGCCGCGTCACCCCAGCATGGCACAGGTGCGCGGGAAAGGGCTGTTCATCGGCGTCGAACTTACTAAGGGCGCAAAACAGCGTCATGCTTATGCCAAAGATGTACGCGACGACTTGCTGCACCGTGCTTATGAGGAAAAGCTACTTTTGCTGGGCTGCGGGCCAAGTTCAGTGCGGGTGATTCCGGCGCTAAATGTCGAAAAACCGCTGGTGGATGAAGCGCTGCATATTTTTGACCACGCGCTGCTCCAGGCGGAAAAAGCGGCAGGTATGGCCTGAGTTCATGCCGCAGGAAGATAAACTGCATCCGGCAGT
>CAZKZS010000385.1:0-1303 GCA_964557285.1 uncultured Anaerolineae bacterium | reverse complement strand
CAGTTGTATCTGGCTGTTGGGCAGTACGTGACATATCGGGCTATTTTGAAACTCGAAGCGAACCCGCCCAATTTATATCTTGCTGTCTCGAAAGTGGCGTATTCAGGTATACTGAGTGAAAGAATAGGTCGTTTAGTCCGTGACGATATTGGGATAAAACTGGTCGTTGTAGACGAAAGTCAGCAGGAGATAGACCTATGGATACCTTGAAGCAAAAAGTAAGACAGGTAGCGGAAAGTTACGTGCGGCCATCCTACAATGGCAAAATGTTTCCGACCTTTGACGATGAACAGCAGTCCTACGCCGTTTTTGCGACAGGACAACTGGCAGGGGAGGAATATTACAGCCTGGTGCTGCATTTGCAGATTGTTGATGGGTATGTGGTTATTCATGCCCATAATACGGATGCTGATATTCGCGCCGACCTCATCGCAGCAGGGATTCCGGCTGAATTGATTAAACAGCCGGAGTATGTGGTTTAAAAATCGACAGGGGCAAAAAAGCCCCTGTTTTTCATTTAGAGCATCGCCATCACGCGGCAGGGGCCGCCCGACCCCGCCTGAAACCGGGGAATGCCAACCACGACCATCGCCTGTTTGCCCATAATGGCCTGCAAATTGGCAACATTTTCCACCCCAAATTTGCCTGCGCCCAGCCAGTTTACATGCACGTCAAAAGTGGTCGATGCGCCAATATCCAGACTCAGGGTATCCACGCCGATTCCGTTGACGTTGCGTTCGGCCAGCATAAACTCAATTGCATCCAGTCCAAAACCGGGGAAGTGAAACAGGTTATCTGCGCCTGTATTCTGGAAAGCGGCGGTGTCCTCCCATCGGGATTCCCAACCGGAGTACATGAACACAATCGCACCTGCTGGAATTTCCCCATTGTCAGCTTCCCACGCCATGAGGTCATCGGCGCTGACAGCAACATCCGGGTTTTCGGCGGCCTGTGCGGAAAGATCAATCACTACTGCCGGCCCCACAAACATGGAAACCGGAACGTTATCAATCGTTTCCCCGTCCGCGTCAAAGTGTGCCGGACCGTCCATATGAGTGCCGGAATGTTCGTTGAATGACCAGCGCTGGATGTAAAAGCCATCATTTTCTACAGTGACCACGGTTTCTACTGTTGGCTGGTCATTGGTGTAAGTCGGAACGGTCGGAGTGAGAATGTGCGTCAGGTCAATGACTTCGGACATTTCCTGAGCAAAGGCCAGACGTGGCTTCATCAAACCGGACGAGGCAACGGCCAGCCCCGCCGAAGTCAGTCCGGCTGCCCGCAGGAAATTCCGGCGGCTCAC
>CAZKZS010000384.1:0-4854 GCA_964557285.1 uncultured Anaerolineae bacterium | reverse complement strand
CCGGGACATCGGCGTATACTAACCGAGAAACTGTAAGCCGCGTCCCTCAAAAGACGCGCCGTTTCGCTTGAAGTTAGAAGCCCCTGCCTAAAGGCAGGGGAGTATGTCACAATGGCGCTTGTAGAATTTTGTGGAGATGGCTGCCGGATGCCAAAACGAATCCTTGTTGTGGAAGATAACCCTGACAACCGTATTTTAATTACTGATGTGCTGACCTCCCTCAATTATGAGGTGCTGGTCGCGGTGGACGGCGAAGAGGGGGTGCGTAAAGCAGAAATTGAAGTTCCAGACCTCATTTTAATGGATTTATCTCTGCCGCAGATGGACGGGTGGACGGCGACAGGCCACATAAAATCCAACCCGGAACTGCAACATATCCCGATTGTGGCGCTGACGGCTCATGCTATGGTGGGGGATCGGGAACGGGCGCTGGAAGCGGGCTGCGACGATTACGTATCCAAACCCATTGATTTACGGGAGCTGGCGGGCAAACTGGCGCAGTATCTGGAGTAACAGCCCGCGTGAAAATTTTAATCGCCGAAGACAACGCGGACAGTCGTGAACTTTTGACGGAAATTTTAGTCTCTCTGGGCTATGAAGTCGTCGTGGCTTATGACGGCGTTCACGCGCTGGAACTTTACACGGCGGAACAGCCGGATTTGTGTATTCTGGATGTGGATATGCCCCGTAAGTCTGGTTTTGAGGTGGTGGAGGTGCTAAAAGGCAGCCCTAATACTGCCGCCACGCCGGTCATTATGCTAACCGCGCAAGGGGGAGTCGAGTCGCGGGTGAAAGGGCTGGGGCTGGGTGCAGACGATTATCTGACCAAGCCGTTTAACCCGCGTGAATTAATCGCCCGTGTTAAAACGCGCCTCAAAGCCAAAGCGGAAACCGATGACCTTCGTCAGCAGCGTGAAATTATTCGTAACACCTTCTCCCGTTATGTCGCTCAGGAAATTATTGATTGGATGATGGAAAACCCCTCCAAAATTTCTCTGGGGGGGCAAATCCGGCAGGTCACGGTACTGTTTGCTGATTTAGAAGGGTTTACCAGCGTTTCGGAAAATGCCGATCCGGTAGAGCTTTTGAATATTTTGAATCAATATCACGGGCTGCTGGTGAGTCTGGTCAAACGCAACGGCGGCACTATTGATAAATTTCTAGGTGATGGGTTGATGGCGCTTTTTAATGCGCCGATTGACCTTGACGACCATGTGTATAAGGCGGTTAAAACCGCGCTGGATGTGCGACGGGCGCTGCCCCTTTTTCACTCTGAACTGGAGGAGCGTTTTCGGCTGGGCGTTAACATCGGGATTCATACGGGAACAGCCGTTGTCGGGAACGTCGGTGCATCCGATTTGATGGATTATACGGCGGTCGGCGATACGGTGAATCTGGCGGCGCGTTTGCAGGGATTAAGCCACGACAACCAGATTGCCGTTTCCGAAGAAGTGTACCAGATGATTTCAGACCGGGTAGCGGCTGAAAGCATGGGAGCGCAAACGGTCAAAGGACGCGGCAAGCCAGTGGTGGTTTATCATGTATTAGGTCTTAAGTGATGACCCGTGTTCTAATTACCCCTCTCCCCCCTGACCAGACCTCCCTGAATATCCTCTCAGCCGACGGCATTACTCTGATTATTGAGAAAGAAATCACCCACCTGAATGTGCATCCAGCCAATGAGATACGGGCAGTTGTCGTTAATGCAGATGGGCATTTCACGGATACTCCCCGCGTATGTGAAGCTGTTCGCGCCCAGTTTCCCAATACGCCCCTGCTGGTGGTGACTGCTCATTACCCGGAAGCGCGTCTGGCTGCCCTCAAAGCAGGCGCAGATGACCTGCTGACCGCCCCTCTGGATGCGACAGAACTGCGCTGGCGGCTCAAACAAACGGAACGTTATGCGGAATATGCTCATTGGGCGGGGCTGTCCAACATCCTGATACATGACCTGAAAAGCCCCCTGGGAACAGTCGTTTCCAGCCTAGAAGTGCTGCGTGAACTGCTGGAAGGGAACTATGAACGGGTACTGATTGATAACTGTCTGCGGGCGGTGCGCCGCCAGTCCGATTTGCTGGACGCAGGACTGGATTATATTTTAATCCGCAGCCAGTCCTACGACCTTGAACTTCAACCGGTGTCCCTGAAAGATGTCATCAACATTGTCAGAGAACATATGGCGGCAGCGCTGGACATGAAAGAGATGGTGCTGGAATGTGAGGTATCCGATGCCCTGCCACCTGTTCAGGCAGATTATGATTTACTGGTACGAGTTCTGAAGGCGATTCTGGATACGTCTATCAAATTCTGCCTGCGGAAAAGTATCATCACCCTGACCATTCAGCCGGATGCTGCCTGTATCCTGATCACCATCACTGACCAGGGGCGGGCGATTTTACCAGGGTATGAACAGGCGCTGTTTGATCTTTCACATCAATGGGATGCACGGATGGCAGGCAGCCGCAGCACCGTAGCCTTAAATTTACCCTTCGCCCGCGCCGCCGTTCAGTTAATGGGTGGGGAAATTACCGCTTCCAGCGCAGACGACCTGACGACTTTTAAAATAACTATTCCTCTGTTGCAATCAAAGGATGCTTTATGAAAGCAGTAGTTTTATACGAAAATGGTCCGGCAGAAAATTTAAAATACGTTGAAGATTACCCTCTGCCTGAACCCGGCCCCGGTCAGGTGAGAGTCCGGCTGCGGGCGGCGGCGCTCAATCGGTTGGACTGGTGGATGCGCGTTGGCGTTCCCGGTTATAAAACACCCCTGCCCACCATTTTGGGGGCGGACGCGGCGGGTGTGGTGGATAAAGTGGGCGAAGGTGTGACGGGCTGGCAGGTCGGTGACCGGGTAGCACTTGACCCCGGCGAAGTGGACTGTGACGGCTGCGAATTTTGCCTGCGCGGGATGGAAAACCTATGCCGCAGTTATCATATTGTGGGAGAACAAACCACCGGAACCTACTGCGAATATCGGGTTTATCCAGTACGAAATATGCTGGCGCTGCCTCAGGAAGTGAGTTTTGCGGAAGCTGCCGCCGCCAGTCTGGTCTTTTTAACCGCGTGGCACAGCATGATTACACGCGGCGGCATGAAGCCAGGCGAAAGTGTCCTGATTATTGGGGCGGGTGGGGGTGTGAATACGGCCTGTTTGCAAATCGCCAAAATGATGGGCTGTGTCACCTATGTGGTGGGCAGTGATGCCACCAAATGCACCCGCGCCGAAGAACTGGGGGCAGATCACGTTTTTGACCGTTCTCAGCATGAGGACTGGGGCAAAGCTGTTTTTAAAGCGACCGGTAAAAAAGGCGTGGATGTGGTGATTGATAACGTCGGTGCGCCTACGATGATGCAGAGTATTCGGGCGGCACGCGCTGGCGGGCGGGTGCTGACCGTAGGCAACACGGCTGGCCCCACCTTTGAACTGGATAATCGCTACCTGTTTTTCCGGCATGTCAGCATCATCGGTAGTACAATGGGGTCACATGCAGATTATATCGACGTGATGCGGCTGATTTTTGCGGGCAAACTCAAAGCAGTCATCAGCGAAACCTATCCCCTTGAAGCCATCGTAGAAGCGCATCAAGTATTAGAAACAGGCAGTGTTTTTGGAAAAATTGTGATTGAAATTTAAGTGGAGGCAATATGGGACTCATCCCCCTGGTGGTGGTCAACCAATCCGAAGCGGTGATTATTGAATATTTGGGGCGATTTAGCCGTATTGGGGAAACAGGCGTCAACTTTTTAATCCCCTTTTTTGAAAGCCTGAAAACGCTCGAATATACTGAACAGGTGCTAAATGCTCAGGGGCAGGTGCTTGGACGCCGTAAGCGCCGCACCAATCGCATTGATTTACGGGAAAGTATTCTGAATTTTCCGGCTCAGGATGTCATTACTAAAGATAATGTCACCATGCGAATCGATGCAATTCTGTATTACCGCATTATTGATCCGATCAAAGTGGCTTATGCCATTAACGACTTTACAGATGCCATCGAAAAACTCACCCAGACCACCTTACGAAATGTCGTCGGGGAACTGGAACTTGACCAGACCTTAAGCTCCCGCGAACTGATTAACACCCGCATCCGGCAGGTGGTGGATGGAGTCACGGATAAATGGGGTGTGGATGTCACCCGCGTGGAATTGCAAGATATTCAGCCGCCGGAACGCATCGCGCAGACGATGGAACTTCAGATGACGGCAGAGCGCCAGAAACGGGCGGATATTCTGGAAGCGGAAGGCTTAAAACAATCGGCTTCGTTACGTGCTGAAGGGGAAGCGGAAGCACGGGTCAAGGCGGCGGAAGGGGAAGCCCAGGCGATTATCCGTGAAGCGGAAGCGCACGCGCTGGCACGAGTCCGGCGGGCGCAGGCAGAAGCGGAATCGATTCGGGTGATTCGAGATGCCATTGGCGATGAAAATCTGGTACAGTACCTGGTAGCCCTACGGTATCTGGAAACCCTGCCCACGATTGCCAGCAGCCCTGCCTCCAAAGTGTTTATTCCCTATGAAGCAACAGGCGTTCTCAGTTCGTTAGGGTCGCTGCGTGAAATTTTTGGAAATTCTGAAGGAAAACCATCCGAATGATGTTTATTCGCCGCACCGATACGCTGCGCCTGATTGCGGAACGGCTTCAAGTAGAAGAACTGCGGAAGGAAATTCGTAAACCCGGCATTGGGGAAGCCTTCCGCGTGAGTATTTTTCATCACGACGGACGCGCCCCGAACAGTGTGGCGACGCTGCGGCGCGGACCGGGGGGAGTCTGTAAACTGAATGTCGCTTATGATACACTGGGAAAAAATCGAACCTACGATTTCACGGTCCCGCTTGAACGGTATCAAAAACTGCT
>CAZKZS010000383.1:0-4860 GCA_964557285.1 uncultured Anaerolineae bacterium | reverse complement strand
GGCAGCTTTCTGGGATGTTTCCGGCACCATCTTTGTCATTTCGGCGGAGACAGGCGAACTTCAGCAGGCTGCCCCAACCTACACGTATTATTCCAGCATGTTAACGGTCAACTGGTCGCCGGACAGCCAGTGGCTGGTATTCCCTTCCTGTGATGAGTTCTGCAAAATATTTCGTGTTCGCCCGGATGGAACAGACTTGCAGCAGTTGACCGATGGCCCAGGCGACGACGTGTTTCCGGCCTATTCCCCCGGAGTCAGTTTTCCCTGGCGCGGCGGGCTGGCGGTCGGTGCGGGGATGCTGTGTCTGATCGTCGGCATCTCCCGGAAAAATTTCCAGTATTATAAATCCATAAGATAGGCCAAAACGACTATTTACCTGCACGCCCTCCCGTTATATGATTAGCATCACCCTGGGGGAGTGGCGGAATTGGCAGACGCGCATGACTTAGGATCATGTGGTTTATCCGTGAGGGTTCGAGTCCCTCCTTCCCCACCACAGAGGGGCGGCTCGCTCAGGCCGCCTTTCGTTTTATTTAGCTGTAGGCATAAAAGGTGTGTAAGAACTTTTTTAACTTACCCATCTGTCCGCTATAATCAAATTAAGCTAAGGAAAGTCCATTTTGAACGTCCAGGTTGAACATCTCGAAAAACATCTTGCCCGTATTACGGTGCTGGTTGACCCCGCCGATACGACGGCAGCCAAGCAAAAAGCGGCCAAACGGCTGGCGAAAAAAGTCCGGCTGCCCGGTTTCCGCCCCGGCAAAGCGCCCTATAATGTGGTCGTCCGTATGATGGGCGAAGGCGCGATTCTGGAAGAAGCCATGGAGGACATCGGCAACGATATTTATGCGAAGGCGCTGGAAGAAAGCAATATCGAACCGATTGCCCCCGGCAACTTTGAAGAATTTAAAGAGGAAGAAGGCCAACTCAAGCTGGTTTTTACTGTTCCGAAGATGCCTGAAGTCGACCTCAAAGACTATCGCAGCCAGCGTTTTGAACTTGAACTCGAAGAAGTCACCGATGAAACCGTCAACAAAGCGCTCGAATCCATTCAGGAAAACCTTGCCGTTGTCGAAGATGTGGACCGTCCCGCCAAAGTCGGCGATGAAGTTGAACTCGATCTGACCGTGACCTTCTGGCACGACGATGCCGCCCATGAAGAAGGTGATGAGGATGACGATGAAGACGACGACGATGAAGATGAGGAATATGATGAAGATGACGACGACCTCGACGACGATGAAGATGAGGATGATGACGACGAGGACGAGGATGAGGATGACGACGAGGATGAAGACGACGACGAGGGTGAGCATAAGGAGCATGACGAAGAACATGCTCATCAGCACGCCCACACCCTGATTGACGATGAAAAAGCCAAACTGGTCATCCGTGAAGAAGGCAGCGATAAAGACCTTTTCCCCGGTTTTTCTGCCCATCTGGTCGGCCTGAGCAAAGGTGACGAAAAAGTTTTCCAGATAGAACTGCCGGAAGATTTTCAGGATACAAGTCTGGCGGGCCAAACGATTGATGTTGACCTGTCGGTAAAAGCTGTTCGCAGCCGCACCCTGCCCGCCATGAATGATATGCTGGCGCAAAATGCGACCAATGGCGAAGCCCAAACGCTGTTGGATTTGCGAATGAAAGTCAGGAAAGATTTAGAAGAAGCATCCCGTCAAAGAGCAGAAGAAGCGGTGTTCAGCAAGGCGTTTGACGCCATGACTGCCAACGCTGAGCTGCTTTACCCTGAGGTGATGGTCGAAGAGTCCATTAATGATATGCTAGCCGAACTGGATCAGCGCCTTCAGCAAAACGCGAATGTTGCGCTGAAGGATTATTTACGCATCACAAAAATGAACGAGAAGGAACTGCGCGAACGCTACCGTGAGGAAGCCGATAACCGCGTCCGCCGTGCGCTGGTGATGCGCGAACTGGTCAGGGCCGAACAACTGGATATAGATGACGCCGCTATTGACAGGCATGTAGAAAAAATCTCCAGTCAGTTTGGCGAACAGGCCGAACTCTACCGCAATTTGTTTTCTGCCCCGCAAAACCGCGCAGGGCTGGCAAACGAGCTTGTGACCCAGCGCGTGATGAAACGGGTCGTGGATATTGTCACTGGTAAAGAACCCGCCCTCGGGCCTGACCCGGAGGAAGCAACTGAACCATCGGCAGCTGAATCGGCTGTCGAAGAAAATCTACCATCAAGTGAGGGAGAAGGTGAACATGATTAACTTTGATGCACTCGTTCCTATGGTCGTTGAGTCCACCGGACGGGGTGAACGTGCCTACGATATTTATTCGCTGCTGCTGAAAGAACGCCTGATTTTTATCGGGTCGGCCATTAATGAGCATACGGCGAATCTGGCGATTGCTCAGCTTTTGTTCCTTGACCAGCAAGACCCGGAACGGGATATTCAAATGTATATTAACTGCCCGGGCGGGGTGATTTATCATGGGCTGGCAATTTATGACACCATACGCCAGATCAGCGCTCCCGTGCTGACGGTTGCGGTGGGGCTGACCGCCAGTTTTGGCACGATTCTGCTGACCGCAGGTGAAAAAGGCAAACGGTTTGCCCTGCCAAACGCGACCATCCATATGCACCAGCCCTGGCAGTCGGGCGGCGGCGGACAGGCGTCGGATATTGAAATTCAGGCGCGTGAAATTTTGCGTCAGCGCGATTTGCTGAATCAGATTCTGGCTGAGCGAACCGGTCAGCCTCTGGATCGTATCGAAGGCGATACCGACCGTGATGTGTATCTGACTGCACAGCAGGCCGTAGACTATGGCTTAATTGATGGGATTTTGCAGCCGTCCCGCAAGGGTGCGTCCAGCAAAAACGGCAGCAAAAAGTAGACCGGAGTTCTAAGATTGAGTCCGACTTTTACGGGCGGTGAGCCGCCGCACTGTTCATTTTGTGGAAAATCAAGCGATCTGGTTCAGCGACTCATCGCCGGACCGGATGGCGTCTTTATCTGTAACGAATGTGTGGCGCTGTGTCAGGATATTTTGAGCCATGAAGGGTTGATTGGCGGGGGCAGTCCCAAGCCGCAGCCCGTCCGGGTGAACAATGTGCTTTCGCCGCGCGACCTGACCGCCCATCTTGACCAGTATGTGATTGGGCAGGATGTTGCCAAGCGGGTGCTTTCCGTTGCAGTCTATAACCATTACAAACGAATTAATGCTGAACAGGAAGGCCGCAGCGCGGTTGAACTGGAAAAAAGCAACATTCTGCTGATTGGCCCCACTGGAAGCGGCAAAACGCTGCTGGCGCAAACGCTGGCGCGGGTGCTGGATGTACCGTTTTGTATTGCTGATGCTACTGCCCTGACGGAAGCCGGATATGTGGGTGAGGACGTAGAAAATATCCTGCTGCGGCTAATTCAGGCGGCGGATTTTGATATGGCGCGGGCGGAAAAAGGCATCATCTACATTGATGAGATTGACAAAATCACCCGCAAAAGTGGTGATAATCCCTCCATTACCCGTGACGTAAGCGGCGAAGGTGTGCAGCAGGCGCTTTTGAAAATTATCGAAGGCACGATAGCGAATGTGCCGCCGCAGGGAGGGCGCAAACACCCCCACCAGGAATTTATCCAGATCAACACAAAGGATATTCTGTTCATCGTCGGCGGGGCGTTTGAAAAGCTGGAAGATATTATCAGCAAGCGTGTCAAAACCAATGCGGCTTTCGGATTCGGTCAAAAAGCGGGCAAACAGGAACGCGGCGATTTGCTCAAACTCATCAACGCGGAAGACCTGATGAATTACGGCATGATTCCTGAATTTGTGGGACGGCTGCCGGTCATTACCCATGTTGAAGCGCTGACTGAAAGTGACCTGATTCGCATTCTGACTGAACCACGCAATGCCATCGTGAAACAGTACCAGGAACTGCTGAGTCTGGATAACGTCCGACTCGAATTTACCGATGATGCGCTTCATGCAGCGGCACAGCAGGCGATTGCGTATAAGACCGGCGCACGCAGCCTGCGCGGTATTATTGAACGGGCGCTGCTGGATACCATGTACGAAATTCCTTCCCGCAAGGAGATCGCTACTGTTGTCGTCACGGCGGACGTGATTGAAGGTAAAAATCCGCCCCTGATTAAAGATAAGAAGGGCCGGGAACTCAAGTGGGGCAGCACCCTTGACAGTGCTGCATAAGCGGAGAAACGGGGCGCACATCGCGCCCTGTTTTATTTACCGAAATGGTCAAAAATGTGCCATGTACGCCAATTTACGCCAAATCGAACGATAAATTTTATTTGAGTAAGAAGGTCAATTAATTATTGTTAGATTAGGCGTAAAAACCGGCATACACCGGCGTACACACTCTGTTGAGCAGCGCGTTTTTAAGGTACAGTTTTAGCATAGGATAAACAGCGCGGAAAATCGGTCAGATAGCGCAGGAGCATTTATCATGACAACTTTGAAACTCAAAGGATTTATCACCGAAGACAGGCAGTTGAAAGTTGACCTGCCTGATGATGTGCCGGCAGGGGAAGTGGAAATTACCCTTGAAATTGACCAGTCCATTACCGAAGAAGAACTCAAAGAACTGATGACTTTTAAACCTGCCACCGGGGCTGAAATTGCGGATATGCTGGAAGCAGAAGATGGCTGGTGGGAAGATATGGGCAACGCAGGAAGCAGGTAAGGTGGTGAGCGCGGGAATCGGGCGCGTCAACGGGTCTTTGAGTACAGAGTCCACGAAGCGCCCTTGACCCCGCCCCTACCGCCCGCAATGTGAAGCATTTTACGCTATTATTGGGTTCGCTGGCTCAGAAACCGTATTAAAACAGGAGCATTTATCATGACAACTTTGAAACTCAAAGGATTTATCACCGAAGACAG
>CAZKZS010000382.1:0-4879 GCA_964557285.1 uncultured Anaerolineae bacterium | reverse complement strand
CACTGAATGGGGACTAGCAATCAAGGTAATATATTATAGTAGGGGCGGGGACAAGGGCAGTACGCCCGATACCCGCCCTCTTTTGGGCAGGCATCGCTCACTGCGTTCGCTTGTTCCTGCCCCTACGGTACACAATCAACCACTGAATGGGGACTAGCAATCAAGGTAATATATTATAGTAGGGGCGGGGACAAGAACAATACGCCCGATTCCCGCCCTCTTTTGGGCAGGCATCGCTCACTTCGCTCGCTTGTTCCTGCCCCTACTGTCTACCCTTGAACCGAAAATCAGAGAGGGGCTTATGGAGGCAGGCATCGCTCGCTGTGTGCGCTTTGTCTCCACCCCTCCTTGATGAGAGATTTAGAGGTTAATACCGCAAAATGGCTGCGACAGACGCTTGATCTGGCATGTCGGCTTTGTCCATCACGTAGACTGTGCCGTTGTTGAGCAGCGTTTGGACAGAAGCTAAATCCAGCAAATCCTGAGCGCTGTTTTCTACCTGCTGAATTTTCTGGGTTTCCGCGTTAAATTCGCCCCAGAAATGCTCTCCTCTAGCAATCAGCAGGGTATCTATCCGGCCATGATGGGCGGCGGGAACAATTTCCTCAATCATCAAACTGGTATGTCCATCACGGGTGAAGCGGTAAAATTTATCAACGGCTTCCGAGCGCGATTTGGTGAAATACGGTTCGACAATCGTCCATGCCCGGCTGTGCAGTTCTTCCACGCTGACATGTTCCGGGTTTCCTGTGACCCCTTTTTCGGTAATGAGGCGCGGATAGGTGTTGGCAGCAGCATAAATCGGCATCAGATACTCCACCCCTGCCATCACGACAGGCGCGTTTTCCTGATGCAGTAAATCATGCAGCCCATCATTCACCTGCCGGAAAAACTGGAACAGATCGTTTTTGGTGTCTTCTTCGGCGTTGCCATGAAACACCCCGCCCATGCCAACCGTTTGGTGCTGAAGGGATTTTTCGCGCTGCACATACCACAGCGCTTCCGCTTTGCTGGTGGGGATATGTGCCAGGTCAATCTGATTCAGTGTGTATCGGGTTGCCTGGAACATTCGCACATCATTCTGGCTGAGGGCAAGAATATAAAATCGCCCGTCGCCGCCCATGAGGGGAAGCAGGGGCTTCACATGAAAACGGGAGTTGAGAATCACCAGTTCATCTAACTCCACCGGAACTTGATAGTTGTAAAAAGTGTCTTTTGCCAGAAATACCGCCAGCCCTTTGTCCTGAAAATTCCAGAATGAGGCATCCGACAGCAGACCATACCCCGGCGCGAGCAGGGTATCTATATCCGGTTTTTTCATCCCATCGGCGGCCAGGCGTTCTTCGGCCTGCTTAAGTAGATTTTTCAGGCGGATAGGGTCTTGCTGGCGGTCTTGCCCTTTGCGGTGGGTGGGCATAAAAATGGAGATGCAGGGGCCCGGAGGGGTCTGCACAAGCGTAAAAAAGGCTTCCCGTGTAAAAGTAGACATATAAATCGTCCTCCACATGTTATCGAACAGATAGGACGCTGCATTAGCCTGATTCTACCTCAGAGACATTAGAAACACACTAATATCAGTTGAGGCGTTTCCAGGCTTCCAGTTGGTTGTGAGTTAGGGTAATTTGCCCCGGTTTGCTATCAATCGTTGAAGGCCAGCCGCCACTCCGGTGCAGGAAGCGTAAACCAGAAGGTGCTGCCTTTGCCGGATTCACTTTCTACCCCCACTTCGCCCCCCAGTTTGGCAATGATACGCCGCACAATTGACAGCCCTAACCCCGTACCCTCTACTGATTTTTCTACACGGGTAAATTTTTCAAAAATATTGGCCTGATTTTCCAGCGTGATACCAATCCCCGTATCCCGCACCCAGTAGCGGATCATGTTATCATTTTTGCTCCCCCCGATATAAATCTGGGGGTCGGGGTTGTTTCGCCCCATGTATTTGATAGCGTTGCCGATAAAATTAGCAAAAACTTCTTCCAGCCAGGTTTCATGACCCAGCGCGGCAGGCAGGTTGGCGGCCATCGTCACCCGTATACGCTGTTTTTGAATCTGTCGTTCAAACCGCCGCAGGGCTTTTTTCACGACAATGGTCACATCAACAGGTTCAAGCACCGGTCGGGTGTCCCGCAGTTGCGCTAAATAGAGCAGGCTGTTAATCATGGCCGTCATGTCATGCACCGATTCTTCGATTTGCTCCAGGTAGTGCTGCAAATCGGCGGAGGTATCGCCGCCAAACTGCTGTTTGATGAGGCTGCTAAATCCTAATACGGAGGCCAGTGGATTTTTCAACCCATGCGCGATGGTGTGATTATAAGCATCCAGTTCCTGATTGCGGGCGGCCAGTTCCTGAGCCGTTTTGCGAAGTTCCTGTTCCATCTGCTTACGTTCGCTAATGTCTCGCAGCGAAACCAGGTGCATCGGTTCGCCTTCCCATTCAATATCCACCACGCGCATTTCGGCGGTGCGAAGATGCCCTGCTGACAGCAGACTAATTTCCGTCTGGTCTACTGGATAACCAAAATTTTCTCCCAGCAGTTCAGCCGCTTTCTGCCCCATGATTTTCTCAGCCGCCGGATTCACAAACTGAACACAACCTTTCATATCCACCAGCAGAATCCCATCCGGCGATTCATTGATGAGGAAGAAGGGCTTTTTCGCGTCCAAAGAATTCAATCACTTCACACCATAGATTCATTATAAGCCATATACACCGTAAAAATTTCCTTAATATGACAAAACCACCTATACAGGAATCGTTAATTTGCCTAAAATGGGCAGGTTCTACGGAGAAAACCATGCAGGCGAAAGAAACCATACGTAATATCGCCATTATTGCCCATGTCGATCACGGGAAAACAACCCTGGTAGATGGGATGCTCAAACAAACGAAGGTGTTCCGGGATGCGGACGCAGCAGGCGAACGGATTCTGGACAGCAACGACCTGGAACGTGAACGCGGCATTACGATTCTGGCGAAAAATACGGCCGTGACCTGGAACGGGGTCAAAATCAATATTGTTGATACTCCCGGCCATGCCGATTTTGGCGGTGAGGTCGAACGGGTGCTGAATATGGTCGATGGGGCGCTGCTGCTGATAGATGCTGTCGAAGGGCCGATGCCGCAGACGCGCTTTGTGCTGCGGAAAGCGCTTGAACTTGGCCTGCGGGTGATTGTGGTCATTAACAAAGTTGACCGTACCCATTCCCGTGTAGAAGATGTTCTCAACGATACCTTTGACCTGTTTATCGAACTGGGAGCAACCGACGCTCAGGCGGATTTTCCGGTTGTTTACGCCATTGGTTTGCAGGGCAAAGCGGGTTACGATGCGGATACGCTGGTCGATGACCTGACTCCTCTGTTTGAGGTGATTTTAAAAGAAGTTCCCGCGCCCAAAGTGGATATAAACGCGCCTGCCCGTCTGCTGGTCACAACGCTGGAATATGATAACTACAAGGGGCAGATCGGCATCGGGCGCTTGCAGTCCGGTAAATTGCAAAAAGGCATGTCGGTGGTGCGAATCACCACGGATGGGCAGCGAATTTCCGGCAAACTGGAATATCTCTTTACATTCCATAACCTGACCAAAGTGGAAGTGGACGAAGTAGAAGCCGGCGATATTGTCGCGTTTGCCGGACTCGAAGAAATTAACATCAGCGACACCATTGCTCATCCGACTGTGACGGAAGCCCTGCCCCCGATTCGAGTCGAAGAACCGACGGTGCGAATGACGTTCGGGGTAAACACGTCGCCGTTTGCGGGACGGGAAGGCAAAACCGGATGGGGAACATCCCGCCGTTTGCGCCAGCGCCTGTATGAAGAAACCCGTCGTAATGTCGCGCTGCGGGTAGGTGACGGCTCATCACCGGATAAATTTGTTGTGAGTGGGCGCGGTGAGCTGCATCTGGGCATTTTAATTGAAACTATGCGCCGCGAAGGCTACGAATTTGAGGTCAGCAAGCCGGAGGTCATTTTTAAGGAAGATCCGGTAACAGGCAAAACCCTTGAACCCATTGAAGAAGTCCATGTTGAAGTGGCCGATGACATGGCGGGAACGGTGATTGAACTGCTGGGCAGCCGTCGCGGGAACATGATGGATATGTACAGCGAGAACGGCACGACCTACATGCGTTATCTTGTCCCTACCCGCTTTTTGATTGGTTTTCAGTCGGCGTTTATGCGGGCGACCAGCGGTATGGGGCAGGTACACAGTATTTTTGACAGTTACGCTCCGGTTGCGGGTGGCGAAGCCCAGGGGCGGCAATTTGGGAGTCTGGTTGCCCACGAACCCGGCACATCTACCGCTTATGCGCTGGTCAATACGCAGCAGCGCGGCTCATTTTTTATCGGGCCGGGGATAGATGTGTACGAAGGCATGGTCGTTGGGGAACATATTCGCCCTGAAGACCTGGTGATTAACGTTGCCAAAGCCAAACATGTCACCAATCACCGCGCCAAACCGAGCGAAACCACCGACGGCCTAACTCCGCCGCGTAATATGAGTCTGGATGACTTTATCGAATTTATGGCGGAAGATGAACTGCTGGAAGTCACGCCGACCAGTTTGCGGCTGCGAAAGCGGATTCTGAACAACGAAAAACGTCAAAAAGAGGATAAAGCCCGTAAAGCGCTCGTCGCCGAAGGCGGGAAGTAAGTCCTGTGGGGGCGGGTGTTAAGCATAGCCCATGCGTCACCCGCCCTCCTGTATCGGCACAGAACCTGGTTTATAGCTGGAAATAAAACCCTCACCGGAAAATATCACTCAAATGTAATGTAAAGCCCTGTAACACAGCCTCCGACAAAACCACGTCCTGATACACTTTCACCTGTCCATCCTGATAATGCACCAACACCCGCTTGCCATTCAGGTACACATTC
>CAZKZS010000381.1:0-4882 GCA_964557285.1 uncultured Anaerolineae bacterium | reverse complement strand
TCGCTTTTCTGGCTCACCACCCTCCGCTTATTTGCTAGTGTCGCCCCCTCAGCCGCTTGCGTGGGAGAGGGATGCCGAAGGCAGGGTGAGGGGTAATTTTCAGCCCCTCCATCTTATCCTCCGGCACGTTCCTGCCGTCGATATAACATTTGACGCCGTTCTTCGGCAGGTGGCTGCGGCACAACAACCATGAACATGCCCGTCAGCACCATCCCGACAACAAAACCGCCAATGTGAGCAAAAAACGCGACTCCACCCCCATACGCCGAATCTGCACCCAGAGAGCCAACCCCGTTTACCAGTTGCAGCACAAACCACATGCCCAGCACCATCCATGCAGGCCATTCCGCCATGGAGGCCATCCTGCCCAGGGGGATGATGCCGCGTACCTTCACACCGGGGAACAGCACCAGATAGCTGCCCAGGACTCCGGCTATCGCGCCACTTGCCCCGACCAGAGGAATGGTTGAGTCGGGGTTAATGATGACCTGGGCAAGTGCCGCCGCGAACCCACTCACAAAATACAGGACGATGAACAGTAACTGTCCTAAGCGGTCTTCCACATTATCCCCAAACAACCAGAGATACAGCATATTCCCTAGAATATGGTCATAGCCGCCGTGAAAGAACATACTTCGTACAATATCCAGAAAGGCTTCCAGAGAAAATGGATTATCACTGATGTTGTTTGGCACCACTGATAAATCCAGAAAAGCCTCCTGAAGCCGTCCCTGAGAAAGCGTCATTTCCCATAAAAAAACCAGCACATTGATGGCAATCAGCACATAGGTAAAAAGAGGGAAACGGCGGCGTGGGTTCGCGTCGCTAATGGGAAACATGACCCTCTCCTATGATTAGGCTTCCGGCACTTCGGGCTGATTCAATTCGGTACGTTTTTTCTCAATCGCTTCATAAAGCTGACGGGAGCGCTCAGAAGCGGCTTCTACGGCCTCCTCAATCATTTCGTCGCGTTTTTCCTTCACTTCATCGGCCTTTTCTTCGGCCACCACTTCGACTTTGTGCAGGCGCTGTGCCGCAGTCTGCTGGACGGTTTCGACCTTCTCCCGTGCCATCTCGCGGGCTTCTTTCAGCTTATCCGTCAGGGTGCTGGCCGCATCGCCCAGTTTGTCTGTTGCCAGGCGTCCAACTTTCTGCACGGTGCTGCCCACGCTCTGCACGGCGGTTTTGACCGGACTCGGCTGCGTTTGCATCGCCTGTTCCGCTTCTACTGAGGTCAAAATCACTTCTTTGCCAATCCGTTCCACCAGATGGGCGGGTACAAAGGAACGCCCTTCGACGAAGGCCGCCAGTTTGCTGCCCGACAAATCGTAGCCCGCGACCCGTCCATCCCGTTCAAAACAAATATCCCACACATAGCCCAGTTCATGAGCATCATTGGTCATCATTTTTAAGCCCATCGTGGCTGCCTGACGCTCAAAGACTTCTTCCGACTCCACGATAGCATCTGCTGAATTGACGATGACCGCATCCGGCCCGATGGTTTTGATGCGATCCATATAAATCACCTGCGAATTTTTGCGGTTTACGACCAGCGCAATCAGGTTGACAGCATCAAAAACGAGGTCTTCCACTTTCCCAATTTGCTCACCCGAATCGTAGGTAATAATCGGGTTGCCCATAATCTCGCTGCTTCTTAACATGGTGTTACCTCCCTTAATAAATTCTCATCTTCACTGTGAAACAGGCGGGTTAGCAAAGGATTAAAACGAGATAGAAAAACGATGTGAAAGCTCACCAACGAAGCCTGAGTTCATCCTCACGTAAAAAAGACATCCGATACAAAACTTCGTAGGGGTCGCCAGCCAGATTAAAATAACGGGCAAAGGCGGGTTCGGTTTTGAGGCCGTTTTGTTTGAGGCGGCGAATCTCCTGACGGGCAGACGCCCCGCCTAGAACCAGCAGACGCGCTTCTATCAGCATATGGCGGTAGGCATACTGTTGTTCAACAGGACGATTCTGCGCGAAAATTTCTATTGGAAACCCCTGAAATTCAAATTTTGCAACGATACACGATTCACTTCGGATGGTTTTTTGAGCAATTTGAAAGCCCTGCTGATTCCCAAAGTATGCGGTAACATCGCGGGCAAAGGCTTCCAAATCCGCCGTCCAGCAGATGATGTCCAGATCACTGTTCTCAATGTCAATATCAAGGGGAATCGTTCCGGTCAGAACGGGGGTGTAGGCTTCCAGTTGCGTAAAAATATCCAGCGTTTGCAGGCTGTGAAAGGCGGCCTCTTGGCGTGGGCTGCAATGTTTCATGAGTTTCCACTTCAGCCAGTTTTCTTATCCTTATTATACGCATGAATTGCCGCTAAAAGATTAATGAGTGTCCGCTTAGTATTTGATGCTAACCCTCCTATTTTCCCCTATACTTCAACCAGTAAGAGAAATTGAAAGGGGAACACCATGATTGTCGGAATTATTTCGTGGATTGTTATTGGTGCGATTGCCGGCTGGCTGGCGAGCATGATTATGGGCACCAATGACCAGCAGGGCTGCATCACCGATATTATCGTCGGGATTATCGGCAGCTTCATCGGGGGTTTTGTATTCTGGCTGCTCGGCATCAGTGACGATAACACGAATCTCATCGGAAGTATTGTGATTGCGGTTATTGGCGCGGTTATTTTCCTGGGTATTTTAAAACAGGTTCGGCGTTAATACACAGGGGGCGGTGTACGCCCCCATTTTCATAAATTTTTTACCCCTTCACCCCCCGTAACATTGTAAAATTTCCCTAAATGATTATTCAAGGGAAATGATGAAATCGCTCAGTGCAGTTCTGCGTACTTTTTTACCAACGCTTATCGTATGTGGGGTAATACAATTTATCATCGGGAATGCCCCTGTTTCTCCCATCATTTTAATTCTTGTCATCTCCGGGCTTGCTTCAATTACGCTTCTCCCTGGCACAATTCGTAGTATCAAAATTTATTTAGGTACAGTTAATCGAGTCACACGAGATGTTTCCCATGAGCAGCGACCCTATCCATCTGAGGAAAGGCGAATTCCTAACGAACTCGAAGCCCTGGGATTTGAGCGTGTGGGTGAGCTTGCCGTTGATCTGCCTGGACAAAAAGATGCTACAGAATGGGTATTTAAAAATCCTGCTGAAACTATTGTTGCAGAAGTCATTTATTTCTCCGGCAAGCCTGCTTTAGAAATGGTGAATTTTGCAAGCTGGTTTGCGGGAGAACGGGTGGTTGAAACCAGCTATCCTGTGGGAGATGACATTCTAACAGACGATTATCGGTCTGCCTGTAATCATGAGAGTGTACAGGAAACTCTACGCACGCATTTTGTCGAGATGGCGAAGTTTCAACATCGCTATGGTGTTCCTATTCGATTCAACAGTATCGCCGATATGATGCCTTATGATGTGATTTACCGTCAAAAATATGCCCGACGGCGAATGCGTACCAGTTTTCTTCAAAGCCTTGCTACCCTTTTGTTGATGTTTGATGTCGTCCCGTTTGTCCTGATGATGTTCGTTCTTGAATCGGGAAACGCAAATATGCTTTTAGCGCTGCTGTTGGTGGTGGTCGTTGGAGTTATTAGTCTGCTGGCGACGTTCATGTGGCTGTGGATTATGCTGCGGAGTCTTCTGCTCAGATACCGATTCATCAAGGCGCAGCAGTGAGAGAGGGGCGGGGACGATTCCCGCCTTGTTAACCTCACCCCAAACCCCTCTCCGAAAATCGGAGAGGGACTTAGGTGGGCAGGAATCGCTCTGTGTGTTCGCTTGTCCCCGCCCTTAAATGGTTTCTGGGCCGCGATACACCCCAAATTCCCGCCGGAACACATCCGTAATTTCTTGCAGCGTGCAGTATGCCCGCGCACAATCCAGCAGGTAAGGCATGACATTTTCCCCGGTATGGCAGACTTCGCACAGCGCTTGAAGGGTTTGCGCGACCCTTTCATTGTCACGGTTCATCCGTAGCTGCTGCAACCGTGCGACCTGTTTTTCATATCCCTGAGGGTCCATTTCCAGAATCGGGATTTTTATGGGGTCGTCGCTCTTAAACTCATTCACACCAACAATGATACGCTCGTCCTTATCCAGTTCCTGCGCGTGGCGGTAAGCAGAATTGGCAATTTCATTTTGAATGTATCCCTGTTCCAGGGCCGGAATCATGCCGCCCATCGCGTCGATTTTGCGGAAATATTCACAGGTTTCGGCTTCCAGTTCATTTGTCAGCGCTTCCACAAAATACGACCCCCCCAACGGGTCAATCGTATTCGCAACGCCCGATTCATGGGCGATAATCTGCTGGGTCCGCATGGCAATTGTGACCGCTTCTTCACTGGGCAGCGCCAGCGCTTCATCCATGCTGTTCGTATGCAAACTTTGCGCTCCACCTAACACCGCCGCCAGTGCTTGCAGCGCGACCCGCACAATATTAATTTCCGGCTGCTGTGCGGTCAGGCTGACTCCGGCGGTCTGGGTATGGGTTCGCAGCATCCACGAACGCGGATTTTTCGCGCCGAAGGTTTCCCGCATTTCCCGCGCCCAGATGCGCCGTGCCGCCCGCAGTTTAGCGATTTCCTCAAAAAAGTCATTATGCACGTTAAAGAAAAAGGACAACCGGGGGGCAAATTCATCAATATGCAGACCCCGTTCCAGCGCCCAGCGTACATATTCCAGCCCGTCAGCCAGCGTAAATGCTAATTCCTGGGCGGCTGTTGCACCTGCCTCCCGGATGTGATACCCGCTAATCGAAATACTATTCCATTTGGGCAGATGGCGGGTGGCGTATTCAATGGTGTCGGTCACAAGCCGCATGGAAGGGCGCGGTGGGAAAATATACTCTTTCTGCGCGGAATATTCTTTCAAAATATCATTTTGCAGCGTTCCGGCCAG
>CAZKZS010000380.1:0-4893 GCA_964557285.1 uncultured Anaerolineae bacterium | reverse complement strand
AGTGTTCTGCCTGTGGACATACCCAAACCCTCGCCTTGCGTGACCGAACCTTTCAGTGTAAACGATGTGGGTTCACCCTTGACCGTGACCACAATGCAGCCATTAACATTTGTAACGCCGGGGCATCGGCGTATACTAACCGAGAAACTGTAAGCCGCGTCCCTCAAAAGACACGCCGTTTCGCTTGAAGTTAGATGCCCCCGCCTTTAGGCAGGGGGAGTATGTCACATCGCCGGCAGCGCGGGAAGCGTAAAAGTGAATGTGGTTTCCTGACCGGGGATACTTTCCGCCCAGACGCGCCCGCCGTGTGCTTCGACCAGTTGTTTGACAATCGCCAGCCCTAATCCAGCGCCGCCTGTGGCACGGGTGCGTGAAGGGTCAGCGCGGTAAAAACGCTCAAAAATATTTTGCAGTTGTTCCGGCGTCATCCCGACGCCCGTATCATAGACGCTGAGTTCGACTTCCCTGCCTGCTGCCCGTGCTGATAGAATCACTTTGCCGTATTCTGGTACATGCGTCACGGCATTATTCAGCAAATTGCGTAAAATCTGCTGTACACGCTCCGGGTCAGCATGAACGCCGGGTAAATCGGAGGCAATGTTCAGACGTACATCCAGATGTTTATCCCGCACCTGTGTTTTTAGCACTTCAATGGTACGAGTTAGCAGGGGACACAAATCAAGCGGCTGTTTCATCAGACGCAACTGCCCCGCTTCTGCCAGCGCCAATTCCTGCAAATCATCAATCAAATGATTTAACATCATCACTTCTTCATGAATCGAATTAATGATTTCGGGGGATGGGTCGGCTACTTCATCCTGAATCGCTTCAATGTAACCGCGTATGTTGGAAAGCGGCGTCCGCAGTTCGTGGGCAATATCATTCACCATGTTGCGGCGCAGGTTTTCTAAATGCTGCAAACCCGCCGCCATCGCGTTAAACGCCCGTGCCAGTTCGCCAATTTCATCTCTGGAATGTTCGGAAACCCGACGGCTGAGATTGCCGTAAGTCATAGAACGGGCGGCGGCGGTTAGTGCCTCAATCGGGCCAAGAATACGCCGCGAAACCGCAAAAGCGATCATCATGGTCCCGCCGCCCGTTACCAATACTGCTACCAGCAGCGAACGATTGACCGATCCGATAAAAGAAGGGGGGTCAGCTTCCGGGTTCTTTTTCACGTAGACCGCCCCCACCAGCCCATACGTCCGGTCAGAAGGCAGTACCCCTTCATTCACCAGGGTAAACATCTCATCTTCTGAAAGCACCCAGATGCGCGATTTCACCATCGCCATTTCTGCGGTATCCAGTTCCTGCCCCGCGATGGTGTCACTTGAAGAAGCAATAATATGCCCATTGGAATCGACCAGCGCGACTTCTGTTCCCGTGATAGAGGCCATCTGCTCTATCAGGGAATCTACGTCCTCCCAGCTAAACTGCTCATCGTAGTAGTTGGAAAGCACATCAACAAACCGTTCCAGCCGCAAGGATTCATCTTCCTCTACGTAGCGGCTGAACTGTCGGCTGGTGGCCTGGCTTGCTAGTAAAGCCATCACGCTCACCGCCAGCAGCAAAATAAAAATCATCATCAGCAGCAGGCGGAAACGGATGCTGTACCACATGGAACTACTGCTCAATAAATTTATAGCCTACCCCATACACCGTTTGAACATAGGTCGGGTTAGTGGGGTCAGGCTCAATTTTTTTGCGGAGATTTTTGATATGTACATCAATGGTACGTTCAAGCCCGTCATAATCAAAACCAAAAGCCCGTTCCAGAAGCTGCATCCGGGAAAAAGTCCGTCCGGGCTGACGTGCCAGAGTTCCCAGCAGTTTAAATTCACGCGGCGTTAGATGCACCACCTCCGCGCCGCGCCGGACTTCATGCCGCACAAAGTCAATCAGCAAATCGTTGCATTGAATTTCTTCAATCGGATACGAATCCTGATTTTGCGAACGGCGCAAAACGGCTTTTACGCGGGCAACCAGTTCACGCGGGCTGAAGGGTTTGGTCACGTAATCGTCCGCACCCATTTCCAGCCCCATAAGTTTATCGGCTTCCGTGGTGCGGGCAGTCAGCATGATAATCGGCACATCGGATTTATCCCGCAGTTTGTAACACACATCCATGCCATCCACTTTAGGCAGCATCAGGTCGAGAATAATCAGATTCGGCTGTTCGCGCTGAGCAATCTGAAGCGCCTGCAAGCCGTTGTAGGCAGTAAAGACACGGTAGCGATTTTTTTCAAGGTAAATCTTAATTATATCGACGGTTTTTTTGTCGTCATCGACGACGAGGATTCGAGAACCCATTCTGTTTATCCTTGCGAGTGTATCACTTCTCTTTTAAAGAAAACCTGTGAATTTTTAATGAACATTTCTACATCTTATCCTCATAGTATCATATCCTAACGGGATTGTGTGAAGATAATGTATAAAAAAGGGCGGTTGACAGGCGATAAGGCGTCTGGCATACTGACAGGCAGGTGAATAAATAATTAAAGGCAAAGACGGGGAGCAGTACGCGGAACGTCTGAGTCACCGCCCAGAGAGTTCAGGCCGCAGGCTGAAAGCCCGAACACCGACCCATGACCCCGCCGAATTCACCCCTGAGCCGACGGCTGAAGGTCATTTGGACTGTGTAGGTTGTTCCGCGACTTCCGGCGTTATCGGGCAAGAGGTGGTCTGCAAAGCAAGCAGGCAACCAGGGTGGTACCGCGAGAATAAAAGCTCTCGTCCCTGTTGGGATTGGGAGCTTTAACATTTTAAAAGGCTATGGAAACAACAACGAACACCGTTAAAGTGTATATCGAACCGCGTTGGATGCGGCTGTCCGGTCTGTGGGCGGGGATGCTTTCCGGCGGCTTAATGGTTGTGCTAGACCCCTGGCTGCGTTTTCCGGACTATCATGCCCGTGTGAACTGGCAGGAAGCGCTGATTACCGCCGCGCTGATGGCAGCCTATGGATTGGGGCTGTCGCTGCTGTTCACCACCTTCTGGCGTACCCGAATGTTGTGGGTGGGAGTGATTTTAACCACCCCCGTGATCGCGGTATTTATCGCTGTCTGGAATGACCTAACGACTGCTTTTGGTACGCCCAGTAACATTCTAGTGTTCCTGCCTGTGACGCTGGTGATTCATGGCTCGATGGCGGTGCTGGTACAAATTTATCTGGAAATGGCGCGGCGGCTGCACGGGCGGCGTTTTCTAGCACTGACGGCGATTCCGGTAGTGCTGTTTTTACTGTCGTTTCTGGTGCTGGGGCGGCTGCGCTGGGCAAGCCAGGATGCCAGAGATGTGATGCACGCCGTTAATAACTATGCCAGCCAGACTATCAACGGCAGGTATTCGATTGAATATCAGGGCATCCGATACAACGCCGGCCTGGCTTCGGTGGGGCAGGCGCGGATTTATTCGGAAGATGGCACATTTCAGTGTGAAGCACGGCTTTTTCAAAATGTAATTGATGTCGCTTGTGAGGAGCTAGGCAACTGATGCATAGGCAATGGTTGTCATGCTTCGCGGCTCAGGCGGATTGTTAAGGGAACTGACCGAATGAGAAGGTCAGGACTGAAAGGGGGATGTACTCCCGCCGCCTCCGTTGATGGGTTGCCCAAAGGAGGGCAGCGATCCAAGGTGGCCTCAGCCAAGGCGCTCGTGGTTCAGTGGAACGAAACCGTCCTGCGACGGCGGCTAACATCTTCTGAACTGAATAGAGACCCATCGACTTTGCTTAGAGGGAAGTTGACCCGATGAGGAGGAGTATCCTTAAATGGATAGTGTGAAGGTGTTTGTAGTGGATGCGGAGGGAAAGCCTTTGCTGCCGACGCATCCGGCCAGAGCGCGAAAGCTGCTGGATATGGGCAGGGCGGAGGTATTTCGGGTCGTGCCATTTACCATCCAGCTTAAGCACCCTGTTGATCATCCGGTAGGTGAGTTTACCGTAGGGATTGATGATGGCGCAAAAGAGGTTGGAATCGTTGTGGTAGACGAGCAGAGGGGAGAGGTTGTGTTCGGTGGCGTGATTCAACTCCGTCAGGATGTAAAGCGGAAAATGACCCAGCGCCGGATGTACCGCCGTAGCCGCCGTTCGCGCAGCACTCGCTACCGCAAGGCACGCTTCAACCGCAGCAGGGCAGAAGGCTGGCTGTCACCGACCATCCGCCAGAAGAAAGACAGCATTGTACGGGTCGTGCAGGATTTGCATCGGCTTATTCCCTTGAAGTGGGCAGTTGTGGAGCAGGGGCAGTTTAATACTGCGTCTCTGGCGGCGGGCCGTCAACTTTCTGGGAAAGAATACCAGATTCCAGATTATGCAGGGTATGACTTTCGGGAAAAGGTGCTGTGGCGGGACAGATTCACCTGTCAGCATTGTGGAAGCCTGACCCACCTGCAAGCCCATCACATTGTTCCCCGCGCTCAAGGCGGAACAGACACCCCGCAGAATGGGATTACCCTGTGTAAGGCGTGTCATACAGCCCTACATAGAGGTGAGTGGATGCTCACTAGCAAGCCTAAGCAATTCGTCTATCCTGCCCATTTGCAAATCGGCAAGCACTATCTGGTTGAACAGCTTGAGCAAATAGGGTTACAGGTCGAACTCTGTGTTGGCTGGATGACCCGCCTGTGGCGGCAGCAGATTGGCCTGGATAAAAGTCATCTAAATGATGCCGTTGCGATGGCCTGTCAGACTTACGTCCCGCGTCTGAGCTATCGGGCATACCACATTCTTCCAAAACGAAAGAAAATCTGGGAGGATAATCCAACCAAAGTATGTACTGAAAAGCAGGGATTTCGACACTGGGATTTAGTCAAAGCCAGCCATCGGACGCGCGGCACAGTCACCGGCAGTATTCGTAGTCTCAAGCAGAAAGCTATCACTTTACGCACAGCATT
>CAZKZS010000379.1:0-4894 GCA_964557285.1 uncultured Anaerolineae bacterium | reverse complement strand
ATATTCTGTACTTACATAGTTCCCTAACCAGTCAAGTGCCAGCGTGACAGAAAGCGCCCCTTTAAGCTGCCTCTGCTCATCATAGATAGGATAACCCGCCGGAATGACTGGCCTGTTGGTAAACTGTCCAACTCCATACTGCCCCAATTGAAAATCGGTCGTTTCGATAACCCGTTTGAACCAGACATCCTCTCGAAAATTCAGACCAATCACCTGAGGAAGCCCACTGCACACGACGTTCCCCTCTAAATCTGTCATGGCAATATTGGTGTAATTGTCATACTGTGTCAGAAGTTCCGTGAACAGTTCATTGCAGCGTTCAATGTTATTATTTTTGAGAAGCGGCACATGGGAGAGCGTGAGCAGCAGGTTACGGGTGCTTTCAATTTGTGTCTGGTTACGCTCCTCAATGGTACGTGCCAGGAGAAGCGTTTGCTCCTGAGCCGCATCAATGGCAGACGCACGCTGTCGCTGCGCGTTCAGCAGAATCAGAGTCAGCATGGGTAGCAGACACAACAGGACAAAAATCAGAAGTTGCACTCTTAAGTTGTCAAAAAAACGGAAATGATGTTGAGGGGAGGTTTCCATACTATCCTTAATTGGCTGCGGCACGGTAAAACAGCCATCTCTCTCTATTTTCGCGTGGATGGGTTTTTCTGCCCATAAAAAAGGGGTGATATTATTCACAAAAAATTCATGAATAATGAGGCTTGACTAAATTGACTCTTAATACTTGCTCATGTTAACGTGAAGGCAGCAGTTACCCGCTTTCATCTAATTTTCATGGAGTTTTCATTATGATGTACTTACCGCGTGAAGAAGGCCAGGGGCTGGTCGAATACGCCCTTATCTTGGTGCTGGTTGCCATCGTCGTTATCCTGATCCTTACCCTGCTTGGCCCAGCTATTGGGAATATTTTCTCTAGGATTGTCCGAAGCCTCTAACTGGCACATGCCCCTGTCCCCACAGGGGCTTTTTTTATTTCCTCCTCTTACGGCAGCATTCCACCCCCATCAAAATAAATCCCACTGCCAGATTGAGCCAGCTTTTCCACGGAAAATCAACCGCAGGCAGCCATGCGGGAGAGGTTTCATTAGCAGGGCTGTTGGTCAGGCGCTGCAAATTCGATCCGTTTGCCCGCATTTTGTAGATGTCAAAGTTGCCGGATACATTAGACACAAACGCAACCCACTGTCCGTCCGGCGACCACGCGGGCGAAATATCCATCGACGGGGCATGAGTAAGCTGTTTTTCTGTCCCATCCTGATGCACTTTAAAGATGTCAAAATTGCCTTCGCGGTAGCGGGCATACACCAGCCAGCTTTTATCTGGCGAGTAAGGGGTAAAAATCGGTTTCATCTGCCGATAGGTGGCCTGGTTAAACAGGCGGGCGGGAAAATGGGTAAGGCGCTGCTGACCCGACCCATCAGCATACATACGGTAGACGCCATCTTCGCCGCCGCCTTCGGATACAAAAACCAGATAGGCAGGCGAAGGGGATTGACGGCGCACAAACATTAATACCCCCGTGCTGACCACCAGCACAAGGCCAAACAAAGCAAGGCTGTGACGGATCATGATTTAAGCGGCATATTAGGAACAGGATAAATTTCACTTTATACCGAAATTCGGACTCAGGTCAAGAGGGGTCAGTAAAAATCCTTTGAGCAATTTCCTGCCATACAAAGCCGATGCCGATGATGATCAGCCCAATAATCCAGATGGACGGCTCGACCCAGAAAGCCAGGAACACACATGACAGCAGCCCTACTCCTGCAATCCAGCGCGGATACAAACGTTTCGGCAGACGCAGGGCGGCTAAATTGGTCAGTGAATAATACAGCAGCACATTAAACGCGCTGAATGACCAGGTAGTTTTTACATTGCCAACCAGCACCAGCAGCCCGATGACTGTTCCCATAACCAGCACCGCGACAGAAGGGGTTGTTCCCTGCACATTTAAACGCGCTGTGATGGGCGGCATATCACGGCGGCGTCCCATTGCCAGCAGCACCCGTGACAGCCCCAAAATTAAATTCAGCAACACGCCCAGCATCGCGGTGACTGCTCCTACTGCAATTATGGGGGCGGTCAGGGGAAAATCGAAAGTGCGGGCGGCAGCTTCCAGTGGCGCGGCGGAGTCTTCTGCGGCGTGGCTCAAGCTGTCCGCCCCAACCGTACTCACGGCCACCAGCGCAACGCCGATATACAGCACCATCGTAATGACCAGCGTCAGGATAATCGCACGCGGAATCGTTACTGCTGGATTTTTAACTTCCTCTCCCAATGTTGCAATCCGGCCATACCCTGTATACGCCACAAACATCAGCGCACATGCTTCCAAAAATCCCGCGCCGGTGTGTTCAAAAAAAGGGGATAAATGGTCGCCCTTCATGTGGGGGAGTCCGGTCAGCACAAACAGCGCCAGCGCGAACAGAGTCACCAGCACGATTCCCGTATTGGTGATATTAGAATGGCGGATTCCGGCCAGTACAATCAGCGTCAACACAATGACCGCCGCCAGCGCAATCGGAATCCGGACGCCGTGATTGTCCGAGTCCAGCACATCCAGCAAGTAACCCGCAAAACCAAGCGCTGCCGTTGCCGCCGATGCACTTTTAGCCAGTAAAAAGGTCCAGCCCGCCAGAAAACCAAGCCGGGGAGTCAGATAGCGGTAGCCGTACTCATACGTACCGCCGCTGACCGGATGAGAGGCGGCCAGTTGTGCGCTGCTGAGCGCGTTACACGCCGCGACTCCTGCTGCCAGGGTAATTGCCAGAATCACCGCCGGACCGGTCACGCCCGCCGCGATTCCAATGCTAACAAACACCCCCGTCCCAACAATTGAGCCTAAGCCCATCATTGCCGCGCCCCATACCCCCAATTCCCGTTTGAGTTCTGCCACCATATGTATCCTTTTCAGAATGATTATCGGCAATCCTATCCCTTTTTCCCAATGAAGGGAGGGTTAATGTGCCAGCCGCATTTTCAGGGTAAGCTAGTAGAATAAAAAATAAGGAAAATGGGAAATGTCAAACGCGACCATTCGGAAGTGGCAGTTTTCGCAGTTGCAGAACGCGGTCAACGTGATTGGCTATCTGGTGCATAATATTTCGGAACACGACGCGACCACCTACCGCGACGGCGGGCAGGGCTGGACGGTGACAGAGGTGATGTGCCACCTGCGGGATTATGAAATGGTGTATATGGAACGTGTCCGCCTGACCGTTGAGCAGGATTTCCCCGATTTGCCTTTCCCCAACCCGGACGAACTGGCCGTTAAAAATAATTATCAAAATGACCATTTATTGGAGGCGTATCAGGCATGGGTCGCACATCGGCAGGCATTACTGGCCTACCTGCAACCGTTGGAGGAAAGCGCCTGGGAACGCCCTGCCAACCATCCCACACGCGGACGGCTTGACCTGAATCATCAACTGGCGCTGACCGCCTGGCACGATATGAATCATATTGAGCAGATAACGCATATTCTGGAGCAAAAATTATCATAGGGGGCGCAGATGGGCGACCATATTGACGTTTTTATCAGTTCGACCTCCCGCGATTTAATGCCCTACCGTCAGCGCCTGAAAGATGTAGTGCTGTCGTTAGGGCTGCATCCCGTGGGCATGGAAAATTTCACCCCGTCGCAGCGCAAACCCGTGCAGGTCTGTTACGACGAAGTACAGGAGTCCGAAATTTTTGTTGGGGTGTATGCCTACAGATATGGATTTTGCCCTGATAAGGGCGTTCGATACAGTGCCGGGGAGTGTGACGGGGAAACCTCTATCACGCAGATGGAATACCAGTGGGCGCTTCAGAAGGGCATCCCCATGTATCTCTTTCTGGTACATCATGAGGCCAACTGGCGCATGGATATGGTGGAAGATGAGCCGGGACGCACCCGCTTAAAGCAGTTTAAAGACCATCTATCCCGCGAACATACGGTTGGGTTTTTCACCTCTGTGGAAGATTTAGCCACACAGGTGACAATTGCGCTGGCTAAACACCGTCCTGTACAGCAGGTGGATACGTGGCGGGTGTTAAAACCGCCGCTTCTGCTGCGCCAGTTTGTCGGACGGCAAAACGATATTGACGCGATTCAAAAAAGTCTGGCGAACGGCGGGCGGGTGGTGATTCAGGGGGCGGGCGGCATGGGCAAAACCACGCTGGTGCAGCATCTGGGGCATACCCTGAATTACGCCGGTGGGGTGCTGTGGGCCTATCTGGGGCCAACCGCCACTCCTTTACCGTTTATCTGGGAAAACTGGAAACAGGCCACACCGGAAGGCCGCGCCGCCAACGCCCAGGATATCCAGCCTGCCCACATGAAACGCTGGCTGGAACAGTCCCCCGGCCCGCTTCTTGCCATCATTGATGATGTCTGGGACAAAAAGGCGCTGGTCGCGCTGCTGGATGCCCTGCCCGATTCCACCCATGTGCTGGTGACAACCCGCGACGCCGGACTCGCGGGCGGCAGGGCGGGCAAACGGTATGAACTCCATCACCTGCTGCCCGACGACGCGCTGAGTCTGCTGCAAAGCCGCCTGCCGGATGCCCCCGCCGATTTGCTGCAAAAAACCGCCGCCCTGCTGGAAAATCACGCGCTGGCGCTGCATCTGGTCACGGCTTACATCGAGCAAAATTCGATTTACGACCTGCCCCGGCTCATCGAACGGCTGGAACGTCACCGGGGCGGGCAAACTCCATTTAAGGAGCTGCAACTGGGCGAGAGCCGCGATGAAAATCTGGAAGTGGCGCTGTTTTTAAGCTACGACGCGCTGGATACCGACCATCAATTGGCCTTCCGGCAGTTGGGCGTCATTCCCGCCGGGCTGGATTTCAGCGCGGACATGGCCTTAGGGGTGTGGGGGATTGATAAAAACGACCCCGA
>CAZKZS010000378.1:0-4905 GCA_964557285.1 uncultured Anaerolineae bacterium | reverse complement strand
GCGTGATTCCACACCGTCCCCGCGATGTTGATCTGCTGGTGCAAATGCTGGTCACGTTTGTCGCACCGATACAGGCGATATTTGTAGGTACGGCGCACCCCCATCATATCCCCTTCTAGTTCTCTATTCTATGCCGTCACTTCTTTTTCATACAAACAGGATACCCAAAGTCCCTCGCTAATGCCACTGCGCCTTCTATCCCCACGCCTGAAGCTGGGAGTTTTACGGCGCTTTTTCGATAACCGAATTTTCTATGAAAAACCGCGCCTGTGAGGTAGAGTTCCGGTAGAATAAAAGTTAGATTAAGGTTAGTTAAGAAGTCAAGGGTGGATGGGCTGTCATGGCAACAATTTTTGTTTTAGAGGATGATCAGGACTTACGAAATCTGTATACCCGTGCCTTAAAATTTAAGGGGTATCAGGTGGAATCAGCGGAAAATGCAGAAGCGGCCATTGAAATTCTGGGGTCTGGAAAATGCCAGCCCGATGCTGCTGTACTGGATATGTCCATGCCGGGGCTGCCGGGGTCGGCAGTGGTGGATTTTATTCGCACACAAAGCACGATGCCCGATTTGCCGATTATCGTGATAAGCTGTGATGATACGTTTAAGTTTTCCTTGTCATCTCAGGAAGTCAACTTTATTGCCAAGCCGATTAATCTAGCAGATTTGTATCTAGCTGTCGCGGCTGCTGTTTAGCAAGATCGGCTAAAAACCATTTTTCCTCCTCACTCAGGGGAGCGTTCACCAGCATGTCGGGGCGGCGCTGCCATGTCCGCCGAATACTTTCCTGCCGCCGCCATGCTTCTATCTTCGCGTGATGTCCTTCCAGCAGTACGGACGGCACTTCCAGCCCTTCAAAAGTAGCGGGACGGGTATAGTGAGGGTGTTCCAGCAGCCCCGTCGCATGGGAATCCAGTTCTGCACCGCGTTCTGCCCCCAACACCCCCGGCAGCAAACGGGACACGGCATCCACCAGAATCATGGCCGCCAGTTCGCCGCCCGTTAGCACAAAATCCCCAATGCTAATTTCATCGGTGATGCACAACGCGATGACCCGTTCATCTACCCCCTCATAGCGTCCACACACCAGAATCAGGCGCTCGTGCTGTGCCAGTTCGTGGGCGACCTTCTGATTAAACACCCGCCCCTGTGGACTCATTAAAATAACCGGACAGGACTCTTGCCCCCGGACGGCGCGGATCGCGGCGGCAAGGGGTTCAGGTTTCATAACCATGCCGCCGCCGCCGCCAAAGGGGGTATCATCCGTGACATGATGTTTGTCGGTGGTATAGTCCCGAATATTGTGGAAGCCCACCTGAATCAGGTCGGCTTCCTGAGCGCGTTTGAGGATACTTTCAGTCATGGGTCCGGTGAACATTTCCGGAAACAGGGTCAAAATGTCAAAACGCATGGGCTGTATTCCTTGTTGTCAGCCCGCATAGTGTACCGCCTATGACCAGCGCCGTAAAAGCTGCGCGTTTAAGGCCACCACAATCGTGCTGACGGACATGAACAGCGCCCCAACCGCAGGTGAGAGCAGAATGTCGAAGGGTGCTAAGACCCCTGCTGCTAGAGGCAGGGCAAAGACATTGTAGCCAGTTGCCCAGATCAAATTTTGAATCATCTTGCGGTAGCTGGCGCGGCTGAGTTCGATGATTTTTACGACATCCATCGGGTTGCTCTGCACCAGGATCAGCCCTGCCGATTCAATGGCTACATCCGTCCCACTGCCGATAGCGATTCCAATGTCGGCGCGGGTCAGGGCAGGCGCATCGTTGACTCCATCCCCCACCATTGCCACTTTTTTATTCTGGCGCTGCAATTCGGCGATTTTCTGGTCTTTGTGTTCTGGCAGCACTTCAGCAAAAACCTGGTCAATGCCCAGTTCATCGGCGACCGCTTTTGCCACCGCTTTGCTGTCACCTGTCAGCATGGCGACTTCAATACCCATGTCATGCAGTTTCTGAACAGCCTGTCGGCTTTCGGGACGGATGACATCGGCCAGCGCAAACGCGGCTACGATTTGTTTATCCTGGATCAGATACACAACGGTCTGGCCTTTTTCTCCGGCGGCCTGAGCAAATGCCGCGATTCCGGCTGCGGGGGAAACTTGCAGCAGTTCCAGCAGTCGCGGGCCGCCAATGTGTACGGTATGGCCGTTGGAGACAGCCTGCACGCCGCGCCCTTTGATGGCTTCAAATTCATTGATTTCCGGCAGGACGAGATTTTTGTCCTGAGCCGCCTGACGGATGCCCTTCGCAATCATGTGTTCAGAATCGCCTTCAATGGCAGCCGCCAGCGCCAAAGCACGGTTTTCATTCCATTCTGGTAGGGCAGCCATTCCGACTACACCCTGTTCGCCTCTGGTTAACGTTCCGGTTTTATCAAATACAATCACGTTGACATGGCGGGCTTCTTCCAGCGCCAGACGGTCACGGATCAGGATGCCCCGTTTGGCCGACAGCGATGTCACAATGGCAACGACCAGCGGAATCGCCAGCCCAAGCGCATGAGGACACGCAATCACCAGCACCGTGACGACCCGTTGCAGCACTTCAACTTCAAACCCTACCGCAATTATCCAGGCAATTGCAGTGAGGGCGGCCACGACCAGCGCGATGTAAAACAGCCAGCCCGCCGCCTTATCTGCCAAAAGCTGGGTGCGAGATTTGCTTTCCTGCGCTTCCTTCACCAGCCGCATGATACCTGCCAGCGTGGTTTGCTCACCTGTCGCGCTGACCCGCACCCGCAAGCTGCCATCTCCATTAATCGTGCCGCCAATGACTTTATCGCCAGCCTGTTTGGATACCGGACGCGATTCTCCGGTAATCATGGCTTCATTGAGGTCAGATTTGCCCTCCACGACCTCACCATCGGCGGGGACACTTGCACCGGGGCGCACCAGGAGTAAATCGCCTGTATGAAGCTGAGTGACGGGAACAGTTTCAAGGTCGCCGTTGGGTTTAATCCGTTCGGCGGTATCGGGCATAAGGCGAGCCAGTTCATTTAACGCGCCGGATGCTTGCCGAACACTCCGCATTTCAAACCAGTGGCCGAGCAGCATCACGTCAATCAGAGTCGCCATTTCCCAGAAGAATCCACTTTCTGGATCAAAAAATAGGGCGGCCAGACTATAAATGAAGGCCACACTGATTGCCAGCGAAATGAGGGTCATCATGCCGGGTTCACGATTTTTGATTTCCGGCACGGCCATCTGAAGAAAAGGTACACCCCCATAGAGAAAGATTACAATCGAAAAAATAGGCGCAATCAGCGTGCTGCCTGTAAATTCCGGCATAGAGAAGCCGAGCCATTCCTGAATCATCGGGCTGTAGAGCAGCACGGGAATGGTCAGCACCAGACTGACCCAGAAACGGTTGCGGAACATCAATTCGTGTCCGGTGTGGTCGGCCGCGTGATGCGCGTGGGCGGAAGGGTCTTCCATCGCATGTGTAACGGCTTCCGTCATGGCCTGGTTGTGCATGTGGTGTTCGTGGTTCATGGTCACTCTCCCTTGTTGTTTTGAACTATAGGGCAAACTTTTGGCTTATGTATGCGCCATATGGCGGATTTAGGAATATCCCTTTATCCGTTATTCTGTTACAAATGGAACTAAGAGGTGAACGATGAGAGTGCTGCTGGCGGAAGATCATAAAATCGTGCGACAGGGAACGCGGCTGTATCTGGAAAGTATGGGAATTGAGGTGGTAGGTGAAGCCACCAATGGACAGGAAGCCATCGAACAGGTGCGTCAGCTTCAACCGGATGTGGTGATTATGGACATCCATATGCCGGATTTAACGGGAATTGAAGCCACGCGGCGTATCCGGCATGAAAATGAAGATGTGCGGGTACTGGTTTTAACCGCCTATGATAACCCGACCTATGTGCAGGCGCTGTTAAATGCGGGCGCTGATGGATTTGTCCTCAAAACGGCGGAATTTGCCCAACTGCTCAAAGCGCTGAATGAGGTCTATATCGGGCGGCTGGCCTTTGACCCGCAGTTGATGGAAAAAGCGGCCCGCCTGAATGAAGAATCGGCTGCCTTTATTGAGGAACTCACGGAGCGCGAAATTGAAGTGCTAAAATATGCAGCACAGGGGCTTACCAACAAACAAATTGGCGAAATCCTGTTTATTTCAGACCGCACAGTGCAGGGACATTTGCAAAAAATTTACCGTAAGCTTAATGTGACCACCCGCACTGAAGCCGTGACTACCGCCTTAAGTCAGGGGTATATCGTTTTAACAGAGGAAAAAAGCTCATGAGTCTGGCCTACTGGCATACCCTTATTCATCTGTGTATCTGGCTGATGCTGCTGGGAGCGCCTATCCTGATTCTAATGACCCTCCTGAATATCTGGCTGGTGGGGCGGGTGTTATATCCACTACAACGCCTCGCTGCTCAGGCAAGCCGCTTGCAGGCTGGCGATTTTCATGCGTTTGAAAAACGTATCGGCGGTATTGCTGAAATTGAACGGCTGCGCTATTCCCTGTCCGGCATGGTACGCCATATCCGCCGCAGCCATGAACAGCGAGAGGGGTATATCGAAACCCTGACCACCGCCCAGGAAGCTGAACGCACCCGCCTTGCCCGCGAACTGCATGACGATACTGTACAGTCGTTTATTGTGGTTGGGCAAAGTGTTGACCTGGCGATGCAGTGGATTGAAAACAACCCGTCGCGTGCGGTAGAGATGCTTAAATTGGCACGGCGACAGGTCGGGGAAACGGTCACGAATCTCCGCAATCTGATTGCTGACCTGCGGCCGCCCGCGCTGGAAGAACTGGGATTGGTGCCCGCCCTGCAAATGTGGGCAGAAAATTTACATGGTGTTCAATTTCATATTGAAGTTGAGGGAACAGCACGCCGTCTGGATGAAATACGCGAGCTGACGCTTTTTC
>CAZKZS010000377.1:0-4916 GCA_964557285.1 uncultured Anaerolineae bacterium | reverse complement strand
CAGCTTGCATAACTGGGGTATCGCCTATGGCTACGCGGTAAGTGGCAAACGTGGAGATTGGACGGTGACGGTGCAGCCCGGCTATGCGTTTGACTGCAACGGGCGGGAACTCATTTTGTTTGAACCCATGACCTTAACCATTCCGGCAGTGGTCGGCGGTTTCAGAGGGCAGCCTGCCAGTTATTACCTCACCGCGTCTTATGTGGAAGATGCCGATTTGCCAGCCGAAACCCGTCCCGGTGCCTGTAACACCAGTGGGGCGGTGCGCCGTCCGGAAATGGCAGGCATCCAGTGGCAGCGTGTGGATGATATTACCCCCGGCATCAATGTGATTCTGGCGCTGGTGCAAATAAAAAACTGCCAGCTTTATGCGGATGTCTCCAACAGCGGCCGCGATGCGCTGCCCGCCCAGCAGCCCTTTATGGCTTCCGGTCAGACGCTGGAAGGGGAAACAGAGTGGCGTTTGTGGCCGGAACTTCCTAAAGATGCTGAAGGAAACCCGATCCCATCAGATAACCATGTGTTTCTGGGGGTTGTCACGACCGTTTCAACGACCAGCGCCGGATTCCGTACCCCGCCGCGTTATCAGGCGCATGTGGTCGGGAAGCGGGCCGCTGAAGAATCGGATGAACGTCTGCTCGGTGACAATCCGGCGGAGATCGACCTGAATGATGTGACTATTGTTCTGGATGGGTATGCTCAGGTCGCCAATGCTTCCGCATTTAGTTTTGATTGCATCGTCATGATGCCCATTGGGGGCTGGCTGACCGGAAGAAATGCCAATGCGGGCCTGGTCGGTGCGGTGATGAATCCTCCGGGTATTTTTAACGATTTTCTGGGGCAGTATCTCACTGACTCGTTGCAGTGGCATGTAGTCTGGATGGGGACGGAAGGATGATGGACAATTACCGTTATCTCAATACTGAACTCAACCGCCCCCTGTTCCTGCTTTCGGGGTTGGCGTGGACACCCGACGGAGCGCTGACTCTGGCGCGTGTTCCGCAGTTAGAAGCCCTGCTGATTGACCTTATCAGCAGTAGTTCCGATTTGGCGGGCATCAGCGCTGACCAAGACGGCAATTTGTATATTGCCGACCCGACCCACCATCGGATTTTGCGGCGGGATGCCTGTGATGGCAGTGTCGCCCCTCTGCCGTGTTTTGGTGGCGAAGGGACGCTGCCCGGCCAGTTGAAAAATCCGCGTGGGGTGCTGGTAGCGGAAAATCGGCTGTATGTGGCGGATACAGACAACCATCGGATTCAGGTGATTGGCCTGCCTTCCCTTCAGCTAATCGCCGTGTGGGGACACCCTCACCCCTACGATATTGACCCTGCCTCCGGTTCAACCCCTGACCGCCTGAATACCCCAACGGAACTCGCGGCGGACAGTTCGCAGAATATCTATGTGCTGGATACGGGCAATCATCGGGTGCTGAAATTTTTCCCCTCCGGCGAGTCCGAAGTGTTGACATCTGCGCTCGTTGCCCCTCAGCATATGACGGTTGCTCCTATCGACGGGCATGAACGGCTGCTCGTGCTGGATTTTCCGCCGCGTGTGCTGGTGTTTGGGCTGGATGGCAGCCCGGACACGGCGCTGACGGATGCCTGGGCAGCCCTTTTGCCCGCCGAAATTCAGCCTGTGGGCATTGCAGTGATTGAAAATGTCCTTTATCTAGGGGATAAAAACACAGGTCGTATCCTGACCTTTGACCATGAAGGCAATTTTATCGGTGTGGTGCGCGGGTATCAGGGAACGATTGCCGGACTGAGTGTTGACCACAAAGGGCAACTGCTGATTCATGGTGGCGGGGCGATTGTCCGTGTTACCCCCGGTGCGGCATATACCGAACGTGGCAGTTTTTTGGCCGGACCGTTCTCCCTCCGCAGCGACGATACACGCTGGTATCAACTGCGGATTGAAGCGGATACCCTGCCGCCCGCCGCCCATTTTCAATTTTATACCCTGACCAGCATGAACAATACCCCTCCCGCTTTCCCGACCTCAGGGTCGGCGTCGGCGGCGATAAGCACCTATGACGAATGGCGGGCTGCTCCGGTGGATGCGCCGGATATGCTGCTGCTGCATGTGCCAGCGCGGTATTTTTGGGTCGCGGGCAGTTTGCAGGGTGACGGGACAGGTTCGCCCACGCTGCGCCAAATGCGCTTGACGTTTGACCATGAGGGCTGGATTCAGAATCTGCCCGCGATTTATCAGGAAAAACGCAGCGAGTCCCCCACGCTGGAACGGATTTTAGGGCTTTTTGAAAGTGTCATGAGCGACGCAGAACAGTTTATTACCGACATGGCGCTGCTCTTAGACCCCCTCACCGCCGAACCTGCCTGGCTGGAATGGCTGGCGGGCTGGTTTGATTTTGAACTGGATGAGACATGGACCGAAACTCAGCGCCGGCAGGCACTGAGCGAAGCCTTCCGCCTGTACAGCCAGCGCGGAACACCGCACGGTCTGGAACGCCTGATTGAACTCTATACCGGAGTCACGGCGCGAATTGAAGAACCGACCCGCTATGCCAGTGTATGGTCGCTTGGCGAAACATCGACTCTGGGTTTTACCACCATGCTCGCGGCAGCCAATGTGCAGGGGGCAGTCGTCGGCACGTCGGCCATGCTGACCGATTCGCACCTCATCACGGAGGAGGAATATGGCGTCCCGCTTTTTGAGGACATTGCTCACGATTTTTGTGTGCTGGTGTATGCCCCCCCTGACCTAACCCGGGTGCATCAAATCCTGGAACGTGAGAAACCAGCGCACACCCGCTATCACCTGTGTGTGATTGATGCTGCCCTGCGTGTGGGGCAGCAGGCACGCATTGGAATCGACACGATTATCGGCGGCCAGCCGAACACCCTGCCACCAGAGGAGCGTGTAGTGGGGCGCGGCATGAAGCTAACATGAGGAAGGATACAATGCTTGAAGATATAAGGGACTTACTGCGGCAGATAAGCGCACCTGCACGGAACAATTATTTTTATGGGAAGCTGCTTCGCGTTGACCATTTTAAAATGGAACAACTTTATTTTAATCGCAAGCGCTGGCTGCTCAATCGTTTAGGGCTGGGAACGGGTGTCCTGTGCGGGCTGGAAACTGCCGTCACCGAAGATGACTGTTTGATGATTTATCCGGGGGTCGCCATTGACCCGCTGGGGCGAGAAATTGTTGTTCCCGCGCCATACTGCATCGAAAATTTGCGCCAGCCCACCGATTCACGCGGGCGGCCAGAGGGTGAGCCTCTGGATGGGGATGGGTCGCTGACGGTTTGCCTGTATTATTATGAATGTGAAGCCGAACCCGTTCCGGTGATGGTGGGAGAGTGTGATACTGGCCCCGCCTGTGCGCCCAATGTCATCCGTGAACGCTACCGGATCCAGGTGCATCTTGATTTACCGGAGTCTCAGCCGGGGTCTGTGCCGGATGAAGCCTGTCAGGAAATTTACCCGCAAGACCCGCCAGATGATTTTGACCGCCGCCGGACCGTCCAGGAAACGCTGGAAACCTCGTGTGAGGTTTCGACGGCGGAATGTGTGGTGCTGGCAACGGTCACTTTTGTGGGTGATGAGATGACGGTTGACCCCTATACCTATCGTCCGGTGGTTTACAGCAATGCAATGTTATTCGACCTGCTGATGTGTCTGGCAGAGAAAGTAGATGCCTGCTGCCGCACCCTGCTGCTGCGGTATGTGTCCGGTGATGCTCAACAGGAGCAGCCGGCTAACACCCTGCCAGCGCCTTTTGTGGTCGAAGTGGTGGACGGGCAGGGGAATGCTGTAGAAGGGGAAGAAGTGGCGTTTAAGGTGCGCGGCGGGGGCGGCTTCGTAGATAACGACATCATGGCGTCCGGCACAGATGGCCGCGCTCAAACCGTGCTGACCCTGGGTAAAACGGCGGGTTTAAACGTGGTGGAAGCCTCCTTAAAAAATGGCGCAACCGTCGTTTTTTATGCGTTAGGCACGTCCGCCGAAGCACCACCCGAACCCACTCTGCCACCTGTCATTAACGCTATCTGGCCGCCCAATGCCAGCCAGTTGATACCGAGGGCAGACGAAAGATTCCTCAAATTCTGGCTGGAAAACCCGCATCTGGAAATCACCTTTGACCGTGAGATGACGCTGACACAGATACAGGATGCAGAAGCGCTGTCACGCTGGCTGCGCGTTTACCAGTTGACCGATCTGGGTGAAATCAGCGTCGTGCGGGTGAGGGTGGCCTTTAAGGAAGTAGTAGCCGAGCCGACTTTAGAAGTTGACGGCTTTACGGTGTCCCTGAGTCTTGAGGTGGCTGCCGATATTGGAGCGCGGTATCTGGTTCTGATTCGGTCACAGCGCGGGGTGATTACCGACAGGAACGGCTTGCAGTTGGATGCTGAATTTGCAGGCACAGCCCTTTCCAACAACCAGTTGAATACCGTCTGGAAAATTACCCAGAGCGAAATTTTTGGGTCACGGGAACTCTGGGATGGGCTGGTGAATACGGGCGCGGTGCTGCCCCAGTCCGGCGACGGGCAGGAAGGCGGTCTTTTCCACAGTTGGTTTGCTGTACAGGTTATTTAGCCTAACGGGAGAAAGATGTCATGTTAGACCTCAGAACACAAACAAGAGTCACCGACTGCGGCGCGTTAAAACAGCTAGAACGCACCCGCTTTTTCCCGCGTCAACTGCTGGATTCCGCCGATATGACGCAGATTTCAGCCTATTTCCTTGAAAAAATGCGCCGCCACAACCGTTTTTTGCACGGCTGGGGTATTGCCTACGGCGCATGGGTCAAACCGGGGCTGGGAGATGGCGAAGTGATTGTTGAGCCGGGGTATATCCTTAGCCCGCACGGGCATGAAATCGCCATTCCCGAAGAAGTCACAGTCAATTTAATGACCGAAGGGCCGGATGGCAGCGCGATCACCACCT
>CAZKZS010000376.1:0-4923 GCA_964557285.1 uncultured Anaerolineae bacterium | reverse complement strand
AAGGCCGGATTGTTTCTGTTTGAGTTGGGGACGGTTCTTCTGTGGGAGTCTCCGAAGGCTGGATGGCTTTTGTTTCAGTCGGGGAAGGTTCTTCACTGGGAGTTTCCGTAGGTAATGGTTCTTCCGGCGAAGATTCTGCCGTTAGGGTAGAGGTAGGTTCTACGGCAACTTCTTCCGTTTCGACAGCGATTTCTACTGTTGCTGTACGGGACGTTGCGATAAGGGTTTCAGTGGCAGTATCATTGTTCTCGTTGGAGTCGTCACCGAGCGACAATAAAATGCCAAAGGCAAGGGCAAAAGCCATTGCTACCGTTACTACTAGGGCAACCAGAATCTCGCTCTGGCGATCTCGTCTACGCATCATGTTGGAGCGTAACACAGGTATTTTCAAACGCGCAAGTGAGGAAGTGTGTCAATGAAAAAATGGACTTTGTTTGGGTTGGTGCTGCTCATCCTGATGAGCGCGGCCTGTAATCCGCCGGACGACGATGAAGCCTCGCCGCCAACCGTGATTACTCTGCTACCGGCCATCCTGACCCCATCGCCCCTTTTTACGGCAACCCTGACGCCTTCCCATACGCCGACGGCTTCAGATACTCCCCTGCCGACCGATACACCGACGCCTATCACACCCACTTCTACACCATCGTTAACCCCAACTCCCCCTGTGATCGGGGTAATTATTTCGAGCCAAAATGTCAATATTCGGGCAGAAGATAATTTCCGTGCGGAAGCCTTAACGAGTGTAGAACCGGGGACACAGGTCGAAGTGCAATACTCCAATGAAGATGCCAGTTTTATTTTTGTGCGCCTGATTGATGAAGATGGGCAGTTGATTGAAGGCTGGGTCGATGCGCGGCTGTTAAACATTGGAACGTTTGTCCCGCCAACGATAGGTCCTTCTCCCACACCGACTCCGACGCAGGGGCCCCAGCCGACGGGTGCATCCGGTTTCACCACCGCGACTCCTTTTATCAGCGGCGCGGCGGTGCTGGCGGAAGAAGCTGCCGAAGTGAGTGATGTGAATATACTGGCGTACTGTCGTCAAAAGAATGTTCGCCCGCCGAATATCACGACTGAGCAGACAGTTTCGGTCGTGTGGAGCTGGTTTGTCAAAGACCAGGCGCTCATGACTCAGCACCTGCAAAATGCCAATTACGAGGTGCTGCTGGACGGTCGTTTGCTGGAAAATTACGATGATTATCGAACCGCCATGACCGATAAACCGATTGACGATCCGGCAACAGGAGACTGGTACATTTACTGGTTTGTTCCGGTAGGCAAACTGCCTGCGGGTCGGCATGAAATCACCTTCCGCCTGAGTTGGGATGAAAAAATCAGCGACGGTTACGCTGAATTTGGCCCTGAGACAGACAATGAAACCGATGAAGGGAACTGCGTATTTACGGTCGTCGAAGGTTAGTTGCGTAACTTTTGAATCGTGCCAGAATCAAGAGGACGATTAGGAACATAATAGGATGCCGGACTCAAATCTCGCTGATCTGTTAGCACAGCTTAAAAGTGATAACCCAAAAGTACGGGCAAAAGCCTGCCGCACGCTTGGAAAACGCGGCTACCCCGAATCCATTCCCCATTTAGTGCGGGTGTATGAGCGTTTTGGAGAGGATGAAAAGGTTCGGGAGGCAGCAAAAAAGGCACTTGAGCAGTTTGTCAACAAAATGCCTTCTAAACCGGGAACACCCAGGCGTCGATTGTCGACAGCCACCGCCCGCCGATTTGTAATCGGGCTGTCGGCTTCACTGGTTATCCTGCTGCTGCTCAATGTCGTTCTGAGAGTAGGCGGCGGGGAGGACAGCGAAAATGTAGAGGCGGAAGTGATTGTTCCTACGGCTACACCCAGTACACCGACCCCCCGTGATGAACTCCTGACGGCTTATGAAACCCTGTACCAGAATATGCAGGCCAATTTTGCTGCCATGCGAACCGAATGGGGAACGGGTACAGTCGGGAATTTGCCCTGTGCTGCCCAGATTCAGCCGATGGAATCCAGACCTCTGGCTGAAATTGATCGAATTACCTATCCTGATTTTGACGTTGCGCTGGATGTAGAAATTGCACGGGCAAAACTAGATGTGGTCGTTGAGCGCTGGACATTGCAGTGTTCTAAGGCGGAAGGGCAGCGCGGCACTCTGGATGATTTTAATAAGTCCAACGATGGTTTAAATGCCTTAGAATCCGATTTACAGGCGTTAGGAATCGCCCTGGCAGAAGTCAGAAACAATCCCGCGCCAACTATTGGCCCTACGGTTACGCTCACTCCTCTCCCCACAGATACCGTGCCAGCGCCAACTGCGACACCTGTTTTTACTGAAACCCCTGCACCCCCAACTGCAACGGCGACTCTGACACCGACCATTACCCTGACACCTGAACCGACCATAGACCCCAATGTGTTTAATGAGGTGATTAAACAGCTTGATTTAGGACTGGCTGCTTCTCAACGGCTGAACGAAAATTACTGGTTCAGGATACGGGACGGGCAGAGGTTGGATTTTGGATGTTCTTTTGGGGTGAACATGCCCAAACAGTATGAGGTTGCGCCGGCGCTGACAGCACAGCATCCTGAATTAGGGCAGGCCGTTCAACTGCTGAATGAGGGCGTGGTGCTGCTGGAACAATCGCTCAATTCGTTTTCAACGTCATGTCAGAGTGGCAACTACAATGGAGTCATTGATACAGGCATCTCCAATGCGACTCAGGCTTACCTTAATTTTGAGCAGGCAAAAAATCTGCTGACAGGACAATAAGATGAGTTTTCTAAAAAAGCTGTTTGGAAAACGCAGCGTCGAAAGCCGAGACGACGGCATTTATCTATATGTCAAAATTCGGCGCAGTGGTGAAATTGTGCGGGTGCGCGTTCACAAATTGAACGAGCTTTCCCGCAACGATGAAGGGCAGTTATTTGTGCGAAAACTGGTGATGGGAACACGCTCGTTTGAGCGCGTGGAGGCTGAATTTTATTTTGACGATGCGTATCACCTGACCAGAGCCGACCTGACGGGCGGGGAGATGGTCACAGAGCAGGATTACCTTGCTCAGCAACCTTAAAGGGGCAGGCCGCTGTCCAGCAGGGACAACAAATCGTCCTCATCATCGTCAAAATCGTCGTCCCCCTCTTCGTCCTCGTCCAGCAGGTTAAGCGCTAGCTGGTAATAGACGGCGGGAACATATACTTTTCCTGGTCCGCCTAGCTGTCCTAAAGCGGCTATCGGGTATGGGCTATTCTGGTCAACGTAGGTTGGAATATTGGCTGCGTGGAGAAGTCCTACCACGATAGAGGATTCGGCGTCACCCCAGGTTTCCGCAACCTGTATCCATGTGTTACCCGCCGGATTTTGCAGTTGATTATTCATATTTAGGCTTGCTTCCTGGTAGTATGACGGTAAATGTCGTCCCACGATCGGGAGTGCTGTGAACCCACATACGTCCATTATGCGCCTCAATGATGCTTTTGACAATAGACAAGCCCAGATAATCCGGGTCGGTGGGTATTCCTATTCCACTATCTTTCACCTGCAAAATAATCAGCTTTTCATCTGAATACAGGCGAACATGAATTTTCCCCTTTTCCGGAGTGTAACGGCTGGCATTTTGTAAAATTTGCATGACCATCTGCTTAAGGCGTATAGGGTTGCCTATCACATGCGGCAGCAAAGGGGCAAAATCGGTGGTGAGGGTTTGACTTCTGGCTGTGAGTTCGGGTTCTATGGCTTCGATAGCATATTGAACAATCGTATCTATAGGAATGTATTCGAGGGTCGCATCGGTTTCAGTTTGCGTCTGGGTGACTTCAAACAGGTCAGTCAGCAGGCCAGAGGCAAATTTGACATTATCCAGAATCCGTTGAATATATTTTTTCTGGGTTTCGCTTAATTCTCCTGCCTGCCCAAGTAGTTCGGTATAGCCTTGAATGGCCGTTAGGGGAGAGCGTAAATTCTGGGAAATTCGGGTAATAAAATCATGTTTTGCCTTCTCCTGCTCTTTGCTGTAAGACATATCTCGCATCACCACTACATGCCCTTCTCCCGGAATAGAAGTCATATGGGCGTTGTAGATGTGGCGAGCATTTAAGGTGACTTCGCAGCGTTTCAGAAAAGGTCGGATTTTGTCATCAGAGAATAGGGTGAGAAGTTCGGGGTGAGAGGTAATTTCATCCAGAGGCAGTCCATGAATGCCTCCGGTTCTTTTATCGAAAAAAACGTTGGCAGCCTCATTGTAAAAAATGAGTTTTTGCTCCTCATCGGTAATGATAATGACATCATCCACATGCCACAGGGTAAAATCCAGGCGCGCCGTAAGTTCCTGAGGGGCAGTGGTATTGTAAAGAACCCGTTTGATAGCATTTAACAAATCATCAATATCAAAAGGTTTAATGAAATAGTCCCGCACGCCCAACCGTAAGGCTTTAACCGCCAGTGATTCAGAACCTTCGGCAGTAATAAGAATAAAGGGGATATTCCGATTCTCAGATCGGAGGGTCTGTAACAGTTCTAACCCTGTCATTTCTGGCATCAGGAAATCAGAAATAATGAGGTCAGGGCTGGTTGTTTGCAGAATTGCCAGTGCTTCCCTGGCGTTGGCCGCCGTAAGCATATCATAACCTTCTGGCGAAAGTACACTTTCTGCCAGGAAATTACGTGTTTCATCGGCATCATCAATCAGGAGAATGCGTTTTTGCGCCACTCGACTATCCTAGCCTTTGATGTCGTAGAATCTTAACAGCACTACCCGATAGGTGCGGTAGTTCCTAAGTACTACTGTCTCAGTTTAGCATAACAGGCACAAATTACGATATTGGTTAGAGACTTCAGACTATTAAAATAAGGGGGGAGGGAGGGAAAAAGAAGAGGTTGGCGATGACCGACTCTCCCGGGGGGTTGCCCCCCAAGTACCATAGGTGCA
>CAZKZS010000375.1:2006-4936 GCA_964557285.1 uncultured Anaerolineae bacterium | reverse complement strand
TTTTGCGCCTGCCTGCTGATACTCCTCGTCGGTGAATCCGCTGCCTTCCCCTGCACTGGCCTGCACCATCACCTGATGCCCGTGTGTGACCAGTTCCTTAACCCCACCCGGCGTCGTGGAAACGCGGTATTCGTTATCTTTGATTTCCTTTGGAATTCCGATTTTCATAACTAATCCTTTAGACTTGAGACTCGTTCTATTTTACCTTGCGAGTGCTTCTAATTTTAATTGCTTTCGCTTGACATGGCTAAATGTGATGTGCTAATCTCACACCAATACACTGCTCAGTGTTGCAGGGATTTTTCTGATGATAGAAGTAACGATTGACAGTATCCGTGTAAGTTTGATGTCTCAGCACCGGGTCGTGATGTTAAAAGACATCCGCAGCGACCGCTATTTGCCCATCTGGATCGGGCCGGCGGAGGCAGAAGCCATCACGGTTGAACTGCAAAATATGGAAGTCACGCGGCCGCTGACCCATGACCTGCTGAAATCGGTGATTACCGAAATGGGCGGGGTAGTCAAACACATTCTGGTCAGCGATTTACGCGATGATATTTTTTACGCGGTCATTGTGATTGAGCAAAACGGGGAAGAACTGGAAATTGATTCCCGTCCCAGTGATGCGATTGCCCTGGGAGTGCGTGTCAAAGTGCCAATCTATGTGAATGAGAAAGTCATGGAAATTGCCATCCAGCCGGAAGACAATGTAGAACTCAGCGCGACACCACCTACACCGCCTCCCGCCGATGATGAAAAGCTCAGCATTTTTAAAGATTTTGTTGAGTCCCTCGATATGGATGATCTCGACGAGAGTTAGTCCTCACCTCCGCGTCCAAAAGGGCCCTGTGGCTCTTTTATTTTAATAGGCTTTAAATGAATACAGAAAATATTCCTGTTTCGTCTCAAATGGCGCCCCACAGCCAGGAAGCAGAAGAAGCTGTCCTGGGGTCGGTGCTGATTAACCCGGATGCCTTTTATGAGGTGGCGGCTTTTCTGGCAGCCGATGATTTTTTCCTGCTGCGGAACAGCTGGGTCTGGGAAGCCATGATGCGCCTGCATGAGCGCAACGAAATTATTGAATATCTGACGGTCATTGAGGAATTACGCTCGCAAGGTCGCCTGAATGATATTGGTGGGGCAGCGTATATTACCTATCTGGTCAGCAACACCCCTACCTCGATTCATGCCGAAGCCTACGGGCGAATTGTCCAGCGTGCGGCCATCCGTCGCCGATTGCTGGAAGCTGCCGAAGAAATTAATGCCATTGCCCGTCAAGAAGACTCTGATATTAATGAGGTGATTGATAAGGCGGAGGGAGCGCTTTTTCGGGTTACGGAACAGCGTTCTCGTAAAGACCTTATTCCCCTACAACAGGCGCTTAGTGATTATTATGACCGGATTGAAAATCTTTATAACAGTCAGGATGAAAAACTGGGAGTGCCGTCCGGCTTTAATGCCCTGGACAATCTGCTGGGAGGGTTTCAGAAAGGCGATTTAATTATTATTGCTGCCCGCCCCGGTGTGGGCAAAACCTCTCTAATGCTTAACATGGCGATGAATGCAGCACGCAGCAAAGCTCGTGTCGCGGTGTTCAGTCTGGAAATGAGTAACGAGCAGTTAATCCAACGGCTGGTAGCAACCGAAACCCGTATTAACCAGCAAAAATTGCGCCTCGGGCAGCTGACTGAACACGAATGGAATTTATTCGTAGAAGCGACTGGCTCACTGGGCGGCCTAAAAATGTTTTTGGATGACACGCCCGCGCTAAGTGTCATGCAGCTTCGGACAAAATGCCGCCGCCTGTATCGAGAATCCGGCCTTGACCTCGTAATCGTAGACTATTTACAGTTGATGACGACGGGCGGGCGTGTAGACAGCACCAATCGGGTGCAGGAAATCAGCCACATATCGCGCAATTTAAAAGAAATTGCCCGTGAGGTGAATGTACCCGTCATCGCGGGCGCCCAGCTTTCCCGTGCGGTAGAACAGCGTACTGACAAACGCCCCGTCCTTTCCGATTTACGCGAAAGCGGCTGCCTTGCTGGAGATACCCTGGTCACACTGGCCGATAGCGGCGTCAATGTGCCGATTCGGGAACTTGTCGGAAAATCAGGGTTTGCGGTCTGGGCATTAAATCAGAAAACCTGGAAGCTGGAACGGGCAGTAGTAAGTAACGCATTTTCAACAGGCATAAAACCTGTTTACCGCCTGACCACCCAGCTAGGACGCTCGATTCGGGCGACTGCCAATCATCCTTTTTTGACCATTTGCGGCTGGAAGCGCTTGGATGAACTCAAAGTAGGGGATTATATTGCCGTCCCGCGCAAAATCGACAGTCCTTATTGCCAGACCATGAGTAATGCAGAACTGGCACTTTTAGGGCATCTGATTGGAGATGGGTGTACGCTGCCCAAACATGCTATCCAGTATACGACCCGCGAATCGGATTTAGCTGAAGAAGTGGCTTCGCTGGCAACCGAAGTTTTTGGGGATGCTGTCAGGCCGCGTATTAGTCAGGAACGCAACTGGTATCAGGTCTATTTGCCGCCTACCCAACACCTGACTCATGGCGTGAAAAATCCAATTGGGGTCTGGCTGCAAAACCTGGGCATATGGGGCTTACGTTCCTACGAAAAATTTGTCCCTGCGAAGGTATTCGAGCAGCCCGCCGACGCTATCGCCGTATTTTTGCGGCATTTATGGGCAACAGATGGCTGTATAAGATATTTCGACAATCACTATACGGCTGTTTATTATGCAAGCAGCAGCCCCAGACTTTCTCATGATGTTTATTCGCTCCTGCTGCGTCTGGGCATTAATGGACGTTACAAGCGAGTTCCCCAGAAAGACAAAGGGCGTGACCAGCATCAGGTATGGATTGGAGCAAAATCTAACCTGGAACTTTTTGTTGATTTGATAGGCGCAGC
>CAZKZS010000375.1:0-1996 GCA_964557285.1 uncultured Anaerolineae bacterium | reverse complement strand
ATTTATAAGCAAACTGAGTTAGCCAAAATCGCTCACTATCTGGAAAATTTAACGACCAGCACCGATCAGGATATTATTCCGGGTGAGGTCTGGAAAGCATATGTTCTGCCTGAAATTGCCAGAAAAAAATTGAAAAAGATGGTTGTGCGGGAACAGGCTAATACGGTTGTTGGTAGAAATTTGAGCCGTGAAAAAGCTGCTACCCTTGCTAAGGTTATACAATCCGAAGAAATTGCAAATCTGGCACGAAGTGATATTTACTGGGATAAAATATCTGCTGTAGTGCAGGACGGGGAAGAAGAAGTCTTTGACCTGACTATTCCCGAATATCAAAATTTTACAGCGAGTAATTTTACTTTACATAATAGCATTGAACAGGATGCGGACGTAGTGATGTTTATCTATCGGGATGAAATGTATAATGAGAATACCGAACGACCCAACGAGGCAGATATAATCGTGGCAAAACATCGGAACGGCCCTACGGGTTCTATCGAATTATTCTTTAACCGCGAACTGACCCAGTTTGCGAATCTGAAACGCGCTTCTGTGAATCTTGAAGACTTTTAACCCATGAACGGTTTTAATGGATTTCCCCCTGGCAAACAGCGCCTTGTGCAGATTCCCAGTCTATTTTTCAGTGAACTGCTGCCCTGCATTGACCATCTGGTAGAAATGAAAGTGACTCTCTACTGCATGTGGGCGTTGCAGCGACAGGAAGGCAAATTTCGCTATGTACGATTGGCTGAAGTGCTGAACGATGATCTATTTTTACAGGGACTCGATCTTCCCGACGACCAGAAAGCGGCAGCCATTCAGGACGGCTTTGACCGGAGTGTGACGCGCGGGACGCTGCTGCGGGTGCGGGTTGGGGAGGAAGATATTTATTTTCTGAACACAGCCAAAGGGCGAGAAGCCATCAAAGCCATTGAAAAAGGCCACTGGATTCCTGGCGATGAGCATCGTCCAGTTCAACTCATTATTGAACGCCCGAATTTATACGTGATTTACGAGCAAAATATTGGCGCCCTCACCCCCATGATTGCCGAACAACTCCGCGATTTGGAACGGAATTATCCTCTGGGCTGGATTGAGGACGCGATTCGGATTGCGACCAGCCGGGAAGCCCGCAACCTGAATTTTATCATCACCATTTTAAAACGATGGGAAAAAGAAGGGCGGCAGTCCGTCGAAACCAAATCCTCCAATGGCAGCCTGGAAAGCATCAAAGCACGGTACGCAGATTTAATTGAGGATTAGGCGTGACCGATTTCTGCGAAGTTTGTGACAATCTGGGCATTGTTTATAAAGATGTCGAGTTTGGGCATCCTGATTTTGGCAAAGCTTTTCCCTGTCCGGCCTGCTGGCGTGGTGCGGAACGCCGCCAAAAGTATATTCGTAAAACCAGTCACCTTGACTCCTATCTGGATAAAACATTTGATACTTTTCAGGTCAATTTACCCTGGCTTACACAGCCGCAAATGCTTCAGTTACAGGCTGCCGTTGATGAAATTATGAGATATGCCCGTGCGCCGCAGGGATGGCTGGTGCTACACGGCAACTATGGAGTGGGCAAAACCCATCTGGCGGCGGCCGTTGCCCATGAATGTGTCAGCCGCAGCGAATATACCCTGTTCACAACCGTACCCGATTTATTTGACCATCTGCGTTCTTCCTATTCCCCTCAAGCTGAAGTTTCATATGACCAGCAGTTTGAGCATATGCGGAATGTACGTGTGCTGGTGTTAGATGATTTAGGCGCGGAAAGCGGTACACCCTGGGTACAGGAAAAATTATATCAATTGATTGACCATCGTTATAACAACCGTTTACCGACAGTGATCACCACCAACGTTCCTCTGGCCGATTTAGAACCCCGTATTGCCAGCCGCATTTTAGACCGCAACCTGAGCCTGATTCTGCCCCTCAATGTGCCGGACTTCCGTCAGGGGGAACAGATAGGGCAGTATACGGAAACCTCAGAGCTTTCAGATTT
>CAZKZS010000374.1:0-4939 GCA_964557285.1 uncultured Anaerolineae bacterium | reverse complement strand
CTGGCCGCTCTCCCCCAGACCAAACTCATCCGTTTTGCTGATGATTTTGTCCTGCTGTGCCGCCACCGCAACGAAGCCAACTGGAGTTTAACCGTTGCCAAGCGTTGCCTGGGCAGCCTGCGCCTGCGGCTCAACATGGATAAAACCCGCGTTGTGCATTTTGAAGAAGGCTTCACATTTTTGGGGGTTGCCTTCAAAGGGCGTAAATACACCCTACCCAACCAGTAATCTTATCGAGAGGAAGGAGTACCGCATGTCAGTTGTGTACGTCAAAGAACAGGGAGCAGTCATTCGCAAAGACCATCAACTCCTGCGGGTGACACAGGGACAGCACGAGATTTTCACTATCCCGCTCGCCAATCTGGAGCAGTTGATTTTGATGGGCGGGGTACAAATCACCACCCCTGCCGCAGCCCTGCTGATTAAAGAGGAAGTGGATGTCGTTTTCATGACGATGGATGGCAAAGTGCTTGGACGTTTAGTGGGCAACGGTTCCAAATTCGCTCAACTACGTCACTGGCAACTCCGGTTGGTCGAAGATGAGGACAAAGCTATCGAAGTCGCCCGCCAAATTGTCCTCGGCAAAATCACCAACCAGCGCGTGATGTTCCAGCGCCGTGCCGGAAATGACTCACGAGCGCAGCAGATTTTAAGCGGGATGGCAGCCATGCAGCAGAGCGCCCAACGGACTCAGAGTCTGGAACAGCTGCGCGGGTATGAAGGCAAAGCTGCCGCCTACTATTTTGAAGGGATCCGCGCTTTTTTCCCCGCCAACTGGGGCTTCCAAAAACGCGAATACTATCCCGCACCTGACCCCGCCAATGCCCTGTTGAGTTTTATCTATACCCTGCTGCGGAAAGACATCGAGGCCAAAATCAACCTCGTCGGCTTAGACCCCTATCTCGGCTTTTTCCATGCGCTGGGATACAACCGTCCGGCACTGGCGCTGGATTTAATGGAGGAATTTCGTCCCCTGATTGCGGATAGCATCGTTCTCAACCTTGTCCGCGACCAGCGCATCACGCTGCAAGATTTCCAGACGACCAATACGAAGGAACTGCCTGTTCGCATGACGGAAGAAGCCATGTACACCGTCATCACCGCCTATGAACAGCGCTTGCAGGAAGAAATGTACCACCCGCTTGCCAATGGGCAAACCCACTACCGCCGCATTTTTGAATTGCAGGCGCGGCAGATGGTGCGGGTCATTCAGGGTGAAGCCGACCACTATCCACCCATGACCATCCGATAAAACCGTAGGGGCAGGTGTTTAGGGATGGAACATCCTGTCACCCGCCCCACACATAAAAGGAGAAAACCGATGCCCCGATTTATTGCACTGGGAGAGGGCGGCATTCTGGATACCGAACGGATTGTTGCCATCGGACGTGCCAATTCTGCCCCGGTCAAACGGTTGGTAGAATCCACCGTCCCCGAAAAAGTGCTGTATTTGACCTATGGCTACCCCCGCCAATCCGTCATCTTGCTGGAAAATGGCTTCTTGGCGGTGGTTAGTCTCTCGCTGGAAGAATTAATCGGTATTCTGCGAGGTCAGCATGACTGAAAAACGCTTGAAACTGATTATCTTTGCTGATGGTGCCTTGACCCCCACCCAATCTGGCGCTGGCATCATTTTATATGACGACCGTGGGCGAATTCTGGGATTGTACAACCGTCAATTGCCCCACATGACCTGCAACGAGGCCGAATATCACGGACTGCTGCTGGCATTGGAAAAAGCCATTGAACATCCTGACCTGCAGATTGAAATCCGACTCGACAGTGAAATTGTCGTCAATCAGATGAACGGGCGATTTGCCGTCAACAGCGCTAAACTCAAACCGCTGCATCGGCAGGCGTGTGAACTGTCACGGCGCGTTCCCCACCTTACCCTGACGCACATTTCCCGCGAACTCAACCGCATGGCGGATGCGCTGGCTGCCGAAGCTGCGGCTGGACGCACCTGGCGCAGCGAGGAGGACACATGATCTGGGTGGTGTGTTACGACGTGGTGGATGACAAACGCCGCCGCAAGGTCATGGAAACGCTGGAAGGCTATGGGCGACGGGCGCAGTACAGCGTCTTTGAGTGTGACCTTGACCTGACCAAAGTGCTGCGGTTGTCCAATCAATTGAATTACCTCATCAATCAGGAAGAGGACGATGTGCGTTTCTACCCCTTAAACGAAGGCGATGTCAAACGCATCATGATTCTGGGCAAGGGGCAGCTCAACCGCAACGATCCGGCCTACCTTATTTGACCCACCGAGGGCCGTTCGGCCCTCTTTTTTTATCATTTTTATGTTTGTTATTTTTGTACCAGCCCCGCACAACGCCAAAAGTTGAAGCGGATTGCCTAATTTTTTCCCATCAGGGTCTGGTCAAATCGCTTTTTCTGACAGCCGAAAACCAGCGGCTTTTTCAGGCAACTGGTGGGGAAGAATCCAAATGTGGCACATGGGCAGGCGACTCCTCATGCAGGCGTACAATTCGATCCAGGCGAAAGGTGCGCACCGTCTGAGCGGTGGTACACCACGCATCAAAATACCATGCTCCGTTGTCCTGACTCAGCGGTGTGAGGGGTTCAAGCGTGCGCGGTTGGGGCGTTCCAAAGGCTGGACTCCAATACACCACCTGAATCGGGCGGCGGGTGTGATAGGCCTGTTCGACAGCCTGCCGAATCGCGGCGGGATTGTCCTGCAAAATCGGCGCAGGCAGCGCGGTTTTCCCTGCCATCACCTGCGCCAGCGACTCCACAATCTGCTGCGCGGTTTGCTCAATTTCATCGGCAACTCCCAGCGCATCAGCCACTACCCCCGGAATGACAATGGGCAAGTCCACCCAGCGGCTTAATTTTTGATAGACCCGCACCGCCAGCGTGAGATAATCCGTCTGAGGGAGATTTTTCGGTTGGTCGAGTGGCTGTGCATGGGTGACATGGATGCCCCGTCGTGCCAAACGGCTGACCAGTTCGGCAGCGTACAGGGGTTTGACCGCCGCATGATGTCCCGAAAACTGCCCCTCAAACAAGCCGCGCAAATGCCGATTTTGACGCAGCGCGGACAACTGCCCCGCGTCCGGCGATGTCAGCACCCACACCGGACGTAAAATCCATTCATGCGCCTGTTTCTCCCATGCCGCCAGCCGTTCAAACAGCGCATGGGGCAGCGCTTGACCGCTTAACCGTGCCAGCACATGCCCCACACTCACCGCGTTATGCCCCTGCTGCACCGCCAGACGCATCCCATCAGCATCCAGACGCCAGCCGGACGCATCCACCTGCACCCACGCCTGAATTTCCGCTAGCGGACGCAAAGGCGGTGAATCCGGCAGATGAATCCAGAGGGCTTCAGACTCCATACTGAAATGCGCCCGTTCTTCCTGATACTTTTCTACCGGATGCGCCGGAATGCCGCACCAGCGCAGCACCTCTCCCACCAGAAATTTGACCTGCGGCACGTAATTGATTCCGGCTAAAAAGGGTTGGAGCGTGGCGCACAAGGTTTCCGTGTTCGCGTCGTAATGTGCCAGCACCGCCGACAGCACTCGCGCCGATAGCGACGGAAAACGGTAGCGAGTCCAGCGCGGCGTTTTGTGTTTTAAATCGGACAGCCACGCCTTGAGCAGCGCCGCCCATTGTTCCTCCGGTGGGAGCGCCAGAAATCGCCATGCCTTCAGCGTTGGACGCAGGTGGCGCGTGGTCAGTCCGGCAACCTCCGCCAGATAATGCAGAAATTTGAGCCGTCCGCTTTTTAATTCGCTACGCGGCACCTCCTCATCGGGCATCCACAAACGTTGATTGACTTCCCGCAAACGGCGCGGGGAGAGCCATCCGTGTTCCACTTCCCTCTCCCCGCGCATCAGCGTGCCTAACCAGATGGCGAGATCCACCAGCAGCACCCCATTGGCAGGCTGCGGCGGTTCGGCATGGGGACGGGGCAGCGCGGGCAGCAGCGCCAACACCTCCGCAGGTACGACCACGCGGGGAGGATGTCCGGCTACAATCTCAATCATCCCCAGAAACCACAACTGCTCGGCCGTCGAAATCGGATGCCGCCACATATGACGCGGGGTGGATTTGTCCCATGGACGATAGGGGCGAATCTGACCGAACACGCGGCAAAATTCCGGCAGGGTCATCGACGTGGCCTGAGCAGCACGCAGCGCAGCATGGGCTTCGGGGGAAAGCCGTTTGAACATCCGACGCAGCCGATTGTCCGACAGCAGAAACACACACAACCGCTGCCGTTCGTCCGCTGTGGAGCGTCGATTGGAAAAGTGGAAATGATAAAGTTTTGCCATTGCCCTTAGCAGCCGATTGCCCCGCCGCGCCATCATCTGTTCAAACTGCATCGTCCCTCCGCATGATTTGTAGGGACGCGATCCATCGCGTCCGAGAAATCACAAAATAGCGGGTTTTACTTCATTATAAGCACACTCATCCCGTTTTTATGTTTGTTATTTTTGTCCCAGACCCGCACAACGCGAAAATGATAGGCCCCAGCGTGCTAACGCGAGTTTTGGGGTGTCAAATAGAGCAAAAGCTTCATCCCTTATGTCGGAAACTGTCAAAAATTTCAAACGATTTCAACTTGCCCGCGAAGCAAAAAATGTGCTATGATTTTGCTATGTCCTAGCGCGAAAAACCTGTGTCCCGATGTGGAGGACAAACGAGGGTTGGGGGGCATCTATTTCCCGTAAGGGGTCTGAAACATAAACTGCTCGAACACGGCATCAGCAACGCCAGGTTGGGGGGCATCTATTTCCCGTAAGGGGTCTGAAACATACCGTTAGTTTTCACCCCATCGCCTGGCAGGAATAGTTGGGGGGCATCTATTTCCCGTAAGGGGTCTGAAACAAAAAAAAAAAAAACATGCGTATAGGATGGGCTTGTGGTGGGGGGGCATCTATTTCCGGTAAGGGGTCTGAAACAGGGAAAG
>CAZKZS010000373.1:2466-4948 GCA_964557285.1 uncultured Anaerolineae bacterium | reverse complement strand
CTCTCATCGGGAGAGGGGTTTATATTTGCTTATCCTGATGTACAGGGTGATACACTAGAGACATCCTCAGGACAGGAATATATAGGATAGGGTGATATGAGGCGCGTGCTGCAATCACGGATTTTTCAACGTTTCTGGGAGGTGGCTGGCTCGGTAAGCATCAGCATCAAGGTGCTGGGTATTGTGCTAAGTATGGTGTTAATCCTTGGCCTCTCCGTGACCCTTCAAATTCGTCAGATTCTTCAGCCCACCCTCACCGACCAGCTTCACAGGCAGGGTATTGCCATTGGCGACCAGCTTGCCACCAGTATCAGCCCACTTCTGGCGGAAGGCGATCTGGAAACCGTACAAGTTTACTTATCTGAATGGCGGGAACATTATTCGGATGAGCGCCATGACACCCCCATCGACCACATTACTATTCTCGATTCGCGGGGGGAGGTTATAGCCCATGTGGATAATCCCACCCCTACTCATCCCAATGCTATTATGGATATTGCGATACCAATTCAGCAGGGTGTCCTCCATGTCGGATTATCTGAAGACCTTGTGCAGAATACTGTTAATTCCATCACAAGGCAGCTAACCTACACCACTTTTGTTATGGTAGCGGTTGGATTTGCAGTTGCCGCTTTCCTGACATGGGTCATCACCCGCCCCGTTCTTGGTCTGGTGGAGGCAACCCAGGCAGTTGCCAGGGGAGACTTTAGTTATCGTGTCCCACGCTGGGCGAACGATGAAATTGGAGAACTGGCCGTTGCCTTTAATGCGATGACCGAAGCCCTGGCGAGAGCCGATGAGGAACATAAAGAGCAGGAACGGTTACGCGCCCAGTTTGTCAGCGCGGTGATTGATGCTCAGGAGGATGAGCGTAAACGTATCGCGCTGGAACTGCATGACAGCACCAGCCAATCGCTGACCTCCCTGCTGGTGGGGCTGCGAAATCTGGAAGGTCTGACTGAACCCGACGCCCTGAAATCGCATACCGAAAATCTACGGAAACAGGTCGCTACTATTCTGGAGGAGGTGCATCGTCTGGCCTGGCAGCTTCGCCCCAGCACGCTGGATGACCTGGGGCTTTCTGCTGCCATCCAGCGCCACCTTGAGGATTACCGCAACCTCTATCAGCTTCAGGTGGATTTTGTGATGCGGGGCATAACCCGTCTGCCGCCCGAAATGGAAACCAGCATCTACCGTATCATTCAGGAAGCCCTGACCAATATGGTACGCCACGCCAGAGCAAAGTCGGGAAGCATCCTGATTGAGCAGCGAGAAGATCATGTCCGTGTTATCGTTGAAGATAACGGAGTTGGGTTTGATCCGATACTTGCTGCCAGTAAAGAACGTAGTTTAGGGCTGCGCGGGATTCAGGAACGGGCGCGGCTTTTTGGAGGTAAAATGATTATTGAATCTGCGCCGAATCGTGGAACGAGTCTGTTTGTCGAGCTACCTCACAACTTTCAGAGGAGGAATCCGTGACGGACAAAGTAACTATTCTTCTGGCGGACGACCATGCGGTTTTGCGGTCAGGGCTGCGACTCCTCATCGACAGCCAGCCCGATTTGCAGGTGGTGGGCGAAGCCGACAATGGCCTTACGGCACTTGCCAGAGCCAGAGAACTTCGCCCCGATTTAATTTTGCTCGACCTGAGCATGGCAGGGCTGGATGGGTTAACTATTCTGCCCACACTGCGGCAAGAGCTACCAGAAACACGAATTATCATTCTGACCATGTATGATGATGCCAACTATTTGCAGGAGGCGCTGCGCGGCGGTGCTTCCGGTTATGTCCTCAAAAAAGCAGTGGACAGCGAACTGCTGATGGCGATTCGGGCGGTGATGCGTGGTGAAACCTATATTCACTCGCCAATGACGACCAAACTTTTACACCAAATCATGGGGGATTCAACCCCTGCCGCCCCCAAAAATGATAACCCCTGGGCCGTGTTATCTGAACGGGAGTTTGGCGTCCTGCGGCTGGTCGCACTGGGATACACCAATGCGGAAATTGCCAGTGAGCTGTATCTGAGCGTAAAAACAGTTGAAACTTATCGCACGCGCGGCATGGAAAAATTGGGCTTGCAGACCCGCGCTCAACTGGTCAAGCTGGCCTTAGAGAGTGGTATTTTAAATTAGCCGTCAGGAAAACCCTGACAATTTCCCCTTTAAACCTACCTGAAAACCCTGACAACACTCTGTAAACAGACGGGTTTTGCCTGCTACCAGTCCTCTTTAAGGCGGTTTAGGATAGAAGCATCAAAACACAGTATCAGGAGATAACCCTCATGTTAAACGCTCTGAACTTCAAAGACAAAAAGGTGATTAAAGAACCGAACCTTGTCTACAAACTGCTGAATGACCCGCGTGCTGCCTTTCTGTGGCTGCCTATTCGTATCTGGTTGGGCTGGCAGTGGATTGACGCTGCCCGGGGCAAATTGGATGATCCCGCCTGGACAGATGGGGGTGTTGCTCTCAAGGGCTTC
>CAZKZS010000373.1:0-2456 GCA_964557285.1 uncultured Anaerolineae bacterium | reverse complement strand
GGGCTTCTGGGAAAGAATTGTGCAAGTTCCTGAAACAGGACGCCCGCCTATCGCCTATGACTGGTATCGGGATTTCATTCAAACGATGCTGGACGCGGAAGCCTATACCTGGTTCTCAAAGGTCGTCATGTTCGGTGAATTATTCATTGGGATTGCGCTCATTCTGGGAGCATTTACCGCGATTGCAGCCTTCGCAGGTGGCTTCATGAACTGGAACTTTATGATGGCAGGGTCGGCCAGCACGAATCCGATGCTTTTTGTGGCCGCCATCGGTTTAATCCTTTCGTGGAAAGTGTGCGGCCTGCTGGGGGCGGACTACGTACTGCTCAACTGGTTAGGGACCCCCTGGGGACGCAGCAAAACCGAAGGTGTTCCAGCGCAGACAGATACCACTGTTCCGGTACACTCTCTATCAGAACCGCTTCCTGAAAGTTAACGGAATCCTTCCGATGAACACCTCAGGGTCGTGATTTCACGACCCTGATTTTTTTATGCTTCTTGAAACTTCATGTAATCGTCCTGAATGGTAGTCAATTCAACAATATTATTAAACGGGTCACGGGCGAAATAACGCGGACGCCCCCGAATCTCATCCGGCTTCCAGACTTCATACCCCGCACCTGATAATTTCTGCTGCACAGCTTCCACATCGTCAACCGCCAGGCAAAAATGACGCTGCGACGGGTCTTGAATCGGGTCTTCGGAAAAAACATGCAGTTCGGCGGCTTCCCCTATTTTAAACCAGACCAGATCGAGATGCTGAATCGTTGAGGGGACGGGTTTTTCTTCCAGCCCCAGCAGCCCACTGTAAAAATCAACGGCTTTTTTTCGGCTTTCCTCCCCCGGCGGGCGGGGAACACTCACATGCTGTAATCGCATAAAAATATTCCTTTTGAATTTCTAGCATTGTACAATCAACCGCTATGAGCAAAAAGTTATTCGGGATTCTGGCGCGGATTCTGCTGATGATTGGCGGGGTGGCCTGTGCGCTGTCGGGAGGGCTGCTGGCTGCCGACCAGTTTGGCTGGCTGCCAACCAACGACCAGCGGATTCGTAACGAAACTATGCAAGTTCGTTTTACGGAAGATTTGGGCGACCTGTTTTACAGCCTGCCCGGTCAGGTGAGGCCGCCGGAGAATCCCGCCCTGCTAAGCGAGCATACGGTGGAATGGGATGACAACGGATTTCGTGTTCCTGCCCTGAAACGTGCTTCCTATGACGAGTACCCCATTGTTGCGCTGGGCGATTCGTATACGGAAGCATGGATGGTCAAAATGCCCTGGCCGGATGTGGTCGCCCGCGAGTTAAACACCCCTGTCCTGAATCTGGCTTATCGGGGGTACGGCCCTTTGGAAGAAGAACAAACCTTCAAGGATTTAGGTTCAGACAAACATGACTGGGTGCTGGTCGCCTTTTTTGAGGGCAACGACCTGCAAAATATCCGCACCACCATCATCGAAAATGAAAACAATGAGTTTCCCCTGCTGACGCTGGCACGCGATGCGCTGACGGTTGAAAAGGCGATTGTTCTCAGTGAGGACGGCACGTACCGTTATCCCCTGCCTATCCACCTCAACGGCAGCACCTATCAAACAGGTTTTTACGAATTTTACCTCTGGTTTCTCAATGGGAATTATGAGGATTATCTGGCGTCCAAAAATGTACGCCGATTGGGGGAAGTGCTGCAATCATTGGATTCGGAAAGCGGCGCGGCCTGTATTGGCCTGATTTATATTCCATCCAAAGAACACCTGTATTTTCAGTATGCCGAGCCGGAAAGCCGCTTCTCAATTCTGGAAACCAGTACCATGTTTACCGTTTTACGCGGGGATGGCTGGCTGGAAGTGGTTAAAACGGGGGAAACAGTCGATTTTGATACGTGGATGTCCCGCCGCACCCATCAGCGCGACGCAGTACGGGCAAAGGTGGAGGAGCTGGGTTATCACTTTATTGACCTGACGCCCATTTTTGAGCAGCAGGCAGCTGAAAATCCTCCTTATTATTTTACCTATGATACCCACTGGAATCAGGCGGGGCATGAACTGGCAGGGCAGGCTATCGCCGACTATTTGCGAACCGTTCCAGGGTGTGGGTCGTAATTCAATTTCGGGACACGGGAGTACCGTGTCCCTATCATATAAAAAATTACGGGGTAGCAAAATCGGGCTGCGAAACCACCGCGTGGCGCAGTTCAGGATATTGCGCCAGCGCCGTTTCGATACCTTCTTCCGCAATTACCTGAATATAATTCCAGGCAGCGTTGAGGAAAGCATGGGTAGCCGTCCGGCCTACCACGCCGGGGATATTTGGCACGCAGTAATGGATTACGCCGTCAACCTCAAAGGTAGGACGATCGTGGAAGGTCAGGCGGCTGGTTTCAACACTGCCCCCCTGGTCAATGCTCATGTCGATAATCAACGCACCCTTGTGCATAGATTTCACCATCTGGCGGGTGA
>CAZKZS010000372.1:0-4965 GCA_964557285.1 uncultured Anaerolineae bacterium | reverse complement strand
CAGTCAGCGCAAATAGGCCGCAGATAAAAATGATGAGACGCATGGCATTTCCCCTTTAGTGAAATTGTAACCGCCTTTATAATTTTGATAATTCAAACGACAGGGGAAACTGATGCCAACAATTGATGAACAGGTCGAAGTCCTGATGTCCAATACAGGCTACGGCGACGAACAAACCAAAACCATGATGCGGCGTGAACTCAAAGAACGGCTGGTTGAGGCTGATGGTCGCCCCCTGCGTGTGTACTGCGGTTTTGACCCCCGCACCTCCGATTTGCACCTGGGGCATACCATTCCCATGCGGAAACTGAAGCAGTTTCAGGAGTTTGGGCATGAGGTGATTTTTCTGATTGGCTCGTTTACCAGTCTGGTAGGCGACCCGGATGATACCAGCGCCCGCGATTTACTGACGCCGGAAAAGGTGGCCGAAAATGCCCAGACCTACGCGGAACAGGCGTTTAAGATTCTTGACCGCGACAAAACCAAAGTGCTGCATAACGATGAATGGCTCGCGCCGTTAAATTTTCTGGATATTATCAAACTGGCGCAGACGTTCACGGTGCAGCAGTTTTTGACCCGCGAGAACTTCCGCAACCGCATTGAAGCGGGGACGCCTATTTACCTGCATGAATTTTTTTACCCCCTCATGCAGGGCTATGATGCTGCCGCCATGCAAACCGATGTCCAGGTGGGCGGGCAGGATCAGCTTTTTAACCTGATGGCAGGCCGCCAGTTGATGAGTCGGATGGGCATGAAGCCGCAAATTGTGATTGCCATGGGCGAAAGCCTGCCGGGAACGGACGGCGTATTAAAAATGAGCAAAAGCAAGGGCAATCACATCCCCCTCCTGACCGACGCGCTGGATATGTTTGGCAAGGTGATGAGCATACCGGATACCGCCATGCCGCTATTTTTTAAGCTGCTGTTGGGCTGGCCGGAGTCCAAAATCAAGCCGCTTGAAAGTGAACATCCCCGCGAAGTCAAGGCGATGCTGGCGCGGGAAATCATCAGTATTTTTCATCCCGAAAGCGACCCGAAAGCGACACAGGAAGAATGGGAACGTATTTTCCGCGAACACGGTCTGCCAGATGAAATAGCGAGTTTTGCCGTGACGGATGGGCAGACCGTTGTCGATATTCTAGCAGCGAGTGGCCTGTGCAGCAGCAAGGGCGATGCCAAACGCCAGATTCAGGGCGGGGGGGTGCGTTTAAAAGGCGAAAAAGTCAGCGATGCTAACGCGATTGTGCGTAGCAGCGATTTGCCCGCCGTGCTTCAGGTCGGCAAGCGTAAATTTGTCCAGCTCATTACGGGATAATGGTAGGGACACGGCACTGCCGTGTCCCTCCGTGAGGGCGGGTTAAGACCGCGCCCGTTATTCGTCCTGCATCAGCACCCACAGCGCATGAATCAGGCCGGGCAGGTAAAAAATCAGCGTCAAAATGATGTTGACCAGCAGCACCATGCTCAGCCCACGCTTGAAAAACACAGCCAGAGGCGGGAGGATAATTGCGACAATGATATTAAGGATAGTCATGAGGTGTCTCCATATAGCATCTATAGGAGACTATAGCAGCAATACCCACAGCTTAGTATAAATCGGCGGTGGGCATAATCTGATTCCACCTTTTTTCACGGATGACCGTTTCCGCCGGAGGCAGAATCAGCGAGAGATTTGTAGCTTCGGCGGCCACATTCAGCAAATCATCATCGTAAGGTTTTAATTCCATGGTGGTCATCTGACCCTGCAAATCATGAATGGTCAAATGTAGATTTTTGGCCTTCGGAGATTTATTTTTAAGCGCCGCGATACAAATTTCACTCAGCCGGATCGAAAGTTCCTGTTTCTGGGGTTTATCCATCGTGGCAGTAGGCAGGTTTTCGCGCAGTTCAGCGTAAATCGCATTGGCGACCTGAAACCGAAACCACGCTTCCCAGGTGCGCTGTGCCGGAGTCGGGAAAAAGCGCTCCGCCGGAATACTATCCTCTTCTTCGTCATCACCCCATTCGGTCAGGGAATCAGCGGCGTCGGTCAGCCGTTCCAGCAGGGTAGAAAAAATGAAATATCCTGCCATACCGGAAGCCAGCATAACCAGCAGCGTGCCTTCAAAGAGGGTAAAAGCAAAAATCTGAGACAGTATCCATCCGACGACAATCGACCATCCCAGAATCACCAGCATCACCACAAACACGGCCATCAGCAGGAAAAACACAGCACTCACAGGATACTCCTTCTACGCTCTGAAGTTTACCACAGTTCAACCCTGCTCCGACAATTACCAAATGTTCATTTGATTTTTTTTAAGGATACGCTACACTGTGCAGCATTGTTTTCCCTATTTCAGACAACCGATTACTTAGGACTTTGCGGAGGATTTTATTGATGAAGCTGTTGAGCGCTTTTTTATTGTTGGTGCTGCTGCCTTTTACCGCACTGGCTGGCACGACTTCTCCTTCGACGGGCAGCGCCGTGCTGCAAATGGGAGAGGAATCGTTTGAAGTCGCCGGATTGGACGGGGAAGTGACCATCCAGTTTGACGAATTTGCTGTCCCGCATATTTACGCTACCACAACCCATGACCTTGTGTTTGCTCAGGGATTTGTCCATGCGGCCAATCGCTGGTGGCAGATGGAATGGTTCCGGCATCAGGGGGCAGGGCGGCTTTCCGAACTCATGGGTGATACGCTGGTCGGAACGGATACCTTCCTGCGGACTCTGGGACTCAAACGAAATGCCGAACGCGAACTTGCGGTGATGGATGATGAAACCAGAGCCATTCTTGAAAACTATGCAGACGGGGTAAATGCATGGATTGAAGGCAAAGCCCCCGGCGACCTGGCGGTTGAGTATAATTTTGTTTCCTTGCTTGCCGGAGAAGTGACCATCGAACCCTGGACTCCCATTGACAGCCTGCTGTGGGTGCAGTCGATGATGTTTGACCAGGAACGCGGCGATTTGTCGTTTGAATTGACCAAAGGCGCGATTACCCAGCAGGCAGGCCCCTTAGGGGCGCTGGTGCTGGTGCCGCCCTATCCCTATGACGCTTTTCCTATCATTACTGAACCCGGTTTTACCCCGCCAACGTCGGCAGTTCCAGCCTTCGCGGGTGTGCCTTCCGTTCCCACTATCCGCGAGATGGTCAGCCTGCCAACCGCCTTTTTGATTGAAGGCGTCGGTTCCAATAGCTGGGTCGTCAGTGGGGAACTCACGGATACCGGAAAACCGTATCTGGCGAACGACCCGCATATTGGGATTCAGAATCCGGCCATCTGGTATCAAAACGGGTTACACTGCGTTGAAGTTTCCGAAGCCTGTGCTTATGACCTGTACGGGTACAGTTTTGCGGGTGTGCCGCTGATTGTGATTGGTCACAACCAGAACATCGGCTGGGGGCTGACCAATTCTGGTCTGGATACGATGGATATTTATACGCTGGAACTGAACCCGGACAATCCCCTTCAGTACAGCTACAACGGCGAATTTGTGGATATGGAAGTGGTTCAGGAAGAAATTCTGGTGGCGGGCGGTGAACCTGTTTCCGTGCCGGTGCGCCTGACGCGGTTTGGGCCAGTGATCCATGAACTGGTCGGGTTTGAACAGCCGATGGCCGTGCGCTGGAATGTGGCTGAAGAAGTCTCCGCCTACAATGTGTTTGCTCAACTTGGCAAAGCGGCCAACTGGGACGAATTTCAGGCAGCCGTTGAACAGTTCCCCATTGGGCAGAATTTTATTTATGCAGACGTGGAAGGCAACATTGGCTTAGTGGCGGGCGGACTCGTGCCGATTCGGGCAGCCGGACATGATGGCAGTCTGCCGATGCCGGGGGTAGACGGCACGTTTGAATGGCAGGGATTTATGGATGGCAGCGAACTGCCGCGTATTTTTAACCCGGAACAGGGCTACATCGTGGCGGCCAACAATGCGCTGGTGCGGCCAGAAAATTACGGCGCGGTTTACTCCACCTATTACGACCTGGGCTATCGGGCGGCGCGTATCGAGCAGTTGATTCAGGAAAGTGATGTCATTGACCTGTCGCGCATGGCCGAAATTCAATACGACTCCCATAACCCGTCGGCGGAATTTATGATTCCGGTGCTGGCAGACATGGAATTTGATGACCCGCGTTTGCAGGAAGCCGTCGCCATCATGCAGGAATGGGACAGAATGGATACGGTAGACAGCACAGGCGCACTCCTTTACAACGCTTTCTGGGCGAATCTGGTCGCGCTGGTGTTTGATGAACTGCCAGAAGTCCCCAGTGGCGATGCAAAGGAAGTGTATCTCATTTCCACCATGTTAAGCGGCGAACATCCTCTGTGGGCCAATGCGGAACTGGGGACAAATGACCCGAACGAACTGCTGACTCTGGCCTTGCAGCAGGGCGTAGACATGCTGACGGAAATGTTTGGGGAGGATATGAGCGCGTGGACATGGGGCGCGGCGCATGTTGCCAAATTTACACACCGTCCGCTTGGGGAACTTCCGGCCGGGGTTAACGTGGGGCTGGACATCATGTTAAATGATATTTACACCCTGTTTAACCGTAGTATTCCTGTCACGGGCGGCCTCACGGCTGTGAATCGGATGGCATGGAACGCGGCATCGGGTGATTTTATCATGCGTGGCACGATTGCCAGTATGCGCCAGATTTTGGACTTCAGCGATTGGGATAATTCTCAGTACATCCATTCGCTGGGGCAAAGCGGCGACCCTCGCAGCGACCATTACGATGATATGATGGAAATGTGGGCAAATGGCGACTATCTGCCGCATGGATATACGGCGGAAGCGGTGGATGCCCTGACTCATCACGTCTGGACACTGACACCGGGGTAATATTTTCCCCTCACCCTGCCTTCGGCATCCCTCTCCCACTGCTGCGCGGGGAGAGGGACTTCGGTGGGCAGGCATCGCTCACTTCGTTCGCTTGTTCCTGCCCCTACGGTCCGCCCCTCGCCCCATTTGTG
>CAZKZS010000371.1:0-5026 GCA_964557285.1 uncultured Anaerolineae bacterium | reverse complement strand
CGTCCAACCGTCAGGAATCTCCATCGGTGTTACGGTGGGTGTATTTGAGGCTGCGGGGGCAAGGGCTTCAACCGCGACGGTGAGCGTAGTGTTAGGATTCAGGGCATCAATGGTGAAGGTGTAGGGCGGGGTTCCTTCTACTACGTAACGTGCAATATAAGTATTGGATTCCGTTAACGTTGCTGTGGCGTAATTGTAAGTGCCGTCGGATGAAACCATTATTATGTAGTTAACGTCATACATGGGGCTGACACGCAGCTCAACGGATGTTCCTTCCTGTACTTCCAGGGTGTATTCAAGTTTCCCATCGGTATTGGTGACTCCTGTCGCTGTGTCGCCAGGTGAGAGGGTAGGTGCAGAATCTTCCTGAGCATTTGTCACTGTGATGAGCAAAATCAGCAACAAAAAAAGAGTGAATAAGCGTAATTTTGACATGACAAAATTCCTATAAAAGGGTAATACGTATATTATATCTATATAAGCAATAAAAAAAAAGTGCTGTTTTTCTGAACAGCACTTAGGAGAACGAGATCAGGGTGATTTTATTCGTCCTGCCAGCGCAGAGTGCGGGCAATAATGTCGTCCTGGTCGTAGCGATTGCGGCGATCTCTTTTGTTTTTCTTCTTGCGGCTCTGCTCTTTGGTCGGCAGCATATCTGCACCTTCCAGCGCACGGCGCAAGGCAACTTCCATCGCGGTTGGCATATCCTCAACTTCGTCTGAGACAGCAGTTTCCTGCTTGGCGGTCTGCATTTCAAGGGCCTTCACACTGAGATCAATCTGTTTTTTGCGGCGGTTAACCCCAATAACTTTGACCTCAATTTCATCTCCGACCTTGACGACATCACTTGGATTGGAGACATAGCCAGTGGTAAGTTCAGACACATGCACCAGGCCAGGACGTTCTGCACCAATATCCACGAATGCGCCGAAGGATTCCAGCCGAACGACGGTGCCGCGATAATTCTGGTCTGCTTTGAGTTCATCCCAGGTAACGGCGGGTGGCTTAATCAAAGTCAGGTCAACCCGACCCGATTTTTTATCCACATCCAGCACGTAAGCGGTAATTGCTTCGTTTTCTTTAAGGACATCGCTGACGTTTTTAACGGTTTTGGTGCTGAGTTGAGAAATATGCAGCAACCCCGGTGTTTTTAAACCCAGGTCGATGATAGCGCCCTGGAGTTCAATCCGTTTGACCACGCCTTTGACCTCCATTTTGGGGCGTAGGCTGTCAAGCGTGTATTGAGTGTTCTCTACCGCGTTCTCCTGCTGGATTTCAAGCGGTGCTTCGGAACTCATTGGTACATTACTCCTGTCGGGTTTGCTGTTTTTAAGGATAACGAGCAATTATAGCCGTGCCTTTCTATAGAATCAACGCAGGATTTTGGACGAATTTGCGTGCCAAAAATTTTCTCATACAATGGACTTACTTTACGGCATTACAAAATTGTATAAGGGGACACGATGAGAGTTTTCTTTTTGCTTTCCATCATCATGATACTGTTTTTGAGTCCGGCAGCACTGGCCTATACCCCCGTTGGGGTGTTTGGGCAGCCCGATTTTACCTCCGGCGGGGCGAATCAAAACGGGGCGGCGGGCGCAAACACGATGAATTATCCGTTGGGCATCGTTATGGACGCGTCGAATGGGTTTTATGTGGCTGACCGGAATAACCATCGGGTGCTGTATTTTGCCAACGATGGCAATCAGGAGGCTGACCGCGTGTACGGCCAGTATGGGGCTTTGACCGCGCATATTTCTAACAATGATGGTCAGGGCAATTCGGGCGCTCCCAGCGCGGACAGCCTGAGTATGCCTACGGCGGTGGTGCTGGATGGTCAGGGCGGGTTATATGTAACCGACCGCGACAACCATCGGGTGCTGTATTTTGCCAACGATGGAAATACTACGGCCGATCGGGTGTATGGGCAGTTTGGCAGTTTTAGCACCAACATGGTGAACAACGATGGTACAGCCAATTATGGCGAACCGAGCGCAGACAACTTCAGCACCTACATTTTAGGGATTGCGATTGACAGCCAGGACGGAATTTATGTGAGTGATTCGGCCAGCCACCGCGTTTTATATTTTGCCAACGATGGTGATACCACGGCGGATCGGGTGTACGGTCAACATGGCAATTTTAATACAGGGGTCCGCAACAACGATGGCACAGGCAAAATCGGCACGCCGAGCGCCGACAGTTTGAACTTCCCGCGCGGGCTGGCCGTAGACAGCAGTGACGGGCTTTACATTGCTGACCGCGATAACAATCGAATTTTATATTTTGCTAACGATGGTGATACAACGGCGGACCGGGTGTACGGTCAATTTGGGGATTTCACCACCAATGCGGAAAGCAACGACGGAAGCGGTGGAGTCGGCACAGCCAGCGCGGATAACCTTTCCCATCCTAAAGCGATTGCGATAGGTCCCAACGGAGGGCTGTATGTGGCCGATTCGTTTCATCATCGGGTGCTGTATTTTGCTAGTGATGGCAATACCACTGCTGATGGGGTTTACGGCCAGTTCCAAAATTTGAATACAGGGGTGATGAATAACGATGGGAACGGGAACAGCGGCGCGGTTTCCGGCGATAATTTAAACGGCCCACAGGGAATCGTCGTCGCACCGGATGGCCGCTTCTATGTGGCGGACACAGGAAATAACCGGATTCTTGTGGTGGAATGTCCCGCCTGGGCAGGGTAAAACCCTCACCGCCACATAGCAGAACGCGGGGTTGAGGGGCGAGCAGTAGGGGCAGGAACAAGCGAACGAAGTGAGCGATGCCTGCCCTTTTGGGGCGTGAATCGGGCGTACTGCCCTGTCTCTACCCTACGATACGGGCGGCTCGATACCCATTTCTTCCAGTTCTTCATTGATAATCTGGATGAAATTTTCCAGGGGCATCGCGCCGACCACCCGCCGCCCGTTAATCAGGAACGTAGGAGTCGGGGCGCGGCCTAACAATTCACCCGCGTCGACCACCTTTGCAAGGATGGCATCCTGCACCGTCTGGTCATTCATGCAGGTAGTGAACTCCTCACTATCCAGTTCAAGCGTATCGGCGAAACTCATCAGCGCATCCGAGGTAATTTCGATGCCTTGCTGCGCCTGACTGGTAAAAATGAGGTCATGATACCCCCAGAACTGCTCCTGTTCATTGGCGCAGTAAGCTCCCTGAGAAGCCAGGAGAGAGGGTTCGCCAAAAATGATGTAGTCGCGGTACACAAATTCCAGGTAGCCATCATACATTTGCATCAGAATAGGCAGGGTTTCCGTCGCAAAACGGGCGCAGTAGGGACAGCGATAATCCGAAAATTCAACCAGTTTAATAGGTGCATCGGGGCTGCCCTGACGGTAGTCATCTTCAGAATAGGTCATCTGGACGGGGACATCCGTCGGCAGGGGAGTCACGGTAGGTGTCATGGCGATTAGTGTTCCTTGCACCGCCTGTGCGACAGACACACTGCCACTACTGCTTTCATTATTTTCATTGTTTTCGCTGGTCACTAAATATCCCACCAGCAGCCCCAGCGCGAAAAAAATCGCGGCGGTCATCAGGTAGGAAAAGGTGTCGTTGCGGTTGGGGGGCGGAGCGAGTTCCGGTTGATTTTCCATAAAACCTCTCAATCTGTAGCAAAAAATACATGGTATAGACGAATTTGACCAGCGCCAAATGACCTGTTTTAAACACAAAAAAGCCTGCTGAGTTCATTATACGGCTCAGCAGGCGATGGGGGTGTTAGAAATTGTTATTTATTCTTCAGCCGCGACAAAACTGCCTTCTTCTTCGCCCCCACCACTGCCAGCGACCACAGGCAGGGCGTTGCTGTTCCGAACCAGCATTTCAAGTTCATACAGCAAATCGGGGTTTTCATCCAGATAGGCTTTGGCGTTTTCGCGCCCCTGACCGATCAGGCCATCATTGTAGCGGAAGAATGCACCGCGTTTTTCGATGAAACCCAGTTCCGTACCCAGGTCAAGCACATCGCCCGCTTTGCTGAAACCTTCGCCGTACATCAAATCAAATTCAGCCTGACGGAAGGGCGGGGCAACCTTATTTTTGGTGATTTTCACCCGGGTGCGGTTGCCGATGACCTCATCCCCTTTTTTGATGGCCTGAATCCGGCGAATATCAATTCGCACGCTGGCATAAAAACGCAAGGCACGCCCGCCGCTGGTGGTTTCCGGGTTGCCGAACATGACCCCCACTTTTTCACGAAGCTGGTTGGTCAGCATAAAGGCAGTATTGGTTTGTTTGACGGCACCGGAAATTTTGCGGAGCGCCTGACTCATCAAACGCGCCTGTAACCCCACATGGCTGTCGCCCATTTCACCTTCAATTTCGGCACGCGGCACCAGCGCGGCCACACTATCCAGCACCAGTACATCAATTGCACCGGAGCGAATCAGTTCTTCCGCAATTTCAAGCGCCTGTTCGCCCGTATCCGGCTGCGAAATATACAGGCTGTCCACGTCCACACCCAATTTTTCACAGTAGACCGGATCAAGCGCGTGTTCCATATCCACAAACGCGCAGATGCCGCCCTGTTTTTGCGATTCCGCGATGGTGGTTAAACAGAGGGTGGTTTTACCACTGCTTTCCGGGCCGTAAATTTCGCTGATACGTCCGCGTGGAATCCCACCGACTCCCAGCGCCATATCGACCGCCAGCGAACCGGTAGAAACAGTATCCACCATCAGATGTTGGGCGTCACCCAGGCGAACGACTGTGCCTTCGCCAAACCGTTTGGTAATTTCATTCAGCGTCGAAGCCAGGGCTTTTTCACGCTGTTCCCGCCCTGAATCCAGTGGGAGAGGGGTATTATCCAGTTTCTTTGAGTTTTTCTTTGCCATTGGGACTACCTGCTAGAACTTGTGTTCTAATTTTAGTTGGACGATACACAGAAGTCAAGTACAAATATAGCAGAAAAACGTCAAAAGTGGAATTGTCGGGGCGGGGAAAGTGTGTCAAAAAGGATGTTCCCCTCACCCTGCCTTCGGCATCCCTCTCCCACTGCTGC
>CAZKZS010000370.1:319-5026 GCA_964557285.1 uncultured Anaerolineae bacterium | reverse complement strand
CCGGGGCATTGATAACGCCATGTACTACATTCTGAACGAGTACGGGCAGTATATGAATTACAGTGGTACGGGCAATACCCTGAACACCAACCATCCCATTGTGCGAACGATGATTATGGACAGCCTGCGCTACTGGGTTCAGGAAATGCATGTGGATGGATTCCGGTTTGACCTGGCTTCGATTCTGTCACGGGATGAGTACGGGCGGCCTCTTAAAGACCCGCCCATCATCTGGGCGATTGAAAATGACCCTCTGCTGCAAAATACCAAGTTGATCGCGGAAGCGTGGGACGCGGGCGGGTTGTATCAGGTGGGCGGTTTTCCGGGGTATCACTGGGCAGAATGGAATGGAAAATTCCGGGATGATGTGCGGAGTTTTATCCGGGGGGATGATGGGTATGCCTGGAGTTTTGCCAACCGGATTATGGGCAGTCATGATGTGTACGCCGGACGCCGCAGCCTGCCGCATCAGAGCATCAATTTTGTGACCAGCCACGACGGTTTTACGTTAAATGACCTTGTTTCATACGACGAAAAGCATAATTTTTTTAATGGCGAAAATAATCAGGACGGCAGCAGCGATAACCGAAGCTGGAACTGCGGAGAAGAAGGCCCCAGCGATCATCCAGCAGTAGAGGCGCTGCGAAGCCGCCAACTACGTAATTTTCTGGCAATTCTGCTGCTTTCCCAGGGAACCCCCATGATTTTGGGCGGGGATGAGATTCGGCGCACCCAGTTAGGCAATAACAATGCGTACTGTCAGGATAACCAGATTAGCTGGTATGACTGGACGCTGCTTGACCACTACGGCGACCTGTTTCGTTTTACCAGGTGGATGATTGAATTTCGCAAATCCCATCCGGTTTTTCAGCGTGAACGTTACTTTAGCGGGGAGATCGACCCCACAACGGATTTTCCCGATATTGAATGGCACGGCGTTCGGCTGCATAAACCCGATTTTGGACATTATTCTCACGCGCTGGCTTTTACGTTGGCAGGGCTGGGCATTGATAACACCTTTCATGTGCTGATTAACGCCTACTGGGAAAGCCTGGAATTTGAACTGCCAGAACTGCCGCGTGGATGGAACTGGCTGCGCGTCGTGGATACCACGCTGCCCGCACCGGACGATATTTGTGAGCCGGGCAGCGAAATCCCCGTCACGACTCATAGCTATTGGACGGGGCCGCGTTCCGTAGTGGTTTTGATGACGAATGACAGATAACGGTTGAATGTATCCCCGAACGCGGTAAACTAAGCGCGACTCTTGAAAATGATACGGTGAATTATGAACGAAACGTTTCAGGTGATTTCTGTCCTTCTTGCGGCGCTCTGGTGGGGTGGGGTGGCCGCGCTGGATTTAATTTTTATCCCCACCATTATTCGCACCCCGAATGTTCCCAATGACCATCTGGTTGATGCCTACCGTTATGTGGGTAAGTTGTATGGGTATATTCAGCTTGGGCTGGGTATTTTTCTGCTGCTGATGGTCATTCTGGGCGGGGCGGAATTTAATGTCATTATCTTAGTGGTGTTTATGCTGCTGCTGGCGGCGCTGGATAGTTTTGTGATTGAGCCGGTCATGGGCGTATTCCGTCGTGAATCAGGGGGAACGGCTGTAACGGTGCGGGATGATGAGCAGGCACGGCTGGCACAACATCGCTTCCGCCAGATGCAGCTTTCCTATTATGCGGTGGATGTTTTTAAGATCCTGTTTGGGGCCACCCTGCTTGCCCTGCTGGTGACTGCATAAATCTACACCCCCATCTACGATTATGGTACAGGTAGGTTACAACGGCGGTAGGGACACGGCACGCCGTGTCCCTACAATTTCCCTAACGAATCTTTTAATCGATGTTTACCTGTGCTTAGGAAAAGTGCGGTACGCTATAAAACGATGGTGTAGGGAGCAGGATTTCATAAAAATGGAGTTCAGATGATACAGAATGTGCAAGAACTTAAAGCGCTGATGCACGCGCACCAGATTGACCTTTCGCGCTGGGGGCATGGCGTTGCCAAGTCGCTGGATGATTTGTGGCGCGAAATTTCGTCCGGTGAAATTAACATGCAGGTGAATCCCTTTCGGCGGGTGTTAACGGGCGTTGTATCTGTGGTTATCCGTCAGGGAGATAAGGTGCTGGTGGAGCATGAGCAGGTGCTGGCCGATGGCCGCCGCCGCAAACGGGACATTTTGCCCTCAGAAAAAATGAAAAATGGTGAAAGTTATATAGAGGCGGTGCAGCGCTGTTTGCAGGAAGAACTGCATGTTGACCCGCGTCAGGTGGAAATTCTGCACACCACTTACCAGCAGAAACGCGAATTTCGTCACTCTGGTTCGTATCCCGGCCTGCTGAGTGAATATATTATTCACACGGTAGAAGTGCGGGTGAAGGGTCTACCCGAAACCGATTTCTGGACTTCGGAACATAATGCTATGGAAGGTCAGCATCACTGGGTCTGGAAAGAGGCGAGTCAGTATGCACCTGAGATTTCGTAGAGGAGAAACGCTGGCGCAGCCAGTGTGCCGCACCTGGAAAAATGATCCAGACGTAAAAAATGATGGGAACGATGGTCAGCAGTTGAAGGGCATCCCAGCCCAACCAGCCATACGTAAAGCCTAAATTCCCCAGCAGTCCCAACCACCCCGTCGGAAAAATCGCCAGTACCACCAGGTCATTCGATTGAAAATACGGCAGCGCCAGCGCGGTAGTTGCAGCGATAGCCACCACACGCCTGCCGGCGGGGAGAGGCAGCAAAAGGGGCGGCAGCCACAACAAAAGCCCCACTGCCCCCGTAAAGGGCAAAATGGCAACACTGCCCCGGTTATCCGGCGGGGTGCTTTCCAGCCCTTCCAGAATTTTGAAAGGCCACAGGGGATAAATTATTAGAGAAATCAGTGTAATGACCAGCACGACCAGCATCACACGCAGCCGCGCATACCAGGAAATATCGGCCACCAGCAGCAGAGTCAGGCCAACAGGAACGCCGACTTGAAGTTTGGTCACAGCCAGTGCCAACCCTAACCCCGCCAGTTCCCACCGCTTTTTGGACAATCCCCACCAGAAAAATCCCAATCCGGCTGCAATAACTCCGATAATTTGCCCGTAAAAAAGGGTATAGAGCATTTGATAGCTGAGCAGGACAATCACCGGATTTCCCCCAAAAACCCGTGTTGCGTACCAGATTCCGGCGATATTCATCAACCCCCACAGAATAAACCCACTGTAACCGGGCAGGGCATCCAGCACGGCCAGCACGGGCAAAAACCAGTGAGCATAACGATACTGTCTAAAATCGCCGTGTACCGCGTTGGTGAAATAGGTGTAATCAATCCCAAATGGCATCCCCTGACTGCCCAGATAGGTGATTCCCAGCAAAAAACAGACCACCGTTACCAGCGCCGCAAATTCGCCTTTGCCGAGTCGGGCGCGAAGGCGTTTATCAATATGCTGGGTATCCAATGCAAAAGTAGGCGCGGGAAATATTTTTTTCATGCGATCCCAGCCCCCAACCCATGCAGCGCACTCAGCGTTAAAAACCCTATGAAACTGAAAACCACCATCACGAGCCTTATCCCTTTGGAAGCGTGCATAAACAGATCAGCCAGCAGGACAATCAAGGGAAAAAGCGCCAGGGAATAGCGTGCCAGACTCTGGGAGTATTCTACATGCCCGACACTCCATTCCAGCTCGTTAATCTTGTTTACAAAAATGAGAATATGTCCATAAGTATAAGCGACCAACGGCAGGTGGCGGTGCTGAGCATAACGCAGCATGACCCCGCACAGAATAAGGCACGCTGCAAAGGCAAGTAAATCCGGCGTTCTTAAGGCCAGCAGGGGGCGGTCTATAAAAAAGCGCAAATTAATCAGCAGACCGTTTAACGGATTGGTAAAATAAATATCATATGCCCGATCATAAACCTCATCCATGGGCGGCAGGCCAATCGAGTCGCGGTAGAGGGTAAAAGCAGCTATTCCCAGGGGAATCAGCGCAAAATGCCAGCCCTTAATGAGGATGTTTTTCCAGTTTTTGAGGTCGTTTTCTTTTTCCAGCAACAGCAGCAGGGCAATTCCCATCAGCGCCGCCCCTTGCAGCCGAACTAATGTGGCAAGGATGCCAAAAACCGTCACCAGCCACCAGCGTTCCCTGGCTGCCGAATAAAACATGCCCATCACCATGACCATATACAGGGATTCGGACATAGGGGCATTGTAAAAGTAGGAAAAGGGTAAAAAGGCAGCCACCAGCACCGCCGCAGGGGCAAGCCGTTGGTTCTGATAATAAGTTTCACAGACCCGATACAGCAGAGTCAGATACAGCCCAAAACTGAGGGTCGCAAATACCAGCCCTGCAAAATCCACTGCTCCGGGCAGACATACGTCAAAAAACCGAATCAAAACCGGAGTAAGCGGCGGGAAAACCGTCGTTTTAAGGTCGCCGTTCAGATAACCGTTTTGGGCAAGACTTAAATAGTGAACCCCATCCCACCGCCGCCAGACCACAAATGCTGCCCGCGCTGCATCTGATTCATAGGTTGGCAGATGAGAATAAGTGGTATTATGAAAATCCAGCCCGTCCGGGATGTACTGCTCAAAGGACAGCGCCACGATGCCCATCCAAAACAGGAGAATAAGACGCTGAACAATCGCTAATATGAATCCCCAGCGCAGCGCTTTGCGCCAGGGTTTTTCCTGAAAATCCACCT
>CAZKZS010000370.1:0-309 GCA_964557285.1 uncultured Anaerolineae bacterium | reverse complement strand
TAACGTAACATGCTTTCATGAGAGGATGGGGTTCTAAATTGCCTTTCTTCCAGATTCTCATACAATGTGGTTTATATGGTTTGATTTCAAACCCTCTATATATACGTCCATCCCTATTTAGAGAGACTCATCTATGAGAAAAATCACTTTACTCTTTACCGTGATGCTGCTTATTCTCCCTGTCCTTCCTCCGGTCAGGGCGCAGGACGTGATTCCCATTACCTATGGGGAATCGTTTTCCGGCGAAATTGTTGACCCCGAAAATGAAAGTTACTATTTTTCCTTTGATGGCGCGGCAGGGGATTACGT
>CAZKZS010000369.1:0-5034 GCA_964557285.1 uncultured Anaerolineae bacterium | reverse complement strand
ACTCATGACCCCGTTCTTACCAAGAACGTGCTCTACCACTGAGCTATGCGGGCAAGGATATTCAATTGAGTGGGCCAGGTAGGACTCGAACCTACGAAGGCGTCCGCCAAGGGATTTACAGTCCCTCCCCTTTGCCGCTCGGGACACTGACCCATACGTTCATCAAAATAAACTCGGTAAAGTTCTTACTATGCACCTCTTCTTTGAAGGTGCAAGCCGACGAAGGGAATCGAACCCATAACCTGACGTTTACAAAACGCCTGCTCTGCCAATTGAGCTACGTCGGCAGTTAAGGGGTATTCTATAAAGACAGGATACCCCTGTCAATAGGATTTTGCCGGAACTTTAGCGTCGCAAAACCCCCAGGATAAATATCACAATAATAGCTCCGATAAAAGCGACCAACACATCCGCCAGCGAAAGCTGTGCATCGCTCAAAAAAGCAGGCAGGCCAATATCAAATACGGAAAACAGAAAATTGCCGACAAATGCCCCCAGAATCCCGATGATGGTATTCCGAAGCATTTGCCCTTTACGTTTGGAACTGCGCTCGACCAGCGCCGCCGCCGCCGTCCCCGCGATTGCCCCAAGAATGATGTAAGTAAGAATTGTGCCTGTGTCCATCGTTTGCCCCTACGAGAAATATTTCCTACAATTCAAACCGGAACGTAACTTTTTTGCAAAAAGACTTAACCCTTTCCTAATCTGCGATATAATGGTCGGAGCATGATGACGGGCAGGAAGCATCGCTATGAGTGAAACATTTGACAAATTAAAAGCCATTCTTAAGGAAAAACAAACCCTCACCACCGAAGATTTTGAAACAATCAGCAAGGCACACGGCGCAATGAGCGACCAGGAGCATATCGCGCTGGAAGCTATGCGGCTCAGAATTGACAAACAAAATCGGCCTAAAGTGTCGATGGAAGATTACTTAAAAGCGACCAAAGTCCTGGACGAAGTACCCGAAGGCAGCGATGAATATAAAGCGGCTGAGGAAATTGTGACGGCTTTTGAAAGCGGCGGTTAACCCCTCAAAACGCTGTCATTCCGGCAGCGTTTTTTCTAATCGAAACGTAACGGAAAAGTCAGTATTCCGGCGCAAATCCACTTCCCAGCGCACAACTTTGTTTTCGCTTACGGTGGCCGCCGGAGCATCAATGTCAATGGCATCCAGAGGTAAATCAACGGTCACGGTGGTGGGGATATTGAGAACGCCGCCCTGTTTCTGAATTTTGAGTTGATAGCGGTACAGGCCATCCTCCTTAAAAAGCACACTTTCGGGCAGGGTATAGGTAAACGTGGCCGTTTCGCTGCCTCCGACCGGAACCAGTAACCACTGGGTGATGGGCTGGACAAGACGGCCATCGGCAAGGATTTCCTGAGTGCGTTTGGCTTCTCCCTCCCACGCCTGTGAAGCAAGCAGGTTTTCGTCGGCAATGGGATGCCGGCTGCTTTTTACCAGCCGACTTCCAGACGGGGTATAGATACGCACATAATTCCAGTAGCAGCGTGTTATCATCTCCTCATAGGCCAGCGTGTCCCCGTAACGGGCCTCATGAATACACTCGACGCCTTCACCCTGGGGCTGAATATAAGATAAAGTTAGTTGAGTGAACGGGGTTTCAAGGCTGGTGAGGCTGACATGATACTCTAAACGAGATTCCACTACCGCATTCACCTTGTTAAATCCCAGGTTGCTGTTGACCACCATCAGATAATCGCCAGTGTGGGGCAGCAGCAGGGGATGATGCCAGCCTTCCTCCTCAACAATGACCTGCACCGCCGGCAGGGTAAAAAGATTAATAATAAGATGTCCTTCGTCCAGCGCGGATTGCAGGTTATCCCATAAAGATACGACTTCTACCTGGCTATATTCAGTTTGAAGCCGCTTCATGATGGCATCAAAAAGCACCTGAATAAACTGTTTCCGATCCAGCCACCACGCATCAACGGACACCGTTGCATCGGGTGAGTATGCACGGCGCATGTACTCACGTAAATTTGCTCCGGTGACAGGCTCAGGAAAATCCGGCAGAGTCAGCGGCCCGATGGCATCCACCAGTCTGACCACGGCTTCCTGATTCAGCATGATGACTCCATCCAGTTTTTGCCCCGTGTTGGCCTCATAAATTTTTTGAATGTCGTGAGCTGACGTGGGGGCATCCGGCGACCAATTAGCATCTCGCAGCACCCACCGTTCCACCAGCGCAAAGGTTTGCAGGGGTTCGGGGGGAGCAAACAACGGCGCGGCGGGATTATCAACGGTATAGCTGTCCTGAAAAGTGATGGTTTCCAGATGTCCCGCCCGAAACTGCGCGACTCCTACCGCGCTGATAAATCCTCCGGTTGCCCGCAGTTCATCTTCATTTTGCAGAATCAACAAATAGTTTCGTTCTTCACCCTCTAATCCGGTAAGGTTGGGCATCTGACTGAGCATTTCCAGACTCAACCGGGCATCTGGCAGGCGGTTGAGCAAACGCTGCAACGGGTCACGCAGCGCTGGACGCAAATTTTTCAGTTCAACCTCGTTCAGAAAGTATTCCGCAGAAAATAAATTCGCCCTGGCGATAGATAACTCCTGCTGCGATTCTTCGGTAGTCTGTGCGACCAGCAGCAGCATTTCCTGAGAAGAGTCGGCCTGCCATTCCCGTAAAATGGGCGCGGCAAGATGTTCACTGAGCATCGCACCGGATTCAGACAGCAGCAATCCGGCTTCTAACACATCCGGCGCGGCGGTGATTTCATCTCCCACAAAGGGCAGCCAGCCCATTCTGCGAAAAAGCGGGAAAAACAACTTTAGTTCGCTGTGTAAATCGCGGGTGTTCCGATACGCGGATTGTGTAGTTTTATCGAGTTTATCCGGCTCAATGTTTGTAAAATCTTCGGTTTGGGAGAGGGCTTGAATATCCTGCCATAGGCGATAAGCAGGCAGGGCAATTCGTGCCACCTTGTAGCCAATGCCCACGATAAAAATCAGGAGTATGATTAACAACCATCGTTTATAAAATGTGTTCATGATGAAACCCAGCGTTATTATCCCTGCCTTCAACGCGGAACGCACTTTAGCCGGATGCCTGGCGGCGCTTGCCCGCCAGAGCTTCCCCCCATTTGAAATCATTGTCGTGGATGATGCTTCTCATGACAATACGTACCACGTTGCAGAATCGGCAGGGGTTCGTGTTATCCGCCTGGAGAAAAATCGGGGACCGGCAGCCGCCCGTAACGTGGGAGTCGCACACAGCACGGGCGATATTTTGTGTTTTACCGATTCTGACTGCGAACCGGATATAAACTGGCTGGCTGCCCTGACTGCCCCTTTTGCACAGGACAAAACGGTAGCGGGGACAAAAGGTGTCTATCGGCTGAAAACCCGTCATCTGATTGCCCGATTCGTGCAGCTTGAATACGAAAATCGCTACCAGCGTATGAGTCAATTTGCTCAAATTGACTTCATTGATACCTACAGCGCCGCCTACCGAAGGGACGTTTTTGAAGCGGCAGGTGGATTTGACGAATCCCTTCCGGTGGATGAAGACCAGGATTTATCCTTCCGGCTGGTGGCTTCCGGTGCGAAACTGATTTTTGTGCCGGAAGCCGCCGTTGCTCATCATCACGTTACAAACCTGTGGGCATATGCGAAACGTAAATATCGTATCGCCTTCTGGAAAATGAAACTTCTGCGCCATATGCCATCAAAAGCGGTTCAGGACTCCCACACACCGCCCACCCTGAAATTACAAATTGTGCTGGCAGCCCTGATGGGTTTGAGTCTAATGACAGGGATTTTTTTCCCTTTTTTCTGGCTGCTTTTTCTGCTGCTGCTGGTCCTGTTTTTCGTCAGCGCGGGGGCATTTATCAAATTGGTTGTCCGTAAAGATGCTTCCGTGCTGCTGATTTTTCCCCTGATGCTGCTGATTCGGGCGTTGGCTTTAGGGGTCGGGATGCTGGCAGGATTTTTGGTTTTTTGGGTCAGGCTGCTTTGCCTGACATACATCCTATTTATGCGTTAAAATATGGACAGTGTTGTTTTTCACAGGACTTATCAATGTCTGAACAAATTTATATTTTATGGGACATGGACAACGACGCTATCCGATGGCAGAACTGCGCTATTTGCGGGAAGCAGAAACAACGGATTATTCATACCCCTGGTGCGCCCGATTTTGCGGTTTGTGACAACTGCCAATCGGCGTTTGTACAGGAAAAAGGCGGCAAAATGCGCGTGTTGTATGCACGTATTCCGTCTGAACTGCCGGAAACCTCCACGTTTGCGCTCAGAAAGTGGCGCACCTACTTTGAAGTGCGGGTTCAGGCGGAACGGGAGAAAACCGGAAAATCACCGGACGAACTGCCTGCTCAGTTAAAATCGACCACGGATACCGCCGTGCATGGCAGGTTTGCAACTGCTTCCGATGCTTACCTGGACCTGGAAGCCCAAAAATCGGAACTGCTGTATGAGCGTCAGAAAAAAATGCAGCCCCCGCCCCGTCAATTAAAACAAACGGGCGAACTTCCTCCTCTCGACGATTTATTTGAAGATTTGTAGGTTTCTTTTATCTTTTCACCTGATATTAATGCAGCAGGATGCACAATTCTGCTGATATTTGTTGCTTCTGTAGGGCGAAGGAACTATAATTTGGCGCTGTTAAATCAGGTTTTTGGGAGGAGAAGTTCATGAAACCCTTTAAATCACGTCTTCTGCTCATTTTCACATTACTGCTGGTTGTGATGCTTGGGCTGGCAGCCTGTGGGGATGATGAAGAGGAAGATACCGAAGAAAGAAGAAACCCTACGGCTACCACAGAACAGGTAGCCACTGAAGAAGCGGCTGCCCCGACAGAAGAAGCCACTGAAGCGGTTGCCCCAACCGAAGAAGCGACCGAAGCCGTAGAAGCCACAGAAGCGGCAACTGAGGAAGCGACTGAAGAAGCGGCGGTTGCCCCAACCGAAGAAGTAACCGAAGTAGCGATGGCCGTCACTGAGGAAGCAATGGCAGCGACGGAAGAAGCGACCGAAGTGGCGATGGCTGCC